>JBAVGF010000086.1:0-22118 GCA_049684675.1 Thermodesulfobacteriota bacterium | reverse complement strand
TATATCGAAGGGGATGGAGTGGGCCCGGATATCTGGAGAGCATCCGTTAGGGTTTTCGATGCCGCCGTGAAGAAGTGCTATGGAGTCAAGAGAAAGGTGCACTGGCTCGAAGTCTTTGCGGGAGAGAAAGCATTTCAATTGAAAAAGGATTGGGCTCCGGAGGAGACAATCGAGACGATTCGAGAACACAAAATCGGAATCAAAGGTCCTTTGACCACGCCTGTAGGCGGAGGGATTCGAAGCATCAACGTATTACTCCGGCAAAAGCTCGACCTCTATGCATGCCTTCGACCTGTAAAGTATCTTCCAGGCACACCGAGTCCAGTAAAGCACCCGGAACGAGTGGACATAGTCGTCTTCCGTGAGAACACCGAGGATGTCTACGCAGGGATCGAGTGGAAGGAAGGATCAGAGGAAGCATTGCGACTCAGGGCGTTTCTTGAGAGAGAGATGGGGAAAAAGATTCGGGAAGATTCTGGAATTGGAATTAAGCCCATCAGCCGCTTTGGAACAAAACGCCTGGTTCGGATGGCCATCCAATATGCACTCACTCACGGCCGAAAGAGTGTCACATTGGTTCACAAAGGAAACATTATGAAGTTCACCGAGGGGGCCTTTCGTGATTGGGGATATGAGGTAGCCAGGGAAGAGTTCGAAGACCGGATTCTAATGGAAAATGAAATGGAGAAAGAAGGAATAAAAAAAGTCCCTTCTGGGAAGATCGTTCTCAAAGATCGGATTGCTGATGCCATGTTTCAACAAATCCTCTTAAGGCCTGAAGACTACGATGTGCTCGCTACGCCCAATCTTAATGGAGATTATATGTCCGATGCCTTGGCCGCCCAGGTGGGAGGCTTGGGCATGGCGCCCGGAGCAAACATTGGAGATCAGGCCGCTGTCTTCGAAGCCACCCATGGAACAGCGCCTAAGTATGCGAATAAGGACATGGTCAATCCTGGATCTCTCATTCTCTCCGGGGCCATGATGTTCAACTACCTGGGCTGGAGAGAGGCGGGGAAGAAGATCAAGAATTCTCTCGAGAAGACCATTTCGAAGAAAACCGTCACGTATGATCTTGCCCGTCAGATGAAAGGCGCGAAGAAGCTTAAATGCTCTCAATTTGCCTCTGCGATCATTGAAAAGCTTTGACAACCTTTGCTATTTTAAATTACTATTAATAAGGGGGAATTTGGGAACGAATTACTTCTACCCTCGCCTTCTTTAAGGAAAAAGGGGAAGGGTTGATCATGGCAGAGACAAAGAAAAAGAAGGAGACACCTAAGATAGATATTTTTAAGGCCTGGTGCAAGGCATGCGGGATTTGTGTAGCTTTCTGCCCGACAGGTGCTTTGGCGAAAGACGAAGCGGGTCGTCCTTATGTGAAGGATATTGAGAAATGTATTAATTGCGGGTGGTGCGAGATCCGGTGTCCAGATTTTGCCATTACAGTGGAGGCAAAAACCAAGGGGAGAAAGAGGGTTGAAGTAAAAGGTGGAGAGGAAGAGCCAAAGGAAGAAGAGATCTCACCAGAAAGAATTGTTACTCCAAGGCAATGAAGCGGTGGTAGAGGGAGCCCTCCAAGCAGGTTGCCGTTTCTTTGCGGGCTATCCGATTACTCCGGCCACGGAAATTTCTGAAATCCTATCGATTAAACTTCCTCAAGTAGACGGGACCTTCATCCAGATGGAGGATGAGATTGCAAGCCTCGGTGCGGTGATCGGCGCCTCTCTTGCGGGGGTGAAATCGATGACGGCAACCAGCGGCCCGGGATTTTCTCTGATGCAGGAGAACCTGGGCTTCGCCATCATCGCTGAAGTTCCTTGTGTCATCGTCAATGTCATGCGGGGAGGGCCGAGCACGGGACTTCCGACCTTTCCCTCTCAAAGTGATGTCATGCAGGCAAGATGGGGAACCCATGGAGACCATCCCGCCGTTGTCCTTTCTGCGTCGACGGTTCGGGAATGTTATGAGATGACCATCAAAGCTTTTAACTTCTCTGAAAAATTTCGGACACCCGTTGTCCTTCTCATGGATGAAGTCGTCGCTCATATGCGGGAGAAAATGGTTCTTTCGGGTGAAGAAGAGATAGAGGTTTTTAATCGGGTCAAACCCACTGTTCCACCCGAATGGTACATCCCTTATGAAGATACACCCGGCGGCATCCCGGCGATGGCTAATTTTGGAGAGGGCTATCGGTATCACGTCACGGGTCTCACTCATGACATCAGAGGTTTTCCCACGTCGAGGCCCGACGAGATCGGTCCCTTTATCGCCAGGCTCCACCGGAAAATCAGTCAGCATTTCTCGGAGATTCAGATGGCTGAATTTTTTCAAACAGAAGACGCAGAGATAACGATCGTCGCCTACGGGTGTGTGGCCCGGTCCGCCAGGAGAGCCATGATTGAGGCAAGGGAGAAAGGGATCAAGGTGGGAGTTCTTAAACTGGTGACGATCTGGCCCTTTGCGAGATCTGCCGTGGAAAAAGTCCTCCAGACCTCGAGAATCCTGCTTGTTCCTGAGATGAATATGGGTCAGATCTCGCGG
The DNA here is from genome assembly GCA_049684675.1 of Thermodesulfobacteriota bacterium. Lineage (GTDB taxonomy): Bacteria > Desulfobacterota > BSN033 > BSN033 > UBA1163 > UBA1163. The sequence goes on along the minus strand of JBAVGF010000086.1, from coordinate 19,574 downwards.
GAGGTAAAGCGGGTCAACCGGGGGGTCGCAAAGGTCTTCACTCTTAACAAAGTAGACGGGACGATTATCACTCCAGGGGAGATATTGGACCGAATCACGGAGGTTTCCTGATGGGAGAGGTCACCAAACTCATCCACAAATATCTTCGACATGACAAGAAGTTCCCCCATGTCTGGTGTCCGGGATGCGGGATCGGGATCATGTTAGGTTCCCTCATCCGGGCGATCGATCGAATCGGTTATGAAAAGGATGAGGTCGTTCTGGTTTCAGGCATTGGATGTTCAGGAAGGCTTCCCGTCTATGTGGATTTTAATACGCTGCATACCACTCATGGCCGTGCGCTGACGTTTGCGACGGGAGTCAAGCTGGCAAAACCCAGCCTGAAGGTGATTGTGATCATGGGTGATGGGGATGCGGTGGCGATAGGCGGAAATCATTTCATCCATGCGGCAAGAAGGAATATCGATGTCACCTCCATCATCCTTAACAACAGTATCTACGGGATGACGGGAGGACAGTCCTCTCCTACCACTCCATATGGAATGAGATCTTCAACGACCGTTTATTCCAATATCGAGCAGAATTTCAAGATCTCGGAGTTGGCCGTCACAGCCGGAGCTGTCTTTGTGGGGAGGGGAACCGTCTATCATGCCAGACTTTTAGATAGCCTGGTCGAGAAGGCGATTTTGAAGCCGGGTTTTTCGGTGGTGGAAGTGATCGCTCACTGTCACACCCAATACGGAAGGCAAAACCGTCTGGGGACAGCCGTAGAGATGATGGAGTGGCAACGAGATCATGCCGTCGAAGTGGAGAAGGCCGCCACCCTGAAGCCCGAGGAGCTGCAGGATAAGATTGTGATTGGAGTATTGGTGGATAAGGAGCTTCCGGTGTATCAGGATGAATACGATAGGATTCGGGAGAGGGCTAAAGGAGCCGCAACACACTAATTGCAAATTTCAAATTGCACATTGCAAATTGAAATTTGAGGTAGATCCGAAACCTGAAAATTGAAATGGTGTGAAAAAGATGGGCTCTCGATATGAAATACGGTTAAGCGGTTCCGGAGGTCAGGGACTGATTCTGATGGGGATTATCCTGGCGGAGGCGATCGGAATCTACGACGGAAAGTATGTGGCACAAACTCAGAGTTACGGGCCGGAGGCCAGGGGGGGATCCAGCAAATCGGAGGTCGTCGTCAGCGATGAAGAGATCGATTATCCCAAAGCGATGAGCCTTGATCTCCTCTTGGCGATGAACCAAAAATCCTGCGATGAGTTTTACCCAGATCTCAAGCCGGATGGTTTGCTCATCGTGGATTCTACCTTCGTCACCCAGATCCCCACTCGGAAGGCCTTCCAGGTTCCCTGTACACGTATTGCCAGGGAGAAGTTCAAGAGGGAGGTCGTCGCAAACATCATTGCCCTGGGAGCCCTTTCCCTACTAAGTCCCATCGTCTCTGCAAAAGCCGTTGAGTCTGCGGTATTGGCGCGGGTGCCCAAAGGCACAGAGAAATTGAACCGCGACGCTTTGAGGGCAGGGATGAACGCTGCCAAACGGGCGAAGGAGGCATGGACGAAGTTGGAAGTGGTTCCGGAGGTTCCCAAAGAAGACCTTTTAGATTCGTATTGACTCCTGGAGGGAATTTCAAAGTTCAAATGAATTATTATTATTTTCAAAGCCAATTAGCCACCCACTAGGCATGAAAATTACCAGACATCATCCTCCCCCTTGACGGGGGAGGATTGAGGTGGGGGTGGGCAAGAGATGTTCCCCCTCACCCTTACCCTCTCCCGCCAAGGGGAGAGGGGGATAATGAGGGCCTTTCCCATATAAATCCAAGTGACTAAAGCTAAATTTGGAATTTGACACTTAGATTTCTAGATTTCAGTTGGCATTTGGATTTTGACCGGCAAGTGCCCCGTCCCGCCAAAGCGGGATAGGCGGGGTTCCTGCCTACGGCAGGCAGGAAGGGGCACAATTAAAACGATATCTCCTTTGCTCGCTTTCCGCTTGCCACTACGTGCCCGGGAAGCCCCGGCCTGTGGCCGGGGAGCTTCACATTTGACATTAACTTTTGGCAATGAAAAGAAATTCGATCGTCTATTCTGTGACCAAAAGGTTAGCCCAACTGGTCTTTTCCATTTTTTACCGGATCGAGACCGAGTGGAAAACGACGCTTCCTGATCGTGGACCGATGATCATTCTTCCCAAGCATCAATACTGGACGGATATACCGATCGTCAGTCTTGCCTTCAAGCCACTGCTTTACTTTGTGGCCAAGAAGGAGCTCTTCAAATACCCGTTGATTCGAGACTACCTCTCCTTTTTGGGCGGCCTCCCTGTGGATCGGAAACAATCCATTCGAACCTTAGATTCTTTTAAGGCCCTTGTCTCCTTGTTGAGAGCGGGCGAGAAGATCGTCATTTTTCCGGAAGGAACTTACGTTCGAAACGGAGTGGGTTCAGGAAAAAGCCGGCTCCTTGAGATGATCTTAAGATTCCAGTCGGAGCTGGGATATTCCATTCCCTTTATCCCCGTGGGGATTCGATATGGACAGAGGTTGGGATGGAGAAGGCGGGTGGAAGTGTGCATCGGCTCTCCCCTCTTTGCGGAGAAGGATTCCGACGCCGTTCCCCTGACCCATCGGGCGATAGAAGAGATCAGCCGTCTATGTCGGTTGCCGCTCAGTTCACAATAAATAGTCCGGAGTAATGAGTTCGTAGTTCCGAGAAATAAATATACTTCGAACTCTGAACTCCCAACTCATAACTAAGAAAGATAAGGAGGAAAGCATGCCGAGACGAGAAAAAGATCGGGAACTGGCAAGGAGAAGAAAGCGGAACAAGGAAAAGAGAAGACTCCGCGCCAAAAGACTCATGGAGTCGCCGGCTGGCGCCGTCAAGGAGGCTGAAAAGAAAAAACCCGAAAAAGCGCCTGCGAAGGAAGCACCCCGGGAAGATTTAGAAAAACCCGCTTCGGAGGGCTAATCTCTCAATAAATTTTTTCAATGATGAGATGGCTTGCTTCTTAAAGGTTTCGGAAGACGAGATTGTCAATCAATCTCGTCTTCCCCAAATAAGCGGCTAAGGCAACGACCACATCCCCTTCTACCCGGTCGACATCCTGTAATGTGTGAGCATCGGAGATTTGAACATAGTCGATCCTGACTAAGGGTTCGGATCGAAGGATCCCGTTCACCTCGTCGAGGATTCGATCCGCCTTTCGCTCCCCCTTTTGAAGAAGTTCCTTTACCCTTTGCAGCGAACGGTACAGAGACCGCGCGGCTTTCCTCTCGTCGGGCTGGAGGTACTTGTTTCGTGAGCTCATGGCCAAACCGTCCGCCTCCCGTACCGTCGGCATCCCCAACACCTCTACGCTCAGATGGAGATCTTTGACCATTTGTTGAATCGTGGCCAGTTGCTGATAGTCTTTCTCCCCGAAGATCGCTACATGGGGCATCACGATCTCGAAGAGCATCAAGACCACTGTGGTAACGCCCTGGAAGTGGGTCGGCCTCGACCTTCCGCAAAGGTTCTGGGTCACCTTTTCCACGCGAACGATGGTTTGATGATCGGGGGGATACATGTCACTTGCCTCTGGAGCGAATAGGATATCGACCCCCACTTCCTCTGCCATCTTTCTGTCCCTTTCAAAATCCCGGGGATAATTTTTGAAATCCTCTTTTGGTCCAAATTGAGTGGGATTGACGAAGAGACTGATGATCACAAGATCCCCTCGTTTTCGGCCCTCCCTCATGAGACTGAGATGGCCCTCGTGAAAAAAACCCATCGTGGGAACAAAGGCAATGGTCTTCCCAGCCTTTCTAGATCGGGAAGAAAATTCTTTCATCTCGCCGACTGTTCTGATAATTTGCATTTTCTTCAGACCGGGATAGATTATTTGGACCTCATCGGAATGAAATACCATGTCCCCTTCTTCATCTGTTTGATCTCCCGAAGCAATTGGTCGAGGTCTTCTCTTCGGCTTACGAAATCAATCTCACTCGTATCGACGACTAAAAGGGGACTTTGATCATAGTGGAAAAAATAATAATTGTAGGCTTCCGTCAATGTCTTAAGATACTCTATATCAATTTCCCTCTCATAAGAGACATTTCTTGATTTGATTCGATGAAGCAGCACCTCCGGTTTGGCCTCTAAGAAAATGACCAGGTCCGGGGAAGAGATCTGTACGTTGAGGAGGTGGAAGACCTGTTCGTAAAGGGCGAGCTCATGGTCATCCAAATTGATCGAGGCGAATACTCGGTCTTTATCAAAGAGGTAGTCACAAAGGGTGATTTGATTGAACAGGTCGAGCTGGGCGATTTCCCTCTGCTGTTGAAACCGATTCAGCAAAAAGAAGATCTGGGCCTGAAAGGCATATTTTTTGCGGTCTTCATAAAAATGAGGGAGGAAAGGATTATCCCCGACGTTTTCTAAAATACATCGGGCATTGAACTCCTTTGCCAAAAGCTTCGCCAGACTTGTTTTTCCAACACCGATCGGACCTTCTATGACAATGTATCGGAACATGGTGTCTCGTCGCTCCTGATGTTCCCTAACACAACCCCAATGGTTTGTCGAGATTCTATGAGTTCCAAGCCGTCCAGTCTCTCTTGCCGCCTGCTCCGCGTCCTCCCCAAGAAAACATAGCCCGAACCTCTCCCTTTATTGCTTCAGCTTATCTCCCAACTCTTTGGACCTTTGGCTGGCCGCGATCACCGCATCGATCAATATTTTCCGTAAGCCTCCTTCTTCAAGTTTATACAGTCCTGCAGCCGTGGTTCCGCCGGGAGAGGTCACCTTTTCCCGGAGCAGGGCGGGATGTTCTCCCGTATCAGAAAGGAGTTTCACAGAGCCCATCACCGTCTGGGCGACTAACGTGAGGGCCTGAGGCCGGGTCATCCCCAAATGGACGCCCGCATCGGTTAAGGCTTCAATGATCAAAAGGACATAAGCGGGACCGCTTCCGCTTAGGCCGGTGACCGCATCCATCAGAGGCTCGTGGATAATAATCGATCTCCCGACGCAATCGAAGATGGCCTGGGCCAATTTAAGGTCCTCCTCCGTGGCCAGATTTCCGGGAGCGATGGCGGAGGCACCTTCCTGGACAAGGACATTGATGTTGGGCATGGCCCTGATCAACCGAAGCTGTTTACGAGCGTAAGTTTCGATCGTAGAGAGAGGTACTCCGGCGGCGATCGAGATGAGGAGCTTGGAGGGATCTAAAGAATCGGCCATCTCTTCGATAACCTCCTTCATCGATTGCGGTTTGACGCAAAAAATAAGAGGGTCGCACTGAGAAGAGAGTTGGTTGTTGTCAGAAGCCTTCTTGATCCCGTACTTTTTCTGAATGAACCGGAGTCTCCTCCCGTCCGCATCGAAAGCCATGATCTGCCCAGGGGCTGTAAATTTGGCTTTCAGCAAACCAGCGATTAATGCCTCAGCCATGTTGCCTGTTCCAATAAAGCCTATCCCTTTCTTTTTTTTCATACTAAACTCCTCGAGGTGTATTGACCCGTTCGGGGGCGCCAAGCCCCGCCTCTGAAGGAGGTCTAAAGAAGCGCCCCTCAGGGTCTACCCTGAGCAAGCCCCGGCCCTTAGGTTGGGGAGTCGATGGGTTGACCCCTTTTTATCATACCCTCCCTTTTTTTTCTATCAAATTTTAACACAAATCCTTTCGGTTATTTCCATAATCCGTAATCAAAATTAAAAACCTTAGGGATATGCCTGTCATGCTGAAATTTTTTCAGCATCTCTCATTTTCGATAGCCATAGATCCTGAAACGAGTTCAGGATGACGATTAGGGATTACGGTTTTTTAAAAAGGGGTTTAAAAATATCTGGATAACTGGTATAATTCAGCCGGTTCACTAGCTGTTATTCACAACTCCGTAACAGAACGGCCCTCACGATCTCACGGGCCTCGGGAGTGAGCATTGTGTTTTATTCCACTCGATCTAAACTCATCCTCAGTTTTCTTGGCATTTCCTTCCTTGTATGCGGGGTCGCTCTTTTAGTCGGAGGGCAGCTCCTTTACAAAGCCGTGCTCAATGAAGCAACGAATCGCGTCCGGTTGGACCTCAATGCCGCACGGGAGATCTATCTCAGCCGTATCAAAGGAGTGAAAGTGGCCCTCAATATCACCACGGTGGGACCGGTATTCCGATCGGCCCTTGAGAGACAGGATACCCATAAAATTATCCCTTTGTTGACAAATATCGCGCAGCAAACGGACCTGGATTTCGTGGGGATTGTCACCAAAGAAGGAAAGACGCTGTGCCGTATCGGACCCAATTCAATACCAAAAGAAAATAGTCCTTCAAACCCCATTGCCACCTCAGCACTCCAGCAACGCATCGCTGTCGCGGGGACAGTAGCCCTGAGTAATGAGTTTTTATTTGCAGAGAATCCTGAACTTGCCAATCGGGCCAGAATCAAGCTGCTTCCCACCAAGAGGGCCACTCCAAGGCCTGAGAGCGAAGAACTGTCCGGAATGGCTCTTGCTGCCGCTGTCCCGGTCTTCGACTCGGGCAATTTCCTGGGCGTTGTTTATGCGGGAGTTCTCCTGAACCGGAGTCAAGAGATTGTGGACCGGGTGAGGGACACTGTTTTCCAACACGAGATTTACAAAGGCCAAAGCATCGGGACCGCCACTATCTTTTTTAAGGATATTCGTATCTCCACGAATGTCCTTTCACCCGACGGAAGTCGAGCGATTGGAACCGTGGCCTCTGAAGAGGTTACCAAGCACGTCCTGACGGATGGCAAGAAATGGGTGGATCGTGCTTTCGTTGTGAATGATTGGTATATCACTGCCTATGAGCCCATCGAGGACATCCTTGGCCAAAGAATGGGCATGCTTTATGTCGGAGTATTGGAAGCAAAGTATGCGGATGTCCGCTGGAAGGCCCTCTCTCTTTTTATAATGATCACCGTGGCGGGAATGGTCTTAGCCCTTGGATTAGGATATATCATCGCCAACAAGATGAGTCGGCCGGTGAAACAGCTCATCGAGGCAAGCAATCAAGTCTCTCAAGGCAACCTCTCTCCGGAGATCGGGCCGGTCTCAAAAAGTGAACTGGGCGTTCTCCAGAAAACCTTCAAACAAATGCTGACTTCCCTCCAGGAAAGGGACAAACGCCAGAAAGTGGAAAGTGAGATAAAACTCCAGCAATCAGAAAAACAGGCGAGCATCGGCAAGCTTGCAGGGGGGGTGGCCCATGAGATCAACAACCCTCTGACCGGGATATTTACCTTCACCCACATGTTGCTTCGCCGGCAGGACATTCCAGAGGATGTTCGCACAGACCTCGAGACGATCGGCCAGGAGACGGAGCGGGTTCGGAAAATTGTCAAAGGGCTGCTTGATTTCTCACGTCAGACAGAATTGGATCGGGAGCCCACAGACGTAAATCGGCTGGTCCGATCCACCCTTTCGCTCGTCGAAAACCAGGCCCTGATCAAAGGCGTTAGCTTACATTTTGAGCCAGGGGAAGGACTCCCGATGATCACCCTGGATAGAAATCAGATGCAAAGTGTGTTACTGAATATCGTCATTAATGCCCTGGATGCTACAGATCCAGGCGGAAGTATCACCGTCACGAGTGGTATGGGCGTATCCACTAGCCATCCTGGTCAAAATGGTATTGAAATTTTATGTATGGATACAGGTTGTGGCATTCCTCCTGAGAACCTCAGTAAGCTTTTCGATCCTTTCTTCACAACCAAAGAGATTGGACATGGCACGGGTTTAGGGCTATCGGTGTCATACGGTATCGTTGAACGCCATGGAGGGACCATCTGGGTTCAGAGTAAGGTTGGCAAAGGAAGCACTTTTAAGATCTGGTTGCCCGTAGAGGAGCAAAGTGTAGGAAATGAGAATATTAGTAGTGGATGATGATGTCATTGTGATCAAGAGTTGCCGGCGCATCCTCGAGGCGGAAGGATTCGAAGTCACCACGGTTCCCAGCGCAGACGATGCGCTGGAGAAAATTAAAATGTACGATTTTGATCTTTTGGTCATGGATGTGAAGATGCCGAAACACGACGGTATCTTCCTCATGCGAGAGATTAAGAAAAATTGGCCGGACATACCGATCATCGTGATGAGCGGTTATCCGACTCCGGAGACCATCGCCGATGTGCTCAACTTAGGGGCCACCCAGTTTATTCCAAAACCTTTTAAACCTGACGAATTCATGAAATCCATTAAGCAGGTCATTCAAAAGATGTCTCATAAGAAATCTTTCCCCACGGGAGCCGGTGGGTGAAGCGGTGTTTGTTTAGAGGAGAAAAACCATGGCTGAGAAGATGCTGGTTATCGATGATGAAGAAATTGTGCTGAAATCGTGCCGAAAAATATTTGAGGCAGAAGGTTTTGAAGTGGTCACCACTGCCAATCCTCAGGAAGGTCTCAAACTTGTTTCAGAATCACACTTTGATGTGATCCTTGTGGACTGGATGATGCCTGGTTTTGATGGGATGGATGTGGTGGAAGAGATTGACAAGCGTTCACCGAATTCCGCCATGGTCATGATCAGCGGCTACCCTTCTGTCGGACGGGCCACCGAAGCGATGAAGCGGGGAGCCATGGATTATGTGTCAAAACCCTTTCGACCGGAGGAGATCACCGAGGTTGTTAAAAAGGCGGTGAGGCGCAAGGTCACTGAAGAGAAAAAAGCCATTGGGCGATTTGAAAGTTTTATGAAGTCCTGGCAATTTCCGGTACCGACATTAGAGGACAAGGCACCCAAGACGATCGCAGAGACGGTCGCTCAAACCGTGGGGGTAGCGAAGGCGACCTCACCCTGGTTCACCGTATTTATCCTGGGGATTCTGGCCGGAGCCTATATTGGTTTTGGAGGTTTACTTTCAACGACGGTCACCTTTGATATGGCATCCAAATGGGGCATCGGCTTCACCAAAATTTTAGGAGGGGCCGCTTTTAGTGTGGGCCTGATGCTTGTGGTCATCGCGGGGGCGGAGTTATTCACCGGCAATAACTTGATGGTTTCGAGTGTCATGATGAAAGAGATTACTTTCAGCACCATGTTAAAGAGATGGGGAATTGTTTTTCTGGCCAATTTCATCGGATCGATAATCATTGCGTTGGTATTTTACTTTTCCGGGCTCTGGAAGACCGGCGATGGGGCGCTGGGCGCGGCTGCGGTTAAGACCGCCTATAACAAAGTCGCCCTGAGCTTTGGCGAGGCGCTATGGCGTGGGATCGGCTGCAACTGGCTGGTCTGCCTGGCCGTCTGGATGGCTCTTGCGGCTCGCCAAATTATAGGGAAGATATTCGCCATCTTTTTTCCGATCATGGCCTTCGTTGCCATCGGGTTTGAGCACAGCGTGGCCAATATGTACTTCATCCCAACGGGAATATTGCTGATGAATGGGGCGGGATATGGTAGCGTCCCGGGAGTCGATCCGAATATCCTCGGCTGGGTCAATTTCCTTTGGAGAAACCTGCTTCCTGTCACCATAGGAAACATCATCGGTGGCGGGGTTTTTGTGGGCATGAGTTATTGGGGAGCCTACCTCAGACCGAAGAACGATTAAAGCAACTGTAGAGTAAAATTCGCCTTCTACCTTCGATGCCTGCCTCTCTGTCCGTATCTACGCAGTTTTCATTATGAGCGACCTGAATCAGAACGAAGTATGATTTTCCCATAATGTCATTGCGAGCGGTAGCGAAGCAATCTCATTAGATTGCCACGCTTGCGCGCCGTAGCGCTTCAGCGCGCAGGCACGTCGTCCCGCCAAAGCGGGATTCCTCGCAATGACTACTTTGTTTTATCAGTCACTAAAGCTCCTTTGGACAGTTTTGGCTCTATTTCTTTTAAAAGCTTTCGAGCATCCTTATCGTTTGGTTTTTGTTTTAAGACCTTACTTAAAAGATCTTTTATATGGGTATAATCGAGGTATTTTTGATCCTTTAGATACAAGGATTTCGCGAACATGAGAGTGTAATCAGGATTTTCCGGAAAAAGGCAATAAGCATTGGCAAACTCGATCTGGGCCTGCAGGATATCTCCTTGTTTGTAAAGCTTTAAACCATTTTCAAAATGATTCTTGGACTGGCCCGAATCTTCAGGTCTAAGGAATTCTATCGATGATAGGATAGTAAGGATATCCTTTTCATCGAGATATCCCTTTATAGACATGATTGTCCCTACGATACATTGGGTATTGTCTCTGCTATATATGGAAAACTCTCTAAAAAATGCGTCTCCTCTATGCCACCCCTTCAAAAAGCCTCTAAGGCCATTCGTATGGATTTCCCTGACAATAAATCCCTCCCCTTTGGGTCTTATAAGAGACCGTATAGCAACCAAGCCGGGATTCCAATTGTTTGTTAATATGTATTTCTCAACATCGAATTTAGAACGTGACCCTAATAATTTTCGAGATTCTCCTTCTGTGAATAACTCATCATAGGAAAAATCATTTCCGAAGATAATAAATCCCTTTGTGTTAACTCCTTGGTTTTGTAAACTGACCACCCATTTTTGTTCTTTTCCTTCTATTCTGGTTAATCTTCTAACGTAAAATTCTTTTGGAATGAATAGTGAGGCATTGAGCAAGAGGACCTTTCGATATTTTTCCAAACTCTCAGGGTTTTTCGATTTTTCTAAAACGATGATTTCAGGTCTATCTATAAAAAGAGGATATCCAAATTTTCGTGCCGCATGAACCTTCCAGTATAAGGAAAAAAATATCCAAAAAAAGGAAATGAGCATGATCATAATAACCAAAAGTCCATGCCAGCTTATAAATCTGAATAAACGTGCCTCGCCAAACAATGACTTGACGGTCTTCCTCGAAAAATAAAAGAGTGTCATGATTACGAAGATGAGTTGAATGGATATCTTATCCAAATGAAAACTTTGGTGCCCCCAGTACAAATATTGAGTAAAAATGATAATAGGAAATGTCAGCATAACTGCCATGGCGGCATATCTGGCCCAGAATCTTCTTCGCAGTAAGCCATATCCGACAATGATATTTATTGGAGTGGTGTAGAGGAAGATGCCTGTATAGATAAAAAAGTCACTTATAAAATCTACATTCAATTTTATTGGAATGGTCTGGAATTTGGGCAGGATTGCAGTCAATAGGTCAAACACGGCATAGATGAGTATAAGAATAGAGTAAACCCCTAATATGATAATTTCTTTTCTGTTATTTGTGGTTCCCATTTTCGCTCCCCGTTGTTTACGGATTTACCCCAGGTGTGAGGTAATATATCAAAAACAGAGTGGGCATGCAATTGAGATGCTTTTAAGTGGGGCGGGCTTTGGGCAGATTAATTTTTCCGCATCAGGTGACCGACCGCTTTCTCGAGTCCATCCAAAGTCAGTTCAAACATGGGGAAAATCTCGCGGATTTGACCGATGCTTCGCGTATATGGCCATTCCTGTGCAAGAACCGGATTGATCCAGGCAGCATGCGGGAAGGTGTTGGCGATATACTTTAGCCTCTCATAGCTGGGCCTTCCGGATCTCTCTTCAATATGAATGGACCCATCCGTGGCCATCAATTCATAGGGAGCCATGCTCGCATCGCCAACGATGACGAATCTTGTTTCCGGGTCAAAGCGGACAAACTCGTCTACCGAGTGGGGTTTGGACCTCCTCGGAGGATCCTCCCACAGATAATCGTAAATCGTGTTGTGAAAGAAATAGGTTTTGAGATCCTTGAACTGGGCGCGGGCATAGTTAAAAAGCGTCTGGACCAGCTCGATATAAGGATCCATGGACCATCCGCCATTGTCAATCACAAGCATTACCTTTAACCGGTCCTTCAGACTCCGATCGAATACAATCTCTATTTCTCCAGCATTCCTCATGGTCTCATAAATGGTCTTATCAATATTCACTCTATCCTTAGGACCGGAAGGAACCATATTCCTCAATCTCTTAAGAGCCTCTCCCATTTGGGATGCCGTCATAGGCCCCTCCTGGGAGTAGTCGCGATACCTCCGATCCATGGCCACCTTGACGGCAGACTTATTTCGAGATACGCCACCCACTCTCATTCCGCCCGGATGGTAGCCGGAATGTCCCACAGGAGAAGTTCCACCTGTTCCAATCCACTTGTTCCCTCCGTGGTGTGCCTCGGTTTGTTCTTTTAACCGATCGAGAAAGTATTTGAGCAATTCCTCCGGACTCAGCTTTAACAAATCTTCTTCATTCACCCCAAGGGCGTCTGCCATACTTTTAGGATCTTTCAACCACTCATCCAGCAGGGCACGGGCGATCTCGGACAATTCGATTTCCTCCGGCTCCTTAAACTCAGCGCCCTCAAACCGATGAGCAAAAACCTGGTCGTAAAGATCGAAGTATCTTTCGCTCTTCACCAGAATCGCACGGGCACCCGTGTAAAAGTCATCCAGAGAATTGATCAACCCCATGCTCAAGGCTTTTTGAAGCCTCAAGAAGGAGGTGGGAGATACCGGAATCCCCGCTTTTTTCAACAAATAAAAGAAATCGACAAACATAAAGTAGTCCTTCAGTTGTTAGTCTCGTGGTTTCTTAGTCAACTATATGACTATGTGATTGCAAGACTATTCGACTATTTGACATGAAGTAGTCCCGTAGTCGTTAGTCTCGTAGTTTCTTACTCAACCATATAACCATGCGACTACAAGACTATTCGACTATATTCTGAAGCGTGCTACGGCATTCTGGGCGACCACATAGTCGGGGCTCTTCTTAAAGAGGACGCCCAGGAAAGGAACCTCTCCTTTAATGAGATCCTTCACCCGAAAGTCGGGATCTGCCTTGAGGGCTCTGATCCAGTTAATCAGCTCCCGGGTGGCAGGCTTTTTCTCGATACCCCTGATTTCTCTGAGGCGGTAAAATGTCTTAATCGCGCTGTCGAGTAACTCCTTATCAATATCTGTAAAATGGACATGAACGATCTTTCTCATCATGTCGGGCTCTGGAAAGGCAATGTGGTGAAAATTGCAGCGACCTAAGAATGGATCGGAGAGATCTTTTTTAGCATTTGATGTGATGATGATCACGGGCCGATGTTCTGCTCTGATGGTTTTATCGATCTCGATAATGTCGAATTCCATCTGGTCCAATACATCCAGCATATCATCCTGGAAATCGGTATCCGCTTTATCGATTTCATCAATCAGAAGAACCACTCTCTCACCGGATACAAAAGACTGTCCGATCTTTCCCATCCGGATGTACTCTTCGATATTGCTGACATCCCTTTTCGAATCACCAAAACGGCTATCGTTCAATCGGGTGAGGGTATCATACTGGTAAAGGGCATCAATCAGCTTCATGCTCGATTTGACATTCAGAACGATCAGTCTCATGCCGGAAGCTTCGGCAATGGCGTGGGCCAGCATGGTCTTTCCTGTTCCGGGTTCTCCCTTGAGCAGAAGAGGCATTTCCAGAGCCATCGAAATGTTAACGATTCTGGCAAGCTCATCATCCAGGACGTATTTAGAAGCGCCCGTAAACTCCTTTTTTTGAGTCTCTTTGTGCATATCTCCACTCCTTCATCAATCTTATGAGAATTTGTATGGTGATATGATAACCACTTTCTCGTCATGTTTCAACTCAGCCATTCCAACGCCCCCTCCCCCTCTCCCCCTTGGGACTGTGTCGTAATCTCAGTTAGGGACAGGTGACCAGCTTCGGAAGCTTTAGAATTGCGGATTTTCGAAAGGTATGGTCAATCATTCTTGTCGTCGGAAATGATGTCTGTATGAAGTATATGCGCATGAATTTATATGATAAAAGGTTCCGCTCTAAAGCTTCCTCAGCCAGCCCCCTGTCCCCTGACAGTCTTGCATTCTCTAAAATGAAGGATTCATCTTTTTGCGTAGTCAGTATTGCGACATAGTCTCCCTGGGGAAAGGGAAAGGAATGGGGGGAGCGGGGAGAGCTTCTTGTTTTCACACGGAAAATCTGTTTAAATTTAGGCTGGAAAAAATTCTTAGGAACGGCATGGAATACGTCGTTTCGAGGCGCTGAGATGATGAAGGGGCGAGGGTGGGTGACACTCAATATTTCTATTGGCGTCTATATGTCCACACTGGACGCCAGCATCGTGAATATCTCCCTTCCCACGATCGTTCAATCCTTAAATACTCACTTGACTGCCGTGGCCTGGGTGGTGATGGCTTATTTGATCATCATCACCGGATGCCTGCTTGTGATGGGAAGGCTTTCTGATCTTTTCGGACTGAGAAGGATCTACCTCTTAGGATATTTAACCTTCACCCTTGGCTCGGCTCTTTGCGGTTTTTCACCCACGATCTATTTTTTGATCGGGTCCCGGATGCTCCAGGGATTAGGCGCCTCTGCGCTCATGGCCAATGGTCCTGCGATTTTGACGACCGCGTATCCAGAACATGAGAGGGGAAAGGCATTGGGGATTTTGGGCTCGGTCGTCTCAGCGGGTTTTCTAACAGGGCCTATTCTTGGCGGATTTTTGGTTGAACATCTCGGGTGGAGATCAATCTTCTTCATTAATCTCCCCATCGGGGCCATGGGAATCTATCTCTCTTCGAAAGTACTCGAAAGGGTCGAGCCAACGGGTAAAGCACGAGTGGATCTCTGGGGAGCTTTTTTGCTCTTTTTCTTCGTGACCACTCTTCTCCTTTTCCTTAATCAAATAGGCCAAGGATCAACTCCCCTCCCATGGATATGGCTCTTCCTTAGCCTGCTCTGTTTCAGCCTATTTATCATTGTGGAGACCCTGTCTCCTTTCCCGTTGGTGGATCTCAAACTTTTTAAAAGACGGCTCTTCATCTCCTCTCTCGGGGCAAGCTTCCTATCCTTCTGGATGAGTGCTGCCCATAGCTTCGTCATCCCTTTCTTCCTGCAGAATATCTTGAACTTCTCACCCTCCAAAGTGGGGATGCTTGTCTTTCCAATCGCCCTCACGGTGATGGTCATGGCTCCTATTGGGGGAAGGTTTTCAGATCGTTTTGGAGTTAGAATTCCGGCCACCATGGGTTTGGCCCTGATTTCTTTGACTGTCTTTTCCTTTACTCTTTTGAAGCCAGGGGTAGGGGATCTTGACATTCTTTGGAGACAAGTTGTTCTTGGTATTGGAATCAGTTTTTTCAACCCGGCCAATAATAGCGCCATCATTGGGTCTTTGCCCCGCGAGAAAGTGGGCGTGGCCTCAAGTTTTTTGGCCCTTTCGAGAAATTTGGGGATGGTGATTGGAGTCGCCTTTGCAGAGATGGTTGTTGCTTTCAGGCCGCCTGTTGTGCCGTTCGAAAAAGCCGGGACAGGCCCTTCTCTGGAGGGCATTCAGAGCGTTTGGAAGCTTCTACTCATCGTCGGGCTCGTAGCGATCCTCGTCTCCTGGACAAGGGAGAGCAAATCTAACGCTCCTGACCTGGGGTCACCGAAGGGATAACCCTGAGCGAAGGTCGAATGACCCGTCGGCAGGACAAACCCGGTCTTTTAAGGCAGGGTAGAGAGCTCCTCGGGGTCAATCCCGATCATTTAGGATAGGTCGAGGGATTGACTTTTCGGGGGTTTCTTGAAAAAATGAGTTTGAATGGAGGAGTTTGGTGAAACGCTCAGATGGAAGGGGATTTAAGGCTCTAAGGCCGGTGAAAATTACGAGAAATTATTTAAAACATGCGGAGGGGTCTGTCCTCATCCAGATAGGGGATACCGAAGTGATCTGCTCGGCCAGTGTGGAAGAGAGGGTCCCCCCATTTTTAAGAAATACCGGAAAGGGTTGGGTTACCGCAGAATATTCCATGCTTCCCCGTTCAACGCATACCCGTACTTCCAGAGATTCCCTGACGGGTCGAGGAAGCGGCCGCGCCTTCGAGATTCAAAGGTTGATCGGACGCTCTTTGAGATCTGTGACGGATCTTAACGGATTTGCTGAGAGAACAATCTGGATCGACTGTGATGTGATTCAAGCCGATGGAGGGACAAGGACGGCTTCCATCACAGGGGCCTATGTCGCTTTGGTCGACGCATTCCGAAAGTTGGTTCAAAACGGCATGATCGAAGGGATTCCTGTCAAAGATTCGGTCGCTGCGATCAGCGTGGGGAAAGTGGATGGAGATGTCCTTCTGGATCTAGATTATGAAGAAGACTCCAAAGCCGAGGTGGATATGAATGTGGTGATGACCGGCAGCGGGAAGTTCGTAGAGATCCAGGGCACCGCCGAAGGAAGCGTTTTTACAAAAAAAGAGATGGACAAGTTGATGAGAATCGCCCAAAGTGGAATTAAGATCCTCACGAGAATTCAGAAAAAGTCTCTGGAGGGGAAAAGGCAAAATTAGTACGGGAACACGCTTGGAAGTGATTGTCGCAACTCGGAACAAGGGGAAAATTCGCGAAATTAAAGAGGCCTTGAAAGGATTAGGCCTTCGGATTTATGCGCTGAGCGATTTTGCAGATGTCCCTGAGATCGAGGAGGACGGCAGGAGTTTTGCTGAAAATGCTCTGAAAAAGGCTCATTTTTATTCGAAGTACTTTGGGAGAGTGACACTCGCAGATGATTCCGGGTTAGAAGTGGACGGGTTGGGAGGGTTGCCCGGAATTTATTCCGCAAGATATGCTGGAGAAGGGGCGTCGAGTCAGGAAAATAATCAAAAACTCCTCAGAGAGATGCAAGGTCTTCCAGTTTCGAAAAGGGGAGCCAGATTTAAATGCATCATTGCAGTGGTCTCTCACGACGGAAAAGAAGCCGTTGCTGAGGGGTCATGCAAGGGAAGAATTGGATTTAAGGAAAAAGGAAAGAAGGGGTTTGGATATGACCCCCTCTTCATTCTTCCAAATTCTAAGAAAACGATGGCCGAGCTTTCCCTTGAAGAAAAAAATGCAATGAGCCATCGGGGAAAAGCCCTAAGTAAGATCAGAAGGATAGTTCAGTCTTTTTCGTGATTGGGGGCGGTTGTCTCGGTAATAGGGATGTGTTAGATAGGAAGTCAATAACCAAATACCAAGTGCCAGGTACCAAATAATAACCGAAATCCAAAGCCCAGAAATTCTAATAATATTTAGAAACGTATTTTGGCCATTTGGTAATTATTAAGAGGAGAGTATTATAGTTTACATTAGCCCTAGTAGGTCATTGCGAGGAGTGATAGCGACGAAGCAATCTCAAAACGAGATTGCCACGCCCTTTAGGCTCGCAATGACAGCTTTTTGTGATTTCGGATGTAAACTATTTCATGCTCCTGGTAATAAGTAATTGGAATTTGTTTGGAGCTTGGTATTTGGTGACTGGAATTTAGATAGCGGGGCGTAGCGCAGCCTGGTTAGCGCGCCTGCCTTGGGAGCAGGAGGTCGGCCGTTCAAATCGGCTCGCCCCGACCAATTTCCCAAAAACATTTGAGGCACTTGCAAGAGAGGGTTTTTTAGCCATTTTTTCATTTTTAGTCATTAACCGAGATAACCCCACATAATCCATTGAGAATCTCTGCTGTCCTTCGTGGGTATTCCTCCGAAAGGTGTGTGTAGTGCTTCGTCATTTCCTCCGAGGCATGGGCCACATAGTTCTTCACGGCAGTCGTATCGGCTCCCCTTTCTGTTAATAAGCTGACGCAGGTATGTCGTAAGGTGTGGAACACGATCTTGTGTCTCCGATCATCGCTCTGTTCGATCTTGGCCTCTTTCAATGCCCTCTCAAACGATCTCTTAATATCCTTGAAAGGCTTCCCATGCTTGTTGGGGAAAACATACTGGCACTTTACAGGAAGGCTTTGGAGTAGGGTTATCATGTCGCCGTTTAAAACGATGTTTCTTGTCTTTCCTGTCTTGGCTTCTTCCAGTCGAATAAGTCCCTTTTTGAGGTCGATGTCTCTCCATTCCAGAAGCAGCTTTTCGGTATTCCGGGGTATCATAATCCGTGAGAATAAAAATGGTAATGTCAGGATGAGTTGCTTTGATTTTCTTGATGAGTTCCAGACCATTTTCTCCCGGCAATCTGATGTCCACAAAGACAAGGTCAGGGAGGAAGCCATCGACTTTCTGCAAAGATTCGCCGCCCTCTGCCGCCTCGTCAACCGCTATTTCGGGAAATGACTTTTGCAGACTCTCTCTGAGGGTTTGTCGGAAGAGACCGTTGTCCTCCACGATTAAGATTCTAAACTTATCCATTTCTCTTGGACTGGGATTTGAAGTAACTATATTCCCTCTCTTACTATATATTTTCGGTCTGCAATGTCTTGGAAGTAAATAGGGGGAATACTGTATTCGAGGAAGGGAGAGAGGGTATTTTGAAGGCAATTTTCCAAAGTTCGATATAAATGATTTCGGTTTCTAATGTTGTGGGGTGGAACGAAAATGTAAAATAGATGTTACAAGAGGAATTCACTGAGGTATCCTTGGCAATTAATCACTATGGATGGAAGTATTCGCGTCTTTTTCCGTTTCCTTTCTAACGAACCCGAAGCCCCCGCATTTTGGACAACATTGACGTTCTGGATTTTGAATATATCCTTGGCCGTTACAGCATGGGCAGATTACCATGTCGTATTTCTCAGGCTTGAAGGTCTTTTTGCCCATTTCTTTGCCTCATTTCTCCCTCAGTCAACAGATGTGTATTCAAAACCCAAATGTCAACTAATGTTGTTTAAAATCTGTTTTTAAAAGTTAATTGTGGAGGGGATTCCTGAAATGATGAGAGATATTGATTTCCATCTGAAATATTGCTTCTCGGAGGGAAATTTGAAATTGACGACTTCGGGAAGGAAGCGTTCAAAAGGGGATTACTTGATACGCCTATTACTCTTCACTTTAAGACCAGCGCGTTAATTGACGATTACCGTTTCTAGTCAGCGGAGTGTTGTCGAGTTGCCGCTCCTGCAGAAGCAGTCGGCGCAAGGTTCTCAAGTGGTTCAAAATTCGGCGACTGGCGGTCATGGCCTGACTCAGTTTCGCCAGGTTGACGGAGACAAGCTGGAGGGCATGCTTGCTACGTTCCGAGCGATTGCTTTCCGACAGTGCGATGTCCGAATTCACATCACGCCTGGATTCATTGATCGCTTCGATCAGCAGTTCCACAAACTGCTCCGCGCTTTCGATGTTGTCAAATGGAGTCTCTGGCCTGTACCTCATGTCGTTTGTGACCCTTCCACTACCGCACTTCGCCTATAAGACTGGCCCAAACGCCATATAATTGTTGCTTTCATTGATTTCTGGATTAAAATTTTACCCGAATAAAATAGATCTCATTCGACTCTGTATTTGAATGATCAGATAAAACCTTCGTTATCCAATTCATGATTGACTGCCGAGTTACTCTTTTTGAATCCCTTCTTCTCTCGGGCAGTATCCCGATCAATTGTTCAGCCCCTGTTTTGAGACGAAGATAAAATTCGTAGGCAACCATCACGAATCCTTTCCTCTGAAATTTTATTCCACAGTGCAATAATACCAAATCAGGATTAAAAAAATATTAAAATAGAATTAGAATTTTCTAACTTCTCTTGACCTGCTGAGTGATTAGTTTCAAAGGTCTCAGAGAGAATAGAGTACTCTATTTGCAGTTGAAATGTTGAATAGATCGGAAATCTAGAGGAAGGAAGAGCTGAGAAAGGGGATTGAGAACTTCACC
>JBAVGF010000085.1:0-1841 GCA_049684675.1 Thermodesulfobacteriota bacterium | reverse complement strand
TTAGAGGATTTTATTGAGGATAAAGAGGCGATCTCCCCTCAGGATGCAGCGATAAGCTCCAATATGGCAAAGCGGATTCAAAAAGTCCTCTCCACACTGAACGAAAGGGAGGAGAAGATTCTGAGGAGGCGGTTCGGGATCGGAGAGAAGCACGACTATACCCTTGAAGAGGTGGGACAGGCCTTTGAACTTACCCGGGAAAGGATCCGACAGATTGAGGAAAAGGCCTTAAGGAAGTTGAAACATTCCAGTCGGGCCGATAAACTAAAAAGTTTTATCGATTACTAAGAGAATTCTAAATAAGGAGACGGACTATGAATATTTATGTGGGAAACTTATCCTATAATGCAACAGAGGAAAATCTTCGGCAGGCTTTTGAATCCTTCGGCCAGGTAACCTCAGCAAGAATTATCAAAGACAAGTATACTGGGCAGTCCCGGGGGTTTGGTTTTGTAGAGATGCTTGAGCAGGCTCAGGCCCAAGCGGCGATTAAGAGCCTTAATGGGAAGGAACTCCTGGGCAAACAGATGAGTGTGAATGAGGCACGTCCTCGCACCGACCAGGGAAGATCTGGTGTACAGGGAGGGCGAATGGATCATAGCGGCCGCGGAAACCGTTATTGATCTTGTTGTTCCCTAATCTCTGAACCGGACAGTGGAAAGAGGTTAATATGGTACAAAGGAGAAGGCATGGGAGGAAGCAAGGTCCGAAGCCCAGACGTCCAAGCCGCCCGAAATCCTATAAAGTTGTATGTTCGGGTTGCGGAAAGGAATTTGTCGTCCCAGTTCCCCCGCCGGATAACAAGAAACTATTGTGTATGGAGTGCTTCAGGAAATAGAGAATATCTAAGGAACATGTTGAACCGGACAGGTTTCATGGGGAAGAATTTGCTGGTAAAAGGGGTAAGGGAAAGCCATGGCTTCCGAGAAAGACAGTAATAGGGATTTGAAAAACTCAGTTATCAGGATGGAAAGGGGTCATTATGAATAAAGAAAGGCTCGAATGGGTTATGTCAGGATTAAGCCAGTATAAATTGACTAAGGATGAAGACCAATTTATCAAATCTGCATCAGGGGATTTCGACCAAAGCCAAATGTTAACTGAACGCCAGGAAAAAAGACTCGAAAACCTTTATAAGGAGAAGTCAAAATCGAAACCCAATAAAAAATCTTCTGATTATTTTTCTTTTCAGGAAACTCCCCCAAAAGAGGCCAAGGTCCGGAAACTTTTTGCGAAAGATGTTTTGATAACATCCTAACCTTACCGCAGCTCCACTTTTCTAGGATAACTGATTCATCGTTTTTCCGTCCCATGTCATCACGCCGGAATGGCGGGAGGTTGGTTCTAAAACAACTTCTCAGTTGAGGAGTATTTTCCGGGGGACTCCGTAAACCTCTGTGAAACGTAAGGATTGTATCCGTATTATCAATGCTATTGGTCTTTTTGTAGACAGGCATTCAGCCAAACCCATGGTCGAAAAATCACCCTATCTCCTCTAAACATCTAAGTAATCCCCCTTCTAACTTATTGATATAATGACTGGTTATGTTTATTTGTAATTCCAATCATGAATGTTGGTTGATATATTTTCAGTCCATGATTATCTTAATTTCGAAGTGATTTGAGAGGAGTAAAGTCATGGCACAGAGAAGAGAAACCAAAGAAAATAAAGATCAGCCCGAAACAACAGGAACTTTATAGTAGGCTAAAATCCTCGAAGAGATGAAGACGTAAGGAGGATACCATGAAATGCAATCGATGTGGTGGTCTTATGGCTTATGAGAAGTTTTACAGTCCGGTTGAAGATTTTTTTGGATGGAGATGCATTTCCTGCGGAGAGA
>JBAVGF010000084.1:0-1650 GCA_049684675.1 Thermodesulfobacteriota bacterium | reverse complement strand
TTCCCTTGATAGCTAACGGGTGTGTCCGTTTCCAGCAGAATCCTTTCTATGGGCGCCCGTTTGATTGCCGCTTGGTGAGGAGGACTGTAAACCAAAGCAGGGGTGGCAGAAATAAAATAGCCCATCTCTAAGATTTCGTCTGAAAGGCCAAGGGGGCCGGAATACCAATGAAAGAAGGCTCGTTTGATCTCCCTCTCTCGCACCATCTCAAATGCACGATGATGGGAATATCGGCAGTGAATGATCACCGGTCTGTTAGACTGAAGCGCTATATCCAGAAGTTCTTCAAAGACCTTCCACTGCAACTCCTTTTTGACTTTGATTTTATAATCCAGCCCAATCTCACCCAGAGCCACTCCTTCTCCCGCATGATCCCGAACGAACGAGAGGTTCGTCTCTATTTCCTCTTTTCTTATCACCCATGGGTGGTAACCCAAAGCTGGATAGACGTATCCCTTATTTTCTTTTGCGATATTAAGAACCTTTTGGTTTGACTCTATGTCCATCCCAACACCAATGATACCCCCTACATCGGCTGCCTTAGCCTCATGAAGTGACTCAGAAAGGTCTTCCAGCTCCTCCAAGTGCGCATGGCAATCAATTAAAAGCATCCTCCCTGATCTTTCCTTCTGCATCTCACCCTCACCCCTGCCTACCGGCAGGCAGGCTACCCCTCCCCTTTGGAGGAGGGAAGGTGTGAAAAAATTGTTCCCAAGCGTAGACGGCGGGCATGGATGACGAAAAAGTTTTACAGCGGCACCTCTTCAGATTAATCGCTAACAATGAAAAAGTTTAACACATGTTGAGTACTTACTGGCTTTCGTTACCTTTGCCCTCTCAAATGACCGCATTTGTAAAACTTTTGAGATATCCTTGCCCGGCCGGCTCCCCCAATTTTTTCGCAGCTTCAGGAGCGGGTGGGGGGATCGGACTCAAGATCATAGCACCAGCAAAGCATGCCTCCATCGATATTCTTCACATTTTCGAAGCCTTCTTGTTGAAGTTTCAGGCAAGCCTTGTATGACCGGAGACCTGATTCGCAGTGAACAGCGGTCTCTTTTCTCTTGTCGAGTTCGCCGAGACGCTTTTTCAATTCCCCGTAAGGGACCCAGATCGTATTGGGAATTCTTTTCGCTTTCACTTCCTCTTCTTCTCTGACATCCAATACCTGAAAACTCTCACTTGAAGCCTGGAGTTTCTTTCTCACCTCCGAGGCTTCAATCCCTTCTACCTTTCCTTCCAATTTGTTCGTGAGCACATTGGCCGCCACGATGACTGAAGAAAGGGCCGGACTGAACGGAGGGGCATAAGCGAGATCCACGGAGGCGAGCTGCTGGCAGGTCATTCTGCCATGAAGCGCCATAACCAGAATATCGATGAACTTATCCGAAGAACCCTCTCCCACCGCCTGACCTCCCAGAATCCGGCCGGTTTCTTTATCAGCAATCACCTTTAGGGTTGATTCTTTTCTGCCCGGATAATAGTGGGCACGTTCAAACCCTCTGACAATGGCCTGGACGGGATGGAATCCCTCCTTCTCCGCCTCTCTCATGTTTAATCCCGTCTTGGCCACATTGAAATCGAACGTCTTAAAGATCGCTGTTCCCATCACCCCGGGAAAGGTAGCATTTCCGTCGCAGACATTAACCC
>JBAVGF010000083.1:0-4085 GCA_049684675.1 Thermodesulfobacteriota bacterium | reverse complement strand
TCGAAAAAACGGCGAAACGCTGCGGTCTCGACATCGCCGATGCTTATCAGATTGTCACGATTAAAAAAGATTATTTTGTCAGATTTCCGGAAGCTCAGCCGACGCTGGTGACAGCGGATTCGAGGCTGGCGGAGGCCGCCCGGAAGGAAGGCCTTAGAGTCTGGGACTGTGTTAAGGAGCAGGTGCCATAGTACCGGGTGGGCCGTGACGAATTGATGGCTGATCTGAGCTCATTTTATTCTCCAGCCATTCTAATGCTGGCGTGACTGGTTCAACACTTCTCTCACTTTTCTTGTCAGCCCGTTGACTGTGAAGGGCTTCTGGATGTAATTCATCCCTTCTATCAGAATACCGTGATGGACAATCGCATTTTCCGTATAGCCAGACATATAGAGCACCTTCATCTCAGGATGAAGGGATATGAGATGATCTGTCAGCTCTCGACCGCCTATCCCTGGCATCACCACATCACACAGGACCATATGAATGGGCTTCTTATATTCTCCACAAAGAGATAAAGCGTCACTTCCTTGAGATGCGACCCATACCGTATACCCCTGTTTCTCTAATACCCTTGAAGCCAACTTCCGTACATCCTCATTATCCTCTACGATAAGAATTGTCTCGCTCCCCTGCGCAAGTTCCTCTTCCTTGACCTCTCCCTTCGACTCCTCCAGCGGTTCATCTACCCTTGGAAGGTAGATTTTAAAGATGGTGCCTTTACCAGGTTCACTATAAACCCAGATATTTCCTCCGCTCTGCTTCACAATCCCATAGACCGTAGAAAGTCCCAATCCCGTTCCCTTACCTTTGTCCTTTGTTGTAAAGAAAGGCTCAAAAACTCTCTCCTTTACTTCCGGTGTCATCCCAACCCCTGTATCACTCACCGCGAGCATCACATAAGGGCCTGGTTTTACCGCAACGTGAGTACGAGCATAGGCACCATCCAAATCCACGTTGGCTGTTTCGATGGTGAGCTTTCCTCCCTTAGGCATTGCGTCTCTTGCATTGACGACAAGGTTCATGATGACCTGTTCGATCTGCCCGGTATCGGTCTTCACTCTCCCGAGATTCTCATCTAATATCGTCACCAGTTCGATATCCTCGCCAATAACCCGGCGCAGCATCTTGTCGAGGTTTCTAAACAAATCGTTGAGATCCAAAACCTTCATCTCCATGATCTGACGCCGACTGAAGGCCAAGAGCTGGCGGGTGAGGTCGGCCGCTTTCTCGGTGGCTTTGTTAATCACTTCAAAGGCTTCCCTTAAAGGATTGCCTTCTTTCATTTCAACAAGGGAGAGTTGACAATAGCCTTTGATGACGGTTAACAGGTTATTGAAATCATGGGCAACCCCTCCCGCTAATCGGCCAATCGCCTCCATTTTCTGCGATTGGCGAAGCTGGTCTACAAGGGCTACCTTTTCTTCCTCTGCCCGTTTGCGGTCGGTGAGGTCGCGGAGAATGGCGATATAACCTGTCGTTGATCCTTCGGCTGATTTTATCGCTGATGTAACTGTTTCCGCCGAAAAAATAACATTATCCTTACGTTTAAACTCCCACTCTCCCTTGAAGAAACCAGACCTTTCAATCATTGAATAGACAGTTTTCCCAAAAGAGCGGAAACTTTCATCCGATGGATGAACGACTCGTATAGATCCACCCACCACCTCACCCCTTTCATAGCCCAACAGATTCAGAAAGGACTGGTTACAGGCAACTATATTTCTTTCTGTATCGAGCATCAAAATAGCGTCAGTAGAACTTTCCACGAGGGTCCGGTATGTTTGTTCAGATTTGCGAAGCGACACTTCTATGCGTTTCCGGTCGGTGATGTCCTGAATGGTTCCTCGAATGCCTAAAATCTTACCTTCCGCGTCCTGAAAAAGACGGTCCTGAATTAAGGCTGGAAAGGTCGTTCCGTCTTTCCGTCGGAAAGTTCGCTCAAGACCTCGAGCAGGCGGCATGATTCCAGCTAACACGTCCAGTATCCGCTGACGTGCTATATCCTCTTCAACAACGAACTTCCACGGAGGTTGACCAACCATTTCTTCAACGGAATAACCCAGCATCTCCAACTCTGTACGATTCACACTTGTAATGCATCCATCGGTATTGTATTCGAAGTAACCAATCGGCGCATCGTCATAAAGTTCTTTGAATCTCTCTTCACTTTTCTTCAAAGTCTCTTCTGCCTTTTTGCGGTCGGTGATATCCCTGCTGATACAGATATATGCCAAAGGTTTCTTTTCCACATTCACGATCATTGAGGCCCTCAGCTTGGCGGAGAAAGGGATGCCACCCTTTCTCAATAGGGTATACTCAAGGGTTCCAATACTTCCAGTCTCCAACATCTTTCGTACGTCTTCCACTGCGCGTGGTCGATCTTCCGGAGCAATAAAGTTCAGCGCACTCTGGCCGACCACCTCTTCAGGGCTCTCATACCCGTATAAGGCTAAGGCCGGCCGGTTGGCCATAATAATGTTGAGATTTAAGTCCAATAGCGTAATGGCATCGGGGGAGGTCTCAACAAGCGTACGGTATCTTTCTTCACTCTCCCGCAGTGCCTCCTCCGCCCGCTTGCGCTCGGTGATATCGCGCGCAATGATGTGGAATCCAACAATCTTATCTTCGTCCATTACAAGCGTGGAATTTTGGCTGAACCATATAATTCCACCACCTTTGTTAAAGAATGGAAATTCAACGTGGGTCGTAGGTATCCTCTGACGTAACTGGTTGAAATAGATCTTCGTAACTCTTTCACGATGCTCAGGAACTACAAGATCCATATAGTTGAATCCTCGGAGTTCCTCAAGCGGATACCCCGTCACCTTCAACCCGGTAGGATTGGCATAAGTGAAATTCCCTCTCTCATCAACCGTGTAGATAATTTCTGTTGCGTTTTCAACCACCTGCCTATATTTTTTCTCGGATTCCTTGAGAGCCTCCTCAACCTTCTTGCGTTCGGTTACATCTTCCCCTGAACTGAGTGTACCCATGATATGATCGTTTTCGCCCCTAATGATAGTATTATGCCAGGCGATAATTTTCTCCATCCCGCTTTTAGTCAAAACAGAGTTTTCAAAATACTCAACAGGCCCAATTTCTGAAGCCACCAGCTTTGTAAAAACTGCTTTTACACTTTTTCTATCCCGTTCTGGGATGAAATGATCAAACCAGTTTCTGCCAATGATGTCCTCTTCTTTGTACCCTAAAATCTCACAGCCCTTTCTATTGATGAGGATAACTTTCTGATCAGCATCAATAGCGAGGAGCATTACCCCGGCAATATCAAGATACTTCTGTGCGCTGTCTTTTTCTTTCTTCAATACCTCCTCTGCCCGCTTGCGCTCGGTGATGTCGCGGGCAATGATTGCTAACCTCCTGACCTCACCATTTTTATCCGTAATGGGGTGGACAACGGTATCGTACCAGATACCATCGCGTTCATCCTCAAACCTGACTTCTCTGCTGGTCTCAAAAATCTGCGAGATGACTGATCGCCGCCTCTTGGCAATATCCTCAGGGAGGGAGTCATCGGCAAGGGTGCCAATCAGTTCATCTCTGCTTTTTCCAAGTCTTTCTGCGGCGATTTCATTGAGGTCCAAAATCACTCCCCTGGTATCCAGCAACAGGACGGAATCCGTCGGTGCATTAATGAGTGCCCGTAAAGTCGCCTCGCTCTGCCGCAGTGTCTCCTCTGCCCGCTTGCGCTTGTTTCGCTCTTCGACTTCTTTCAAGGCGCGGTTTACAGCAGGTACAAGACGTGACAGCCTGTTTTTGAGAACATAGTCTGTTGCGCCCGTCTTAAGGGTTTCAATGGCCAATTCCTCGCCGATTGTCCCGGAGATAAAGAGGAAGGGCACATCGGGACATTTTTCCAGAACAATTCCTAACGCAGAGAGGCCGTCGAAGGAGGGCAGCTTGTAGTCACCAAGGATGAGATCCGGCTCAAACTCTATTAGTTCTTTCAGGAAAGCTTTCTTTGTGTCCACTCGCTTCGAGGAGAATTTAATTCCTCCTTTGCGTAATTCTCGTTCCATCAACTCGGCATCGACGGGGACGTCTTCCAGTATCAGGACGCGAAG
>JBAVGF010000082.1:0-2042 GCA_049684675.1 Thermodesulfobacteriota bacterium | reverse complement strand
GCCTATCTTGCATGTTTCCTCCTTTTCCCGTGATTCTTGCCTGACTCGGAAATCAATTTCGTTGATAATTTCAGGATTTTATATTAGGAGAAAGAGAGTCTAAAGTCAATCCTCACAATGAAAACTTAGGAGTTCGCAGTTACGAGTTCGGACCCCCGCCTGGGCGGATTGCTGAATGAGAACTTAAAAATTGAATAGGTCTAATGACCTAATAATTCAATGCCTCGACAAGTAGATGCTTTGGAGATGAAGGAGAGCGCCATGAAAGGAAAGACTCTATTTTTTTCGATAGTGTTGGTAGGTATGCTTTTGTCAGAGGCGCCCGGAGAAGGCCTAGCAGGGGTGGTGGTTGAACAGGTGGTGAGGGATCGGGACGGGATTCCCTCCAGAGCCTCGCTTTACTATTCGGACTACCGATTTCGAACCGATCATCTGGAGAGCGGAATGACAACGATCTTGGACTTCAAGGGAGATGGACTGACGATGATTGACCACCGGTCCAAGAGTTATGTCGAAGTCAAACTTTCCCAGTGGGAAAGAGAAGTGGCCAAGCGGCTCAAGAAAGAATTTACGGGAATAAAGCCCAAGGAGAGGAAGATCACCGTCAGAAAGACCGGCAGAACTGCGGTCATCAATGGTTTTCAGACGGAACAAATTGAGATACTGGCAGACGATGAGCTGATCGAGGAGAACTGGGTGACCCATGACGTGGAGATGAAAGAAATAGAAAAGGTGATGGATCGAGTGGCCCAGGGGTTTTCAAAAGATTTCAGGGTCGAGATGAAAGAAGGCCGAGAGATTTATGAGAAGCTCAAACCCTATGGATTTTCCATTTTGACCAAAGACCATGCGATCACTCATGGGTTGAGGGCGATCGATCGGGTAGAAGTCAAGAAAATCGAGAAGAAGGAATTAAAGGATGACGTTTTTCTTCCGCCCGCTGGCTATCAAAAAATTGTTCCCGAGCCGTCGAAAAAATAAGGGGTGCGATATTTGATTTTTGGATGATGGATGTTAGTATAAAAGAGAGAGGATATTTTTTCTAGAGAGGAGGTTCAACGATGTCTTTAGTCGGCAGATCCGCCCCGGATTTTCAATTGGAAGGTTATTTTAACGGACAACTCAGCCGGTACAAGTTATCGGATTACAGAAAGAAATGGGTCGTTCTCCTTTTTTATCCCCTTGATTTCACCTTTGTCTGTCCCACCGAAGTGCTCAACTTCTCTGCGGCCGCAGAGAAATTTAGCGGGCTCAATTGCCAGATCTTCGGCATCTCGGTGGACTCCGTTTATGTCCATAAGGCCTGGGTGGATACAAAGCGGGAGGATGGGGGCCTCGGCGGCAGTCTCAATTATCCGCTTCTTTCCGACCTGAATAAAGTGACGGCACGAGATTACGGAATCCTCATGGAGGATGAAGGGGTAGCCCTTCGAGGGCTTTTTCTGGTCAATCCGGAAGGGGTGATTATGCACTCCACGATAAATAGCCTCTCCGTTGGACGTTCGGTGACGGAGGCCATGCGAGTCATGAAAGCCTTCCAATTTGTCAGCTTACATGAAGGTCAGGTTTGTCCCGCAGACTGGGAGGACGGGAAAGACACGATGGTCGCAAATTCTGACGGGATGAAAGATTATCTCTCGAGCCATTAATTTGAACAAACAAATCGAATGATACCGAATTTAACGAATATTCGATTTATTCGGTGGCATTCATACTATCCGTAAACAGAGGAGGAGGGATGGAGCAGTTGGAGCGATGGTTTCGGGAAAAACAGGCAGAGAGAACAATTAACGCTTTAAAGAAGAATAATTTTGAAGCTCTCTATGTTTCTGATTCAAAGGCAGCACTCGAAGAGGTGATGAAAAGGATACCGGACGGAGCAACTGTGGGAGCGGGAGGATCCGTCACCCTTACACAGATTGGATTGTTAGATGCCTTAAAGAATCGGAAGATCCAACTCATCTTACCTTTGCTACAAGGGCGAACCGTTGAAGAACGTCTTGAATTGATCCGCAAGTCTTTTTTGGCCGATGTTTTTCTTT
>JBAVGF010000081.1:0-2322 GCA_049684675.1 Thermodesulfobacteriota bacterium | reverse complement strand
GATTATGAAAAGGCGTGGGATCTTCAGCATCAACTCTGGTCAAGGCGAGTGGAAGAAGACTTACCAGATGTATTGCTCATTCTTGAACATCCGCATGTGATCACTCTTGGAAGGCGTGGTAACCGATCCCATCTGATCGCCTCTTCGGAGGTTTTGGAGGCATTGAAGATTCCCATTTTCCATGTGGAGAGGGGCGGGGACGTCACTTACCACGGTCCCGGACAGATGGTGGTCTACCCCATCCTCAATCTGAAAGAGTACGGGTATCGGGTTGTCCGGTACGTCGATCAACTGGAAGAAGTGGTTCTGCGCGTCCTCGGAGATTTTGGAATTGAAGGAACGAGAAACCCTTTGAATCGAGGTGTCTGGGTAGATGAAGAGAAGATTGCCTCCGTCGGAGTGGCGATAAAAAAAAGGGTATCCCTCCATGGGTTTGCACTTAACTACGGAACAGACCTAAAATATTTTGATCTGATCAATCCCTGTGGGCTAGAAGGAAAAAAAGTCACCTCCATGGCTAAGATCCTTGGAACAGAAATCTCTCGAACCCGACTGCTTGAGAGAATAACTTTCCATTTCAAACAGATCTTCGAAAGAAATTGGGAAGAGAAAAGCCTGGGAGAGTTGATGTAAACAGTTATGGACAAAAAGGAAGAAGGTGGCACAGGCTTCCAGCCTGTGACTTCCTTTAAAATTAGTAGAAGAAATCTCCCCCATTGGCAGGAGCCTAACAGAGTATATTTTTTGACATGGAGATGCCTGAAGGGACAACTCTTATCACACGAAGAACGCACAATAATCTTGGACTGTCTATGTTACTGGAATGGACAAAAGTGGACTCTCTATGCGGCCGTGATTATGCCGGATCATGTCCATGCTTTGTGTCAACCTTTGGTCAAAAAGGAAAAGGGCACATATGACTTAGGAGAGATCTTACACAGCGTGAAGAGTTTTAGTGCACATAGAATCAACCAGCAGAGAGGAACGAAAGGATCGATCTGGTTAGATGAGCGGTTTGATCGCATTGTGCGTGATGAGAAGGAATTTAATGAAAAGTGGCAATATATAAGGAACAATTCAGTAAAGAGTGGGCTTTCTGAAAGGCTTGAAGACTACCCCTGGTTTTATGAGATGGTTTTATAATACACAGGCCAGAGGCCTGTGCCACCTGTGGTTTGGGAGTTTAAATAAATGAATATGGATCCTAAAAGGGTGGTCATCATCGGAGGAGGACCGGGCGGTTATGTGGCAGCGATTCGAGCTGCCCAGCTGGGAGCCAAAGTCACTCTGATAGAGAAGGATAGAATCGGAGGCACCTGTCTCAACCGGGGCTGCATTCCAACCAAGGTGCTTCTTTTTGATGCCAGAATGCTTCACTCGCTCAGGCGTTCCGCAGTTTTTCAGTCCCTGCTTAATGAAAGATTCAATCCCCTCGAATCAATGATGGACCGGAAGGAAAAGGTGGTTCAGGAGTTGGTGAAAGGGGTGGAGGTGCTCCTCGAATCCCATCGTGTGACGGTTAAGCATGCTCAGGCCGACCTTTTGGGACCCAATCAAGTAATCTTATCACATAGTGATGGGACAAAGGAGGTCATCGAAGCCGATTCGACGATTCTGGCCCCTGGTTCAAAATCGAAAGCCCTCGCTCAGATTGCCCCTGATGGCGAGAAGATCATCACAAGCGATGAGGCATTGCAGATCAAGAAGATCCCTCGTGAAATGGCCATCGTGGGTGGAGGATATATAGGCGTCGAGTTCGCCACGATATTTAATGCATTGGGTTCGAAAGTGACTATCATTGAAATTCTGGATAGTCTTCTACCCGGTCTTGAAGATGAACTGGCTCGAAATCTTCGAAGATTTTTAGAGAGGGACGGCATCAAGATTTTGACAAAGTCAAAAGTCCAAGCTTTCCACCCTGTGGAAGATGGATTGAGATTAACGATAGATACCCCGCGGGGAATTCAGGAAACGGCGGCTGAAAAGTTGCTATTAGCGGTTGGGAGGAGTCCCAATTTAGACCTCAATTTTCAAAAAGCAGGAATTGAGATTTCCTCCATAGGCATTCGAGTCAACCGCCGGATGGAAACCACGGCCCCGCATATCTATGCGGTCGGTGATGTGATCGGAGGTATCCTCCTGGCCCACGTAGCCATGGCAGAAGGAGTGGTGGCAGCAGAAAATGCGATGGGGATCGACCATGAGATGGAAGATCGTTCGATTCCTCTCTGCATCTTCACTCATCCAGAGATTGCCTCCATTGGATTTACCGAAAAAGAGGCGAGAGGGAAGGGAGCAGTGAAGATAGGTCGCTTCCCATTC
>JBAVGF010000080.1:0-11511 GCA_049684675.1 Thermodesulfobacteriota bacterium | reverse complement strand
GACGAAGACCATGGCAGCGATTTGGACTCGTAAACCTGCTAAGGAAGGAGATCAGTTCTTATGAAACCGATCATGCTTATTGGTATTGTTTTAATCGTCCTCGGGATAGTGGCTCTTGCCTACCAGGGCATTACTTACACAAGCCGCGAGAAGATCATTGATATTGGCCCCATCCACGCAACTGCGGACACCAAGAAGACCATCCCGTTGTCACCCATTTTGGGCGGCGTTGCGCTTGCAGGTGGAATTGTGTTGGTCATCATTGGAGCCAAAAATAAGCCCTGACAACTCTCGCCAAAAAAAGAAAGGGAGGTGATACGGATGTTATCACAGACTCTTTTGTTTTTGGTGATCGCAATCATTGCGGGATTTTCGGGTTTTGGGTGATCGTAGCTCTGATGAAGCATCAGAAAAAGATAAAGGAGGGATTTTATGAAAAAGATACTGTTTCTCGTAGTTATTCCGGTGATGATGGCAGCTCTAATACAATGTGTTTCGGCTCCTCAGAGGTGGCCGGCATATGAAAGAAGGACTGAGGATCGAATGTTCTTGCTTCAACAGAGGATTGGCAACGGGTTGGCATCTGGTGAACTCACCCCTAACGAGGCTCAGAATCTTCTGGCAAAACTTGAGAATATCCGTAGGGAGTATACGGTTCTGAGGGAAAGAAGGACCATGGCGGAGGAATGGGACCCCCTTCTTGGGAGGCTGGACGATCTGGAGAGGGAGGTTAACAGGGTGCGCGCCCAACCTTCAAGAATCGATGAGACAAGAATCGAGGATCGGATGATCGCGCTCCAGAGGAGGATCGATGAGGGGATAACGGCCGGAAGATTGACGCGTATCCAGGGAAGAGAATTTCAATTAAGATTGGATGCCATCCGAAGGGAATTTTTGCAACAGATAAGAGACCGACCCTTCACCCCGGAGGAAAGAGCAGATATTTCCAGCCGACTTGATTCACTTGAAAGGGATATAAACAGGGTTTGGTAAAAGGGATAGGGTCCTAATTGCAGCCCATGAATTGGGGAACTTTCGGCTCATACAGAGCTTAGAAAGGAGGCGAGATGACATGCATTTCGGTATATCGGCACACCCAGTGATTGCTCTAATCGCGGGGATATTGATTCTCCTTGTCCCGAGACTATTGAGTTATATCGTTGCCATTTATCTCATTATAACTGGCATTCTCGGGTTGATCCATTGATTGGCTCGCGAATCTTCTATCGCTAAAAAATTATCATTTCAGCAGCAAGGGGAAATGAGGGGATATCGCTCACAGTACGTCATTGGACTTATCTCCGATAGAAGAAAAAAGGGAAGAAAGGAGGGATTTATTATGGCAGAGTATGAAGAACAACAAGGTCATTTCTTCATGGGATTTTTGATTGGAGGCGTTTTGGGCGCATTGGCAGGCATTTTCTTCGCACCAAAATCCGGAAAAGAGCTGAGGTCTGATATCAAGGAGAAAGGAAGCGAGGTTTTAAAGGATGCGAAGGATATTTATACCGATGCCAGTACGAAAGCAAAAGAGATCATCGGGGAAGCCAAACATCAAGCGGAGGAGTTAAAGAAGGAAGCCGATCGACATCTCTCAGAGGGTCGCCAGAAGGCGAAAGAGATTTGGGCCCGTGGTGAGAAAAAGGAGGCCGAAGCCGGTGGAGCGGAGAAAGGAGACACACGAGGAAGAGAAGTCTAAGTGGGAAGGAGATGATCATGAATCCAACGCTAGCAACGCTATTGACCATCAATGTTACCGTCATTGCGGCAATCCTGGTTTTGGTCCTCATCTTCTTCATTCCTGTTCTTCTCCAAGTCCGTCGGACAGCCCATGAAGCAGAGAAACTGATCGATTCCGTACGCCTCCAGGTCGCTCCTGTCAGTCACGACATCACTGGTATCTCTCAAGAAGTCAAAAGTGTCATCCAGTCGATTCATCGGCAAGTAGATCGGGTCGAGGATGGAATCGAAACCGTCCATGATATGGCAATCCGAGCGAAAGAATTCCAGTTGGAGGTCAAACGGAGGATCGAGGAACCCCTGCTTCAGCTTGTCGCAGTCCTCGGTGGCGTGAAACGAGGTGTTGAGGCCATTGCCAGCATTTTTTGGCGCTGAATGACATAACAAACTGGAAGGAAAAGAAGAACAACCCTTGGGACTTTTGCAGAAGAGGTATGGATACGCCAAGGGAAAAGCCAACCAGGAATTTAAGGAACTCATCGTCTGCTATGGGAAGCCCCCTTTAGGTGAGAAAATTAAATGAGATAGGGATACAGAAAGCCAGAAGTGCTCTCTGTTTCAGAATCAAAAGCGGTAAGGAAGGAGGTGTTACAAATGAAAAAAGTTTTACTGATTGTAATGTTGATCATTGCAGTGGGATTGGTTGGGTGTCCACGTCGTAACTACGACCGTGACCGCCGTGATCAGGACCGTGGCCGTCATGATCAAGACCGTGATAACGATGACCGCGAACACCACAGATAGAGAGGAGTTACAAATGAAAAGAGTGAAATGGATGATGGGATTGCTGGTGTGTTTGTTTCTTACAGTGGTAATGATGGTTCCGCCATCCTCGGCTGCAGACGAGCCAGCCATGGTTGTAGGCCGCATATTTTATATCGAAGGGGATCTGCTCCGTTATGTTCCTGATGAGAAGGACTGGGTAGCCGTGGTCAGGGACGCACCCTTCGGTACAGAGGATACACTCTTTTCAGGAAGCCAGGGGATGGCGGAGCTGATCGTCCCCAACGGGAGCTGGATCAGGATGGGGAACAGCACACAGATCCAGTTCATCGCCCTTGACACAGACCTATCCGAAATGGATGTGGCTTCGGGTGTGGCCCGGTTCTACAACAAGAGCTCCGACACGGTCACAAAAGCCACAAGTCCCTTCGGGTACGTCCTGGCCTATCCCGGCACGGTCTTCGACTTTTACGTGGGCGACAACTCGGTCGAAGTGGTCGCGGTAAAGGGGACGGTCAGTTTCGTCCACCTGGCAACTAACGCCAAGTACGACGTGGCGGCTGGATCCCCGTCGATCCTCGCTGACCAGAACCAGGTGTCGTCAGGCGAAGGAACCGTCGATCCTGACTGGGACCGGTGGAATGCGCTCCGTGAAAACTTTTGGGCGGCGAAGGCCAGTGTGAGGGGACGGTCGGTCGAATATCTTCCGCCCAGTCTCCGAGACGAGTCGTATGCCCTTGAAGAGAACGGAAGGTGGGAGAGTGTTCCATATGAGGGTACAAATCGCTGGTTCTGGCGACCTACCGTAGTCGCGAGCTGGTCGCCTTTCACCGTGGGCCGCTGGACCGACTGGTACGGGGACCAGACCTGGATTCCGGCAGAGCCATTTGGTTACATCACCCACCATTACGGCAACTGGGTCTACGTGAGGAATTACTGGTACTGGGCCCCGCCTGTGGTGAGCGTGCGTGTCGGTCTCCCCCTCCTCGACGTGGGCTTCTTTTGGTATCCCGGGAGGGTTTCATGGATTCACAGCGGAACCTATGTGGGATGGGTGCCTCTGGCACCACGCGAGACGTATTACAGCTACCGCAACTGGGGAGGCCCTCATGCGGTGGTTGTGAACAACGTCAACATCACCCAGATCAACATCAACGTCCGGAATTATGCCTACGTGAATCGTGCCGTCGTTGTCAACCAGAACAATTTCTATGGTGTGAACAATTACACGAAGGTCCGGGTGACCAACATCAACCCTACCACCATCATCAATAACTACCGTGCGGCGCCGGTGGTCAATAACACGGTGATCAACAATTACACAACGAACAAGCAGCGGTACAATTACACCAACGTAACGGCGAAGGAGAAGCCTCACAATACCGTGATCAACCGGATCCAACAGAATGAGACGATCATTCAAAAGGGCAGGAAAGAAAACGCCGCTGTGCTCCAGCAACAAGTGAAGAGTGTCAAGGAGGGGAAGGTCAACCGCGAGGTCCGGATCGAAGCGCCGAAGGGAACGAACTATATCGTACCAGCCAGCGAGATGAATCGGCCGAAATCGGAAATAAAGCTTCAGCAGAAGGAGATTAAAAGTGCCGGAAAGGGAGTCCCGCCAGTCCAGCCTGCTCAGGTCGTCGTACCTCAGCACGTGGCACCGGCAAGGCCGGGTGAAGCGAAACAGGTCGTCGTACCTCAGCATGTGGCACCGGCACGACCTGAACATCCGGGTCAGGCCGTGGTTCCCGAGCACGTGGCACCGGCAAGGCCAGGTCAGATAGGCCAGGTCGTCATACCCGAACATGCGACGCCGGTAAAACCGGTTCAGAAGGAACCTCCCGGTCAAGTCGTTGTGCCTCAGCACGCGGCACCGGCACAACCTGGTAAACCCGCTACGGTCGTGATACCTGAACATGTAGCACCGGCAAAGCCGAGTCAGAAGGAGAAGTCTCAAGACGAGCCCGGACAGCACGAGAAACTACGATGATTTATCAAATCGTGAAATATTTACCACAAGTCGAAAGGGAAAAGGCAGCAGGCAGAAGAAGCTGCAAAACTTCCTAGACGAATCTCAATATAGATCAATATAGAAAGGAGGCGGAAAAATAAACAAGAGGCTGATGGCGCGTCTTACAAGTTTCCCTTCGTTGTTGAGCTGAGGATGATCGAATGGCGCGGAG
The DNA here is from genome assembly GCA_049684675.1 of Thermodesulfobacteriota bacterium. Taxonomy (GTDB): domain Bacteria; phylum Desulfobacterota; class BSN033; order BSN033; family UBA1163; genus UBA1163. The sequence goes on along the minus strand of JBAVGF010000080.1, from coordinate 6,865 downwards.
AAGTTCTATATTATTAAATTCAAGAGAAAGGAGAAAGTCGATGAAAAAGAGTTTTTTTCTACTAATGGTAATGGTGATGTTTCTTTTTCTGGGCGCTTCCTGCACCCATTATCACTTCGGAGTGCCCGACCGGGCCATAGGATATCCGGCTGAGTTTGACGAGACAGAGGCAGCCATTGCCCAGTCGGAGCAGTCCCCAGGGGCCAAGTACTGCCCGGAGAAGATCGCAAGAGCCAAGGAGTTGGGGAAACAGGGCGTCGAGACCTGGTGGGGCTGCGATCAGGTCAAGGCTTGGAGACTCTTCGCGGAAGCCCGGCAGTTAGCCAAAGAGGCCGAGGGATGCCAAGCGTCACCGAAACCAAGAGTTCAGGAGAAGGTAATTATCCTTGCAGCTGAGCCGAAGGTTGAGGAGAAGGTAGTTGCCCTTGCAGCTGAGCCGAAGGCGAAGGTAATTATCCTTGCTTTTGAGGACATACATTTCGATTTCGATAAGTCGACCCTGACGCCAGAAGCGCAGACGATCCTAAAAAGGAATATCCAGCTTCTGAAAGATAACCCTAAAGCTCAAATCCGTATTGCAGGGTATACCTCTGCTTCCGGCACTGAGGCCTACAACCGAAAGTTGAGTGAAAGAAGGGCAAATGCCGTCCAGGAATACCTCGTTAACGAAGGCATCATTTCACGGGACAGGCTTTCCACAATCGGCTATGGTGAGACAAGACCGGCAGAGTATGAAGCGGCACCGAAAGACCTTTACTCAACAGCAGCAAAGGCTAACATGAGAGTTCTTTTTGAAATCATCGTGAAGTAAGGAAGCACGAAGGCAAGGGTCCGGAAAGGCGTTTTGAATTGATCCGGCCCCTTGCCTTCGAAACAAAATAGCCCAGCAGTCAAACCGGAATCCTGCAGGAGGAACACCATGAAATCCAGCACGAAGGACCAGGCGGAAGGCAAGTTTTACAAATTGAAGGGCAAGATCAAGGAGATCGCCGGGAAAGTCAGCATGAATCCCGATTTGGAAGCCGAAGGCAAAGACGAAAAGAGAGCCGGCAAAGTTCAAGAAAAGATCGGACAAGTCGAGAAGGTCCTGGGGAAGTAGGAGAATTTGATATGGCAGAGCATGAAAAACCACAAGGTCATTTCTTCATGGGATTTTTGATGGGTGGCTTTTTGGGTGCCTTGGCGGGTATCTTATTTGCACCAAAATCCGGAAAAGAACTGAGGTCTGATATCAAGGAGAAAGGAAGCGAGGTTTTAAAGGATGCAAAGGAAATTTATGCCGATGCCAGTACGAAAGCAAAAGAGATCATTGAGGAAGCCAAGCATCAAGCCGGGGAACTGAAAAAAGAGGCTGACCGTCACCTCTCTGAAGCTCGCCAAAAGACAAAAGAGATTTTAGCTCGCGGCGGAAAGAAAGAGGGAGAGGCCAGCGAATCGGCGAAAGAGATTATGGGAGGAAGAAAAGTCTAAATAGGAGGGAGATAATCATTAATCCAACACTAGCAACGGTATTGACCACCAGTGTTACCGTCATTGCGGTGATCACGGTGTTGGTTCTTATTTTCCTGATCCCTGTCCTTCTCCAGGTCCGCCGGACAGCCCATGAAGCAGAGAAAATGATCGATAAGGACCCAGAGACAGGGGTTCCCACGGGCGTTCGGTCCGTAGCGTTGTTTGCAGTCCTGGTGTTTGCGAATCTTCCCGCCATCGCTTTTGTCCAATCATCATCATGCCGCGGAATTCACGTGAAGGTTGAAAGGCAAGTTGTACTTGTCTCGTCTCCAGGGAAAACCGGTCTCAAAATACAGTATTTCTCATGAAAAAATACAGATATTACCTTATATACGTTTTTGGCCATTTTTAAGAAAATGATGTCTTATAAGCTCCGCATGTAGATTAAAATGGATGGACGAAATCTGTCATCCGAAAGGAGTCGAACATGCTTTGGACCATATTTGTGATTCTCTTAATTTTGTGGCTGTTGGGATTTATCGGTGGCTATGCGGCCGGTGGACTCATTCATATCCTGCTGGTCATTGCCGTCATCGTCTTAGTGATCCAACTTATTCAGGGACGAAGATGATTGTATAGCAATTTGGACCCGTAAACCTGCCAAGGAAGGAGATCAGTTCTTATGAAACCGATCATGCTTATTGGTATTGTTTTAATCGTCCTCGGGGTGGTGGCTCTTGCCTACCAGGGCATTACTTACACAAGCCGCGAGAAGATCATTGATATTGGCCCCATCCAAGCTACCCATGAGACCAAGAAGACCATTCCGTTGTCACCCATTTTGGGTGGCGTCGCGCTTGCAAGTGGAATTGTGTTGGTCATTATTGGAGCCAAAAATAAGCCCTGACCACTCTCGCCTAAAAAAGAAAGGGAGGTGATACGGATCTTATCATAGACTCTTTTGTTTTTGGTGATCGCGGATTGGCCGACTGGATCACTAAAGTATGTAATTGAAATTATCTCCACTAAAAGAAAAAAAGGAGAGGAGAAAAATGTCATGGGAATCATCCTGATCATCATTTTGGTCCTTCTGCTCATTGGCGCCCTGCCCACCTGGGGCCACAGTAAGTCCTGGGGACCCTATCCCAGCGGCGGAATCGGATTGATCCTCCTGATCTTGATCATCCTGTTGCTACTGGGGCGGATCTGAGGTGGTTTTGAGGCACATGAATTAGTCCTCATCACCAACGACATTGGAAAAAGCAGAGATTTCCAACCGACTTGATTCACTTGAAAGGGATATAAACAGGGTTTGGTAAAAGGGATAGGTTCCTAATCGCAGCCCATGAATTGAGGAACTCTCGGCTCATACGGAGCTTAGAAAGGAGGCGAGATCACATGCACTTCGGTATATCGGCACACCCAGTGATTGCTCTAATCGCGGGGATATTGATTCTCCTTGTCCCGAGACTATTGAGTTATATCGTTGCCATTTATCTCATCATAACGGGCATTCTCGGGTTGATCCATTGATTGCTGGACTGCGCCATTTGCCCAGAAGGAAAGGGTGGTTTCAACCGCCATCCAATAAATATCAGGAGTTACAGGAAAACAATTCTGGAGCGCAGGGGTCGTAGACCCCGTTGCCAGACAGCAAGGTACGGCGGTCAGAAAAACACTCAAAAAAGATATCGATTTTCCCTTTGCCAGTGGCGACCTCTTCGGCAATCGCCAAATTGAGTTTCAGCATGACCCCCCAGAGGGGGTCTAATTGACAATTTCCATAGGGAAGGAGATTTTCTATTATGATGAAGAAGAAAGTGTCAAATAACGAAAAGGAGGTAATATGAGAAGAAGGGTTATCTTAATTTCAAGCACGATGCTTCTCATCGCATGTTGTGGCTGTTTCGGTTACCTTGGAGGAGGGTACTATGATCCAGGGTACGACCTAGGGTACGGCGTTCGAGGCTATGGCGAAAGACACTATGAGGGAACTCGTTCAAGTGCCTTTGAGCACTCCGGCAACAGCCAATTTGAGCGGGCCGCGAGCGACCGTGGATTCCAGAGCCGCTCCAAGGCTGGCCACATCTCCAGTGGAAAAGCTTCCAGTGGTGGCGGCGGTGGAGGATTCCATGGTGGAAAGCCTAAATGAGTGGGACTGTATAATGCCTCAGTGGACGTCGCCTGCTTTTGGTTGTAGCGAATCATTGGGGAATCATCATCAGATCATTGATACAAGGAGGAAAGAAACTATGTTTAGAGATAAAACAAATTCAGGAAACCTTTTCCGTTGCCGTTATGGTTTAGCGGCTTTCATAGCCGCCATAATTGTGGTAACTGTTTTCAGTTTTCTTGCCTCTGCTCAAGATACAGGGCGGAAGAAGTTCAAGTCTCCAGAAGATGCATTCAAGTCACTCGTGAAGGCCGCTAAGAACAATGACACCAAGGAATTATTGGCCATCCTCGGACCCGAAGGCAAGGATATCATATCCTCCGGCGATGAGGTTGCCGATAGGGGGGCCCGCAAACGTTTCGTTAAGGCTGCCAAGGAGGCGGTTAAGTTTTCAAAGTTGGATGACGAGACAATGCTGCCAGTTATCGGAAAAGACGAGCGGTCTTTCCCCATCCCCATTGTGAAGTCAGGACAGGAATGGGTCTTTTCCACCGAAGAGGGGAAGGAAGAGATCATAAATCGGAGGATAGGCAGGAACGAATTGTACACCATTCGGGTTTCTCTGGCGTATGTGGATGCCCAGCGTGAGTATGCCAGCAAGGATCGTATGGGTGACGGGGTATTACAATACGCTCAACGTTTTATGAGCCAGAAGGCCAAAAAGGATGGTCTATACTGGGAGGTCGCACCGGGAGAGAAGAGCAGTCCCTTAGGGCCACTGGTTGCCAGCGCCACAAAAGAGGGAGACACGCCCGGAAAAGGTGAGAAGCCCTCACCGTACTCACCGTACCACGGGTATTATTTCAAGATCCTGAAAAGTCAGGGCAGCAATGCTCCCGGTGGTGAACTGGATTATGTAGTCAACGGCAAGATGGTGGCTGGCTTCGGCCTGGTAGCATACCCTGCAGAGTACGGTGTGTCCGGGATCATGACCTTCACGGTGAACCAACTGGGTATTGTGTTTGAGAAGGACCTTGGGCCAAAGACGGAAGAGATGGCAAAGGCAATAACAAAGTATGACCCTGACAAAACATGGAATAAGGTGGAATAGACGCTAGCCTTGGCGAGACAGAAGCAGGTGTAGGCGTAATGACGTTAGGCATATAATTAACGAAAGGAGAAATCATATGGCCAAGAAATATTTTTCAGTTTTGAGCATGCTCATCATCGCTGTATTGATGGTCGCCATTCCGGCGGTTTACGCACAGAAATCGCCTGGCGATATCACGGACGAGCCCGACAAGAACATGGCGAAAGCCCACGAGTCATTCGTCAAGGGAGACATAAACAAGGCAGCCGAGTACATCCACAAAGCAGCGGCTTACGTGAAGAAGGAGGCGGACAAAGTCGCCAAGGACACCAAAGAGGGCGTGAAGAAGGCCGCTGACGACCTGGACAAGCTCGGGCAAGGCGTCAAGAAGGGCACCGTGAAGTCGGGCGACGATCTGAAAAAAACCTTTGCCAAGGTGGATTACGAGCTTGCCAAGGCCTGGCATAAGACCGCGGACGAGGCAAAGAAAACGGGCAAGGATGCGAGCCCTGCGCTTAAGAAGGCCGGTGCGGGATTAGAGGGCGCGGCCAAATGGTCTGTTACCCAACTGAAAGAGGGTACGCAGGCGTCCATCGAGGCAGTCAAGAAGGTCGGTAAAGACGCAGCTAAAGGCGCTAAGGCGGGTGCCGGAGAAGTCGATAAGTGGTTTAAAGGCATCGGCGAAGGCATCGAAGATGTAGGCCGCAAGCTATAAGGGGCCGGTGACATCGTCCGTCCGTCAGGGCCGGGGCTTGGTGTCGCACGGGGAGCGGCGAGTGTCTCAAGAGACGGCCGAACTGCCGATGGGATTAAATCGGTAAGCTCGGGTTTAAGGAGGTGATAGTATGTTGGGCTTGGGTATAGTTGGTACGATCATAGTTATTATACTAATCGTGTGGCTTGTAAGGAGAGTTTGAGGGAAAAGATAACAGAAGCGTGAATGGCGAAACCTTTAAATAATCCCCTTATGATCAAAAAAGAATCGGGCCATGGAGGGGCCGACGTAATCCATATATCACAGATCAGAACAATTTACAAAAATACCATTTTCAGAAACGTGGAGAAGGAGGCAACAAGATGAAAAAGTTACTTTTTGGAACAATTTTTTTGGCATTGGTAACTCTAGTTCCTATCCAAACGATGGCACAGGTAAATATAAGCGTTAGTTTTCCTCCGCCACCACCCATCGTATTTGCCGCACCACCAGAGTTAATTGTGTTACCTGATACATATGTCTACGTTGCTCCTGACATTGATGCAGACTTCTATTTCTGGAATGGTTGGTGGTGGCGTTTTTGGGAAGGTCGTTGGTATCGTTCACGTTATTATAACCGGGGCTGGGGTTATTATAACAGTGTTCCAAGTTTTTATTTTGATGTAGACCCAGGTTGGAGAGGATACTACAGAGATCATAATTGGTACGGGCATCGGTGGAACTATGAACGGATTCCTAACCAACGACTTCAACAGAACTGGAGCAGTTGGGAAAAGAACAGATATTGGGAAAGGCAAAAAACTTGGGGCGTCCAGAACTATCAACCTCGACCGCAACAACAGAGACAGGAACTAAGAAAACAAAGGCAACAGCAATACCAACAGAGGCCTGAGGTTCAGAAACATCAAGAGGTTCTAAAGCAACAAAAACAGGTTCAGAAGCCTGAGGCTCAACAGAAACAGCAGCAACAACAACAGATTCAGAAGCCTGAGGCTCAACAGAAACAGCAGCAACAACAACGACAACAACCACAACAGTCTCAAGAAAAACCTGAAGGAGGGGAGGCAGAACATCGAAAGTAGGATGACAACAAATTTAAGAAAGTTGCCCTCTATAATATCTGTCGGTCTTATTCAGGGACGAAGATGATTGTAGCGATTTGGACCCTTGCCGGAGAAGCTGAGGTATTTGGAGAGGAGGTGGTCAACAGGTACAGAAGGTTTTGCCTAATCTTTTGATACCTTCAGTAGAAATGGTCTCGCAATAAACCATTTCACCACAAACTTACAGAGAGGAGTAACCGCTATGAAAAAGAGAAATATCGTTATCTACTGTTTAGCGCTTCTTATGCTGATCGCCACTTTTGCTGCCTGTACATCGACACGCACACATGAAAGTACAGGTGAATACGTTGACGATTCGGTCATCACGACCAAGGTAAAAGCCCTGCTTGCAAAAGATGATTTTTTGAAGTCATTCCAGATCAGTGTTGAAA
>JBAVGF010000079.1:0-1630 GCA_049684675.1 Thermodesulfobacteriota bacterium | reverse complement strand
GAAACAATCCGGGTGGTCTCTATGATGAGGCCGTATCCGCAGCCAGCCAGTTTCTGAGCGGTGGTAATGTCCTCCTGGAAAAGAACGCCCTTGGCAAAATCAAACCCATACCCGTCCGGCCGGGAGGGGCGGCCACTTCGTTACCCCTGGTCGTGTTGATCAATGGTGGAACAAGCAGTGGAGCGGAGATCGTTGCGGGAGCATTGCAGGATGCGCGTCGCGCTAAGCTCATAGGCGAAAAAACTTTTGGCACAGGCACTGTCCTTGAAACATTCTCCCTCTCCGACGGTTCAGCACTGATGTTGGCCATCGAAGAATGGTTGACCCCCGCCGGGCAAGTGATCTGGCACCACGGCATCTCTCCCGATGTCGTCGTCCATCTTCCTCCAGAGGTTACACCGCTTCTTCCTGTGACGGAGAGGGAACTGACAGCAGAGAAACTGCGGGAAAGCCAAGATGCTCAACTATTGCGCGCCCTGGATCTGCTCCTCCAAGAGAAAGGACACGGCGCCTGGTACGACCGACCGGAAAGGTTCGCCTATGAGCTCCCCTCGGCTGAAGTGGGTTGAGCCAGGGTGCCTCGCCTGGCCTTTACTCGGGGCAACAGAATGGAGGATACGATACCCCTTCGGATCTTTCTTATCCATGGTACGCCGGTTTCTTTTGGTCATGTTTCTCTTCTTACCGAGTGTCGGATACGCTTTGGTGCATGCGGACGAGCGAATCATCCATGACACCCTTCAAGTCTCCCTGGACATCCAGGCCTCAAAAATGAATGAGGAACTTCTCAATTCTCCGATAGCTGTGATGATTTCTGACTTGAAGACCTTTGCCGGGGTGATGGAGCGTGTAGCCGGCAAAAAAATTGTCTACGTCGGTGAAAATCACAACCAGTTTTCACATCATGTGATGGAGTTAGAAATCATAAAAAACCTGCACAGAAGAGGAAAGAAAATAGCCATCGGAATGGAGATGTTCCAGAAACCTTTCCAGAAACCATTGGATGACTATATTGAAGGCAGAATCGATGAAAGGGAATTGTTGAAAAAGACTCAATACTTCAAGCGATGGGGGTTTGATTATAACCTCTACCGGCCCATTCTCGAGTTCGCAAGGTCGGAGAGGATGCCTGTGGTGGCACTCAATATGAGGCAGGAGATTGTTGACAAGGTCTTCCAAGGGGGCATCGAGTCTCTCTCTGAAGAAGAGAAGGCTTTGATTCCTTCCCGAATGGACTTTTCTGACGACGCCTACAGAGAGAGACTCGAAAAGGTCTTTCAGGAGCATCAGGATTTTGGAGCAGGGAATTTCAATTTCTTTTACCAGGCTCAGATCTTATGGGATGAAACCATGTCAGAGTCGATCGACGAATTCTTAAAAGCCCATCCGAGTGATCACATGGTCGTTCTTGCAGGGAATGGCCATCTCGCCTATCGCTCCGGCATTCCAAAGAGGACAGCGAGGAGGAACGGGTACGATGACGCAATTATCCTGAACGATGTTGATCTCGAAAAGGATATTGCCGACTACGTCCTTTTTCCAAAGACGATTCCCGGCGTCACTTCTCCAAAGCTGATGGTTTTGCTCAAGGAGAAGGGAGGAAAGGTGGAGATTGCAGGATTCCCCTCTG
>JBAVGF010000078.1:0-2586 GCA_049684675.1 Thermodesulfobacteriota bacterium | reverse complement strand
CAGAGGGGAATCCTGCAATCTCCACCTTTCCTCCCTTCTCCTTGAGCAAAACCATCAGCTTTGGAGAAGTGACGCCGGGAATCGTCTTTGGAAAAAGGACGTAGTCGGCAATATCCTTTTCGAGATCGGCATCGTTCAGGATAATGGCGTGGTCGTATCCATTTCTCCTCGCTGTTCTCTTTGGAATGCCGGAGCCGTAGGCGAGATGGCCGTTGCCTGCAAGAACGACCATGTGATCACTTGGATGGGCTTTTAAGAATTCGTCGATCGACTCTGACATCGTTTCATCCCATAAGATCTGAGCCTGATAAAAGAAATTGAAATTCCCTCCCCCAAAATCCTGATGCTCCTGAAAGATCTTTTCGAGTCTCTCTCTGTAGGCGTCGTCAGAAAAGTCCATTCGGGAAGGAATCAAAGCCTTCTCTTCTTCAGAGAGAGAGTCGATGCCCCGTTGGAAGACCTTGTCAACAATCTCCTGCTTCATATTGAGGGCTACCACAGGTATCCTCTCTGACCTCGCAAACTCGAGAATGGGCCTGTAGAGGTTATAGTCAAACCCCCATCGCTTGAAATATTGCGACTTTTTCAAAAATTCCCTTTCATCGATTCTGCCTTCGATATAGTCATCCAACGGTTTCTGGAAGGGTCTCTGGAACATCTCCATTCCGATAGCTATTTTCTTTCCTCTTCTGTGCAGGTCTTTTATGATTTCCAACTCCATCACATGGTGTGAAAACTGGTTGTGATTTTCACCGACGTAGACAATTTTTTTGCCGGCCACGCGTTCCATCACATCGGTAAAGGTCTTCAAATCAGAAATCTCAACAGCGATAGTAGAGGAGATTTGATGGCTGTCGTCGATGCCTTGCTCATTCGCATGCGGAAAAGCGTTTCCAAGAGTTGGCAAGAAGAGAAAAATGACGAAAAGAAAATTGAACACGATGGATAAGAAAGCTAGCAAAGCCCAGGCTGGGCACCGTCGCTCAATCCACTTCAGCCAAGGCGAGGTCATAGGCAAACCTTTCCAGACGGTCATGTTTGGTGTTATGTCCTTTCTCCGGGAGGAGCAGATCCAGGGCGCGCAATAGTTGAGTATCTTGGTTTTCCCGCAGTTTCTCTGCTGTGAGTTCCCTCTCCGTCACAGGAAGAAGCGGTGTAACCTCTGGAGGGAGATGGACGACGACATCGGGAGAGATGCCGTGGTGCCAGATTACCTGCCCAGCAGGGGTCAGCCATTCTTCGATGGCCAACATCAGGGCTGAGCCGTCGGAGAGGGGAAATGTTTCAAGGACAGTCCCTGTGCCAAACGTCTTTTCGCCTACGAGCTTGGCGCGACGCGCATCCTGCAATGCTCCTGCAACGATCTCCGCTCCACTGCTCGTCCCACCGTTGATCAACACCACTAAGGGTAACGAAGTGGCCGCCCCTCCCGGCCGGACGGCTATGGGCTTGATTTTGCCAAGGGCATTCTTTTCCAGCAGGACATTACCACCGCTCAGAAACTGGCTGGCTGCGGATACGGCCTCATCATAGAGACCACCCGGATTGTTTCTCAGGTCTAAGATCAAGCCGGCAATCCCCTCTTTCTCGACGGCAAATAATGCCTTTCTGAGATTTTCGCCAGCTCCTCTGCTGAAGGTCGCAATTCGCAAATGGGCTGCCGTGGTGCCCGGCAATGGATGCCATGTTACGTTTTGGACGGTGATGGAGGCACGGGTTAAGGTGACATCTTTAGTAGTGGTTGTCTTCAGATTGAGTATAGTGAGCTTCACCCGAGTTCCCGCCGGGCCTAAAATCCGATCCACGGCCTGATCAAGGGGAAGACCACTCACATCTTGATCGTCCACTTTCAGGATGATATCCCCGGGTTTGAGACCTGCCTTCTGTGCAGGCGAGCCGTCGATGGGCGCGACGATGACGAGCTGGCCGTTCTTCATCTGAACTTCGGCGCCTATGCCTTCGAACCTGCCCCTTGTGAGGTTACGCTCCTGTTTCAGCATCTCGGGAGTGAGAAAGCGGCTATGTCCGGTATCGCCAAGGGCATCCACCATACCACTGATCGCGCCGTAAGTCATAGGCTTCGGTTTCACCGCATTCCGATCCACATAGACCCGCTGGATCGTATTCCAGGCTTCTGCCATGAGATGAAAGTTGGACTCTGCGCCAGGAGGAATGGTATCCGGCGCAAAGGCGATCAGCAGGCGACAACTCAGTATGGCACCCCCGATCAGACCGAGAGAGAGGAAGGCGAGGTACTGTATCCATCGGTAACGTCTATTCTCCATCGCTCCTCCTTCCGAGCAGGGCAGAAAGTGCCGCTCTCCCTGAGAGTTTGTGAAGCTCCCCGCCCATCCCGTTGGGACGGGACAGGCACGGCGGGGCTTCCCGGCATCGTCATATCATTCATGTTGTACCCCTTAACCCCGCCTACCCGGCCTACCGGCAGGCAGGCAAGGCGGGGATTACGGAGCACGTTCCAGTCAATCAGCGGATTCGAAAAGGGTTTCTTAAGATTTTCTTATAATATGGGGGGTAATAAAATGGGGTCAATTCAGTATTTTATTCGCAGAAATGCTGTATCTCGGC
>JBAVGF010000077.1:0-11699 GCA_049684675.1 Thermodesulfobacteriota bacterium | reverse complement strand
ATTCAATTGTCAACTAGCGAGGCAGCGTCAGAAATAGCTCTCCCTTTTTCATGCACGTTTCAACCATTAATCGGTACCTTTGGGAGCTATCTTGGAGTGAACATTAATACCAAATAGATCATGTCTTTTGTCAAAACCATAATATAATTCTTGGGAGAAAAGACAAGCTGTTGCTTCGAGAATCATTTCTTGAACCGAGGCGATCCGTCATGAGAAGAGGGTTTTATTTTAAAGTAATTTCATGTAATATAGTAAAACTTATTTCACTTAGGGGGAGCAGATCATGACGAACCAACAGTGGATTGCTTTAGGAATCTTCGTTCTCTCTTATGGACTGATCATTTCGGAAAAGGTGAGCAGGACGATTGCCTCGATCTTCGGTGCTATTCTGGCTTTCCTCTTCATCCTAACGCCTCAGGATCTTCTTCACTACGAAAACTGGGAGACGATTCTCTTTGTCTTTGGCATGATGACGGTGATCGAAACGATGAACGAATCGGGTTTCTTCCGATGGTTGGGCCTTCACAGTGCAAGATGGGTGAAGCTCGATCCCTTAAAGCTATTTATCTTTTTCCCATTTATTGCAGGATTTCTGTCGGCCTTTGTGGACAGCATCACCGTGATGCTATTCATGTCGACCCTCACCATTGAAGTGGCACGTATTATCGGCATCAATCCTCTCCCCCTTATTCTCTCAGAAATTTGTGCAGCCAACATCGGTGGAGCCTCGACCATGGTAGGGGATCCTCCGAATGTCATTTTAGGAACCTATTTTCAGCTTACTTTCATGGATTTTGTGAAGAATACCGGTCTCATTGCGTGGATAGGTTTTGGAGTGAATACCCCCTTCTTCATCTGGTTTTATAAGAAGGAAATCTTTTCAGCACGAGAAAGGCTTCACGAAAACCCTCAATGGCTTCAACAGCAGGTTGATGCCCTGAATCCGAAAGAGGCCATTAAGGACAAGTGGCTTTTTGCGGTGGGCCTGATTGCCTTCTTTTATGTCGTAACGGTTCTGGTGACCCATCATCTTACCCATCTCTCAGTCGCCACGTGTGCGCTGACCGGGGCATTGATTGCCATGCTTCTCGGGGGTCACAAAATGAGTAGGGTTTTAGTGAATATTGACTACCCTACGATTATTTTCTTTGCAGGGCTTTTTATTATTGTGGGCGCCATGGAGCATGTAGGGCTTCTGAAAATGGTGGCAGCGGTGGTTACGGATATTTCTGGAGGAAACTTCTTTATTGCTCTTTCAATCATCCTCTGGATAAGCGCTTTTGGATCTTCGATTGTGGATAACGTGCCTTTTGCAGCCACCATGGCCCCCATCCTTAAGCATATGAGCGAGAACTTCGGTTTTCCTCTTCTTCCATTGGTCTGGTCAACCGCTCTCGGGACCGATATCGGGGGAAATGGGACTCCCATCGGCGCTTCGGCCAATGTAGTTGCCGTAGCGAATTATGAGCGGATGACGGATAAAAAGATCTCTTGGGGATATTATTGCAAGGCATGCTATCCTGCCATGATGGTGGTTGTGGCTGTCTGTAATCTTCTGCTCTATCTTTTCTATATTTGATTTTTTGTTGTTGAGAGCGAAATCATCATTGGCTAAAATCAAACAGGGTGATGCGGGAGATAAAGTGAATCGTTGTTTTCCAAGTTTCCGCATCTCCTCATCAGTTTTTTTTGCGGGTTTTCCCAGAGATGACCAAGGTGATTTCGCCCTTTAACTTCCGCTCACCAATCTGAGATTGTATCTCACTTACTTTTCCTCTAAGAACCTCCTCATAGATCTTTGTCAATTCACGGGTAAGAACCATTTCTCGATCCCCAAGGATCTCGAAGATGTCGCTCAACGTTTCTGAGAGCCGGTGCGGGGATTCGTAAAAGATAAGTGTTTCTCTGACGCCTTCCAATTGCTTGAGCCAATCCTCTCTCTTTTTCGATTTGTGAGGAAGGAATCCTTTAAAAAGAAAGGCATCTGTCGGAAGTCCGGAGACGCTCAAGGCGGCAATCACCGCGGACGGACCGGGGACGGGGACAACGGCGATCCGGTTTTCAGCCGCTGTTTGAATAAGGCGGAACCCGGGGTCAGAGATGCCGGGAGTGCCCGCGTCTGAAACTAGGGCAACGCGCTCGCCCTGCATCAGTTTGGAGAGGATGAATTCCTTTTTTCTTGATTCATTTCCTTCAAAATAACTGGTGAGAGGGGTTTGAATCCCAAAGTGCCTGAGGAGGAGGCCGGTATGCCGGGTGTCCTCTGCCGCGATCAAATTTACCTCTTTTAAGAGGCGAAGGGCCCTCAGGGTGATGTCCTCCCGGTTTCCAATCGGGGTGGAAACAATATAGAGCGTGCCTTTCGTCGGGTTGGAAGAAGGAAACGTCATAATTCTATAAAATCATTAACTATTTATTAAACTATCATTTATTGAGGAATTGATCAAGAGGGGGGAGACAAAAAATTTATTGACAAATGGTGTCAAAATCCATAAAGATATTGTGAAGCTTTCGGCCGCAGGCCGGGGCTTCCCGGATAGGAAACATCGTTTTGATTGTGCTCCGTTACCCCGCCTACATGGCGGGGCTCGAGGGCACCTTGCCGGCCATCTCAAAAAGTTGCCCTCTAGGGTCCTGCTCTACCGGCAGTTAGGATCAGCACTTCAACTGCGGGACTCCGAAAAAGGAACTTATGCCCGAAGAGATTTCAGCGGATAAAAAGGCCCTTGATCTTAGCGGTGAGATGCCGTCGATCGAAGGGATGGAGGGTGACGAGGAGTTCATCGTCGCGAGGGATTTAACCAGTGCCTTCATCAAGGCGATCAAGGCCTTTCGTTTTTATCCACCGGACAGCCCCACCCTTAAAGGATTTCGAGACCAGGTCCTTAAGAAATTCCAATTTTTCCTGAACAAATTTCAGTCCTTTGTGATTCAGGTAGGAGAATACGATCTTTCCTATAAAGGGAAGATCTTATATGAAAACAAAGATGTGAAGACGAGTCTTGCCTTTCTCCTTTACAAAGACGGGTTGAGGGAAATCCGTTTTGTGAAGGGATTGGAAGAATGGGAGGTCCAGGGGCTCATTGATATCATCAAACGGAGTGACAATGTCAACCACTTGGAGGATGATATCGTTACCTTGATGTGGGAAAAGGATTTCGAACACATCAGTCATTTGGCAACGGATGAATTCCTGGAGGAGACACCCGTTATCGTCCCAGACAATATTGACCAGTTCAGGAAGAATCTGGTTTTCAGACCTCCTGCGCACCATGTGGAAGTGGACCCCGCGGAAGAAGGTTCAGAGGAGGGGGGCGATTTGGATGAGATTCTATCCAAGGCGATCGAGGAACCCGCTCCATTTGTTTCGGACCGAAGCGTCTATTCCCTCACCCCGGACGAAGTCGAGGGGTTGAGAAAGGATGTCGAAGCTGAGATCGATCCAACCTTTATTTTCAATATTCTGGACATCCTCTTCGAAATTTTGGCCTTGGAGAAAGAGCCCGAGCCCTATCAAGATGCAGTCAATATCCTGATCAAGGCATTGGACGCCTTTTTGACCCTCGGCGAGTTCACGAAAGCGACCGATCTTTTGAAACGAGTGAATATCGTCCTTAAAACCTACGACTTACAGGACTGGCAGATCGAAAACATTCGAAGAATCATCGTGGAAGCCGGTGACGAGGTGCGGATCGACCGGATCGGGAAAGTTCTGGAGAGGGAAGAGGTGCGTCTGGAGGATGTCAACGCTTATCTCTCCCTCCTTCAAAAAAATTCCATCACCCCCCTTATCAAGTTGTTGGGGGAACTCAAGAATTCAAAGGCGAGAAGGGTATTCTGTGATGCCCTCTCTGAAATCGGGAAGAATGCCGTTGAGTTGATCACTCCTTTTATTGACGACCGGCGATGGTTCTTGGTTCGAAATATCACCTATATCTTAGGCCGAATTGGAAAGGAACAATCCCTTCCCTACATTCTGAAGGCATTCAATCATGAAGAAAATCGGGTGAGGAGAGAAGCCATACAGGCACTGGGGCTCGTTGGCGGATCGAAGGCCGTCGGATTATTGGTCAAGGCTCTCACAGACAATGATGTTCGAATCCGTTGTATGGCGGCTATTAACTTGGGGAAGGTAGGCAAAGAAGCGGGCCTCATTCCTCTTTTAGAAGTGGTGCAATCGAAAGATTTTTACAAAAGAGAACCGGTGGAAATCAAAGCTTTCTTTAACGCCATCGGAATGTCTGGCTCCAATGAGGCAGTTCCCGTGCTGCAGCAACTCTTGGAGCGAAAGAGTTGGTTCGGTCGAGGGACCACGGATGAAATCCGGATAGGAGCAGCCAATGCTATGGCCATGATTGGAACCCCGGAGGCAAAAGCCCTTCTGGAGGAAGGGAAAAGCTCGAAGGACGATTCCCTCCGGGATGCTTGCATACAGGCCTTGAGGAGCCAATCCCCCTGAGGAGTGAATCGTTCGATGCCAGAAGAAAAACCCGCCCTTGATCATGAACATCTGCCGACGAAACTGGGAACAGAATTTATTACAAGGTTCTCACGGCTGCTAAAAGGGGCGACCATCTATGATCAGAAGAATGTCAACATCGATCGCCTCACTCATGAGTGTGTCCAGGCCATCAATGGCATCATCCGATCGCAAGGAAATTTCTTTTTAAAAATCGTCCGGGATAATTTCTTCTTCAATAATACGCGGATTATCGTGAGAGCCGACAAATATCCCATCTTTAAAGCTTTTTGGCAGGAGATGAGAAAGCGGTGGATCGGGGAGGTGGAGTTTTTAGAAGAGGTAAAGGGGGAGCATCTGAAGGATTTTGTCTACCTTCTGTCGGGGCTGGAGGAGAATAACGAGAGCAATTACCTCTATGTCAAGAAGCAATTAGAATACCGAAACATCCAGTCCATCGAAGTCGGAAAATTGGAGTTTTTTAGAGACGAGGAGATTTATGTTGACTCGGAGGATCAGAAGAAACATTCGAAAGAGGTCTATTTTAAGTCTATCGGTTTAGTCAAGGAAGTGGTGGAGAACATAAATCAACAAAAAGCGCTCAATATCCGAAAGGCCAAGCGCCTGATGCAAAACGCTGTCAACGCCATCCTGCAGGATGATTCCACTTTGCTGGGGTTGGCGAATATTAAGAACTATGATGAATACACCTTCAATCATTCCGTGAATGTGGCCATCTATGCCATTGCCTTGGGGCAGAGGATCGGCATTCCAAAAAAGCATTTGTCTCATCTGGGCATGGCAGGTCTATTCCATGACATGGGAAAGACGAGGATTCCGAAGGAGATTCTTAACAAGACAGGGAAATTGTCACCTGAAGAATGGTCGGTCATGCGATCCCATCCCGTCGTGGGGACAGAGCTCATTATGAGGATGAAAGAATGGGGAGAACTCTCCACCCGGATGATCGAAGGCGCTTTTGAGCACCACCTTCGATACGATTTGACCGGATATCCGAGACTCACCCGAAAGAAAAAGATTAGCCTATTCGGCAGGATCGTCACGGTTGCCGATTTTTACGATGCCTTGGTGAGACCGCGGGTCTATAATCGGTTCCCGTATGTGTCTGAAAAGATTCTTGGAATCATGCTCGAGCGAAGTGGAAAAGACTTCGATCCTGCTGTCGTCAAAGTCTTCATTAATATGATCGGGATCTTTCCCCTCGGGACCCTGGTTTTATTAAACACCAATGAAATGGGAATTGTTACCCAGATCCAAGAGGACACAGAACTGATCGACCGGCCGAAGGCCTGCCTCCTGTATTACGGCGATGGAGAGTACCGGAAAGGAAAAATGGTGGATTTGAGAGAGCGGGATGAAGCGACCGGGGATTTCAAGAGGAGTATCGTCAAGACCCTCGACCCGAATGAATATAATATCAACGTGGCCGAATTTCTCATGTAGCCCGCCCGAACCAAAAAAGGTTTCCATCTGCAATCCCTGCCTGCCGTAAGGCAGGAGTGCGAGCACTACCTTCCTTTCATCGTCTCTTCTTTTTAGATTCCTCCCATAATCGGTCCATTTCGATCAGGTTAGACTGAGAGAAGGATTTTCCTTGCGTGTGGAGGCAAGTCTCAATATAGTGAAAACGAGACATGAATTTGTCTAATGATTTTTTCAATGCCTCTTCCGGATGGATGCGGAGAAATCGCGAAACGTTTGCCATGACAAAAAGGAGGTCCCCGATTTCTTCACGAATCCTTCTTCTGTCCTGAAGAAAAAGGGCTTCTCTAAACTCTCCCATTTCTTCTTCCAATTTGCCTAATACCCCTTCGATATTTGGCCAGTCAAATCCCACCCGGGAAGCCTTTTGCGTCAAATGATAGGCCTGGGAAAGGGAAGGAGATGCTCGGGATACTCCTTCTAAAATGGACCTCCATCCCTTTATAGTGCCTCTTCTCTTCAGCTGGCGAGAAGCGACTCTTTCTGTCCCTTTCTTCATCTTCATCAAAGCCTCCACGTCATTATGAGATTGCTAAGGTCCTGTTTTTATGTTATTTAAATACATTTAAAAATAAAGGATTTTTGATTTTTGGTCAATAAAGAGAAACATTTGATAAAATGGTGATTGCTGATAGGAAGGAATGGCAATGGATTATCGTCACACACTAAATCTCCCTAAAACGGACTTCCCGATGAAGGCCAACTTGGCGAAGAGGGAACCAGAGATGTTGGCGGCCTGGGAGGCGAAAGGAATCTATCGTCAAATCATCCAAAGGGCAAAAGGAAGGCCGAAATATATCCTTCACGATGGACCTCCCTATGCGAACGGAAACATTCACATCGGGACTGCCTTGAATAAAATCCTAAAGGACTTCGTCGTTAAATCGAAGTTCATGACCGGGTTTGATAGCCACTATGTTCCGGGATGGGACTGTCATGGATTGCCCGTTGAACATGAAGTGGAAAAAGGCCTCGGCTCGAAAAAAGCCGAGCTCTCCATCGTCGAGATCCGGCGAAGATGCCGAGAGTACGCAGCGAAATTTGTGGGGATTCAGAAAGAGGAATTCAAACGCCTCGGGGTTTTCGGGGAGTGGGACAATCCCTATCTGACTATGAATTTTGAATATCAGGCAACGATCGTACGAGAGTTCGGAAAGTTCCTTCTCGATGGTTCGGTTTATAAAGGAAAGAAGCCGGTCTACTGGTGCCCCACTTGCAAAACGGCCTTGGCTGAGGCAGAGGTGAAATACGAAGATATCCGTTCCTCCTCCATCTATGTGAAATTTAAAATGGTCTCAACGCCCTCCCACCCCTCTCCTCTCAAGGGGGAGGGCAAGGGTAGGGGGGATATCGGGGATATATTCCCCAGCCTCCGCGGAAGACCCGTTTATATCATCATTTGGACGACCACCCCCTGGACGATCCCGGCCAATTTAGCGATTGCACTCCATCCCGATTTCACTTATGCGGCAGTGGAGGTAGGGGGTGAGGTCTATATCCTGGCAGAGGGCCTTTTGGAAGAGGTGATCGGGAAGTTCGGGATCGAGAAATATAAGGTATTGGAAAGATTTCCCGGGAAGAGATTAGAAGGACTCAAAGCACGGCATCCCTTCCTCGACCGGGACTCCTTGATCATTCTCGCCTCCTACGTGACATTAGACGCTGGGACAGGATGTGTCCACACGGCGCCAGGCCATGGTCAGGAGGACTATGAAAGTGGAGTGCAATACGGTCTGGAGGTCTACAGCCCGGTGGATGATGACGGCCGTTTTACCCAGGATGTCCTTTTCTTTGCAGGGCAGTTCGTTTTCGACGCGAATGATGCTGTGAATAAGAAGCTTGCCGAGGTCGGAGCGCTCCTCAAAGAGGAGAGGATGCTGCATTCCTATCCCCATTGCTGGCGAACCAATGACCCGATTATCTTTCGAGCCACAGAGCAATGGTTCATTTCGATGGATAAGAAAGGGTTGAGACAGAAAGCCCTGAGAGCAATCGGTGAAGTCACCTGGATTCCTCCCTGGGGAAGAGATCGTATTCACGGGATGATTGAGAACCGACCGGATTGGTGCGTGTCCAGGCAGAGGGCCTGGGGCATTCCCATCACCGTCTTTTACTGCTCTGCCTGCAAGCAACCCGTGGTCAATCAGCAGATCATTGATCATACCGTCCGCCTTTTTGAAGCGGAGGGAGCGGACATCTGGTTTGAAAAGGGTACGAATCACCTTTTGCCAAAAGGAACGCAATGTCATGAATGCGGCGGAAAAGATTTTACAAAAGAGATGGACATTCTGGATGTCTGGTTTGACTCAGGAGTTTCCTATGCAGCGGTCCTGGAGAAACGGAAAGACCTTGAGTTTCCGGCCGGTCTCTATCTGGAGGGAAGCGATCAACACCGGGGATGGTTCCACAGCTCTCTTCTCACTTCTATCGGGACGAGGGGTTGTGCACCTTATCTTTCCGTCCTCACCCATGGGTTTGTCGTAGATGGGGAGGGGAAAAAGATGTCCAAGTCAGCGGGGAATGTGATTGCACCCGAAGAAGTCATCAATCAGTTGGGAGCCGATGTCCTGAGACTCTGGGTTGCGGCAGAGGATTACAAGGATGACATCAAAATCTCTAATGAAATCCTGAAACGGCTGGCGGATAGCTACTTTCGCATTCGAAATACTTATCGCTTTCTATTGGGAAATCTCTACGACTTCCATCCCGAGAAAGACCGGGTTTCCTATCGTGACCTCCATGAGATGGATCGATGGGCTCTTCATCAGCTTCAGAAAGTCATCGCCAGAATTCGCGAGGCTTATGAGCATTTTGAGTTCCACGTTGTCTACCACAGCGTTCAGAATTTTTGCGCCGTGGAGATGAGTGCCCTGTACTTCGATATCCTGAAGGACCGGCTTTACACATTCCCGTCCAGTTCCCGGGGACGAAAATCGGCGCAGACCGCCTTGTACGAAATTTTGAAATCGCTGACCTGCCTCATGGCTCCTATTCTTTCTTTTACTTCGGAAGAGGTGTGGAAATACCTTCCTCAAGGGCCGGGGAACGGCGAAAGCGTTCACCTGACTTCGTTTCCTGAAGTCCAAAGTGAATATTTAGACGATGCCTTGAGCGAGCGGTGGGAGCGTATCTGGGACATTCGGGCCGCAGTGACCAAGGCTTTGGAAGAGGCCCGGAGGGAGAAGGTGATCGGACTCTCGCTGGACGCACAGGTCCGTCTCTATCTTCCCGAAAAAGTCTTTTCATTTCTTGAGGGTTATGAGAAAGACCTGAAGTCAATTTTTATTGTGTCGTCGGTCACCCTTCTTCGGTCGGGGGATGAAAAAGAGGTGAGGGTGGAGGTACTCCGGGCAGAGGGCAAGAAATGTGAACGATGCTGGAACTATGATGTGACTGTGGGCGACCACCCAGAGCATCAGGCCATCTGCCAGAGATGTGTAGAGGCCATCAAAGGATAAGCACCCAATTCCAAGCCCTGTACCTAATAGGGTGCGTCAAAAGTCCCTTTGCCTTGTTTGTCATTCTGGGCTTTACTTAGCCTGTCCCGTACTTGATACGGGGGAATCCAGTGTTTCTGAACTGGATTCCCGCCTTCACGGGAATGACAGCGTGAGAAATAATGTAAAGAAGTGTTGGAAGCATTATACTAATTACGGTGCAGGGCAGGCACCAAAAACCAAATAAGCTCCAATGTTCAAAATTCAAAATTACGAAGAAATTCTCGATCCCGAATGGGTCAGCCGTTAGGATGGGCGTGAAACAAAAATACTGGGTCCTTCTGATTTTCGGTTTCGGGATTCTCGTGCTGGATCAGTGGACCAAGTACATCATCGTGCAAAAATTTCGCCTCTATCAAGGAGTGGAGGTCATCCACGGGTTCTTTAACATTATCCATGTGAGGAATACAGGTGGTGCTTTCGGAATTTTCGGAGGAGAAAGAGGAGGGATCGGTTCTATCCTCTTTGTGGTCGTTTCCCTGATTGCCATTGGGGCTATTGTTTTTCTCTTCGTTAAAACCAAGGAAAATGAGAAGGCCCTCGCTCTCTCATTTTCTCTCATCCTGAGTGGTGCCATGGGCAACCTCATTGACCGCCTCCATTTCGGAGAAGTTGTCGATTTCCTCGATTTTCACCTATCGGCTTATCATTGGCCCGCTTTCAACGTAGCGGATTCGGCTATCTGTATCGGCATCGGTTTGATGGCCTTAGAATTATTGATACGAGACAACAGGAAGAAATTAAAAAGCTCTTCGTGAATCGTAAGAGGAATGAGGATTATCGTTAATTCATGACTCACAATTTATAGCTCATAACCCTTAACTCCGCGTTGCAAAGTATGCACCCCATTCTGTTTCAATTCGGCACTTTCCGCATTTACGCCTATGGGTTCTTCATCGTCCTGGGTTTTGTCGCCGCGGTGGTCCTTGCCACCTTGAAAATTCGAAAATCAAATATCGGGGTTTCTTTTGAAAACATCGTGGACCTCTTCTTCTACACGGTCCTGTCAGGTTTTATCGGGTCAAGGTTGCTGTTTGTATTGATCAATTTCGATCTTTATCGCCAACATCCCGTGGAGATATTCAAAATATGGGAAGGAGGGCTGGTCTTTTATGGCGGACTTGCCTTGGCCGTTACGGTTGCCTTCTGCTATATGAGATGGCACCGGTTGCCCATTTGGAAATCGGCTGACACGATTTCCCCTCTGATCGCTTTGGGCCTCTCTTTGGGCAGGATAGGGTGCTTCTTTGCCGGATGCTGTTATGGAAAAGAGACCTCCCTTCCATGGGCGGTGGTTTTTAGAAATCAGGACTCGTTGGCTCGGTTAAATACCCCCCTTCATCCTACGCAGCTTTATGACGCGGCCAATGGCTTAGGAATCTTCTTCCTTTTAAGTTGGATCGAGAAGAGGAAAACCTTCGATGGCCAAATCTTCTGGCTCTTTCTCTTCCTCTATTCGACGTCCCGTTTTTTCATTGAAATCTTCAGGGGAGACCCGAGGGGGTTTCTATTTGGAGATCTGCTTTCCACCTCCCAGGCGATAGGTGTTCTGTTGGCCATTCCCTCTGTTTTTATGTTATTTTATATGAAGAAAAAGTGTCGGGGATAGAAAGATGGCTTTTCTGGAAATCGTTAAATATCCTCATCCTATTTTGAAGAAACGCTCTGAGACCGTGAGCGAGATTGATGAGGAAGTGGAAAGATTGATTCAAGACATGAAGGAGACCATGTACAGGGCGGGTGGAGTCGGACTGGCCGCCTGCCAGGTCGGGGTTCCCCGGAGGGTGATCGTTCTCGATGTGAGTCCGATCGATCCCCAACACAGCTTCTTCGCCCTGATCAACCCCGAAATCATATCGGAAGAAGGGGAGATCGACCATGAGGAGGGATGTTTGAGTGTCCCCGATTGCTTGGAAAATGTGAAAAGAAAGGAAAGGGTCTGTGTGAAGGGGTTGTCTCCACAAGGACTGGAGATAGAGATCAAGGGAGACGGCATACTGGCCATCGCGCTTCAACATGAGGTTGATCACATCAATGGCGTTCTGATATTGGACAGGGTGAGTCGGCTGAAAAGAGAAATTTATCGGAATAAATTGAAAAAAGAAAAGCGTAAGGAAGAAAAACGTTGAGCGCACCGCCCAGGCGGATCGTTTTCTTTGGGACGCCATCCTTTGCTCTTCCGGCCCTGAACTCCCTCTTAGAGGGACCCGATAAAGTGGTCGGTGTCGTGACCCAGCCGG
>JBAVGF010000076.1:0-4401 GCA_049684675.1 Thermodesulfobacteriota bacterium | reverse complement strand
GAGAGGGGAGGGGGATTGATTGGAGAGGAGAGAGTTGAAACATTCTTGCTGATTTATTTGCACAAGAGGGATGAAAATTCTGTATTCGAAGGAAGGAGTTGGACTCAAAGCGATCTTAGAATCTTTTTAAGTCTAAGCCTTTTTTTAAGGCCGGGGATGAGACGACGAATCTCGTCAAGCTTCTCCCTCGCAGCCTTTTCGCCTTCGTCAACCAGGTTCATAGCCTGGGAGAAGCTCGACCAATGTGATTCTCCTACCTCTGGGAGGATCACAACATCAGCGTTCGCCAGTTCGTATTGTTTGAGCCTTTCTCCCATAATCTCACTGACCCTGAGATAGACATCCACGACGTTTCTCAGCTCTTCCGAACCAATGCCCCGGTCTACTACCACGGCAATCACAATGTCTGCTCCTTCCTGTCTCGCCACGGAACAGGGAACCCTGCAGATGATGCCTCCGTCTGACAAAAGTCTTTCTCCCTCCTTAAGCGGGGTGATGGCTCCGGGAACGGCGCAGCTTGCCATCACGGCTTGGCGTAGAGATCCCTCGGAAAAAGTGATCTCTTCACCGCTCACCAGATCGGTAGCCACGGCCCGAAAGGGAATCCGAGTCTCCTCAATCTCAATGTCGGGAATGAAATAATCGATGGTGGCCTGGAAATCCTCGTTGGAAAGTATGCCCGGCTTGAACATGGCCTGGATCAGATAAAAATGATTTCTTAAGTAGGTCTCAATCTTTTGGGCCAGACCTATCTCACCCTTTGCGTGAGCCGCTTCAAAAGCCCTTATGGCCGAAGACCGAAATTCGTGACTGTTTAGATACTCCTCCGCCTTCTTCTGCAATTCATCTGAGCTGCTGCCGCTCGCATAGGCCCCGCCCACCAATGCACCGATGCTGGTCCCCGCGATAAGATCAATGGGAATCTCCTCTTTCTCAAGTACTCTTAACACGCCAATATGGGCGAGCCCCCTGGCCCCCCCGCCCCCCAGGGCAAGGCCGACACGCTTCCTTTTCCAAAACATGATCAAAGCCTTCTCCAAAAGCCTATTGGCGCTATTTTACCTCTTATGCTCCCAGAACATCAAGAGTATCCTATTGCCAAATATAAACAGTCGCCCTTAAAAGGCCCAACCTGTAAAAGAATAACCAATGGACCGATACCCCTTGCCCGCCCCAGTTTTTCTCTTTTGTGGGAAAGAAGGTGTCGGAGCCTATGGGGGCAGCATGTGTTCTATTATTGCCCGAGCGGGGTGGGTCCCTGAGGAGGCTTCATCGGCCCAACCTTTTTAAGGTTCGGCTGCTTCGGTTTCAAGGGAAACCGGGTATCGGGATCTTCTCGCGGCCTCATCCTGTTTGCCCTTAACGAGGGCCTTATGATGCCTCGGAGGGGAGCTACCCCGGACATGGGCAGAGCAAATAACGTCTCTTGTGGCCAAAGCACCATGAAGGTTGAAATTTAAAGTAGGAGGGTGCTATTTTAGTGAATAGGAAGGGAAGATTTGCTAAGGAGGCCTGAAATGGCAATCAAGAACTTTCCCCGGGAGGTTAAGAAATTTGAAATAGAGACCTGTACCATGCCAAAAAATTTAAAGGAGTTGAAAAAAACCCATGTTCCCTTTTCCGGGTCACCCCTCAAGCATCCCTATGATCCTAAGAAGGTCATCTTAGTTCCGGACCCTTATAGCAGCAGCCCTTTCTATTATGAGTTTAAAAGTGATGATATCACTTACGTCGAGAAACTCCCGAGTATTGTGAGCCTGGAGGGGGAAACCGTTACCATGGTCAGGTTTTGGGTAAAGAAAATGGGACTGGGAGTGCTCTGTACCCCTTTTCGGGTAGAAGAGAATAAGCCTTAGAAAACCTGTTCTTCCGCTTCTGCAAGAGCTTGTGCCGGAAAGAAAGTCCTCGAACGATAAACCTCCTCCTGATCGCCTTCTCTTACCCGTCCCGACTAATCAAGGACACAGCAACAGGGCCTCTTTGAATTGTTGTCTTCTCTGTGTATAATAGATTTTCGGACATATCATCACACAGAAACCGATGGAAAGGGGGCTCATTTATGGCAGATGCGACAATGGAACTGCTACGGGAACTGACTGAAGCGCCGGGCATTTCAGGCTATGAGCAGGAGGTTCGTGAGATCATTCGGAGACATCTTCAAGACATTACGACAATAGAACAGGACCGGCTGGGCAGCATCGTGTGTCGGAAGAATGGCAAAGCAGAAAAACCAAGGATTATGCTGGCAGGGCACATGGACGAGATTGGATTCATCGTCAAGCTCGTGACCGATGAGGGCTTCATCAAATTCAGTCCCCTCGGAGGATGGTGGGGGCATGTGATGCTGGCCCAGCGCGTGGTGATCAAGACCCGGAAGGGCGATGTGATCGGCCTCATCGGCTCGAAACCTCCCCATATCTTGTCGGAAGAGGAACGGAAAAAGCTTCAAGAACCGAAGGACATGTACATCGACGTGGGCGCCACCTCTTCGGCCGAGATAAAAGAACTTGGCATCAGTCCAGGTGATCCGATCATTCCCATCTGCCCTTTCACTGTCTTAGGCACCGGCAAGACGTATTTAGCGAAGGCGTTCGACGACCGGGTGGGATGTGCGCTTTTCATCGAGGTGATCAAGAGTCTCGGCCGGGAAAAACATCCGAACACGGTGTACGGTGTCGGTACCGTCCAGGAAGAGGTAGGCCTTCGGGGGGCACGGACAAGCTCCTGGGTGGTTGAGCCGGACGTGGGACTGACGATGGAGGTAGGCGTTGCAGGGGATGTTCCGGATGTCAAGAAAGACGATGCCCAGGGAAAACTTGGAAAGGGCCCGGTCATCGTGATCAGGGATGGAAGCATGGTCCCAAACCTGAGGCTTCGGGATCTTTTCGTGAATACGGCGGAGAAATTAAAGATTCCTTATCAATTCGATATGTTAGAACGGGGAGGGACTGATTCTGGTGCGATTCATCTTCATCGTCAAGGGGTGCCCAATCTTGTTATCGCTGTTCCTACCCGGCACATTCACAGCCATGCAGGTATCCTCTACCGAGATGACTTTGACCATGCCGTGAAACTTGTCGTGGCTGTGATCAAAAAGCTTGATGCGGACACAGTAGCGAGGCTGACAGAATAAAGATAAAGGGATTGAATAATTTCCTCACCCAATACGTCAAAATATAATAAAGAGAAAGATGCTTCGGAGGTTCTTTCCAGTTGTTGAGGGAAGATATGAAACGTAGTAACAATTTAAGAGAGTGATTGTGAAGTTGAAGAGGATTAGGGAGGTGGGTAAAAATGAAAAAAAGTATTATAATGATTAGCCTGATTTTGCTGACAATTTTTCTGTCAAGCGGATCGGCCTTAGCTTGGCATCGTGGCCATTTCGGGATTTTTGTTGCCCCTCCGTCTTTATGGGTGGGTCCCCCTGCTTTCTACTCCCCAGGGTATTATCCCCCGCCCAGTTACTATGGGCCGGGCTATTATTACAGTAGCCCCTACAGAGTTTGGATCCCAGGCCACTGGGAAGGAAGATGGACTCCCTATGGCCGGCAAAGGGCCTGGATCCCGGGTTATTGGGAATACCGGCGATAAATAAATAAAGGGATTGAAGATTTAACTTCAATCCCTTTCGCTTATTGAGGCATAAGCTTACCGCTTTTTGACGGGATCCTTCGTACTAAGCCGGAAGTTGGTGTCGAAATCCTTAACTCAATCCCATTTCTTCACCTTTTCGGAAATCATTTTGGTGAGCTTTTTCTTCTGCGCATCATTCAGATTGTTCTGGAAGCCCATCAGCAAATCGAAGGCTTTATTAAAGCGTTGAGCGTCATCCCGAAGTATTCCTTGGAAGAGAGGGGTCATCTTTTGGATGTCGGGATTTTCTTTCGCTGCTTCCTCCTTGATCTTCATCCAGGCTTCCCTATTTTCTTTCCGACCTTCCTCGAAATTCTTCCGGACTTCGGCTTTTAATCCCTCCAACTTCGCCTTTTGATCTTCGCTAAGATCAAGTTTGCCTGCGGCCTTATCGATTTTCTTGACGAATACCTTTTCAGCCGCCGCCATAGGGTCCGTTCGATGGTGGCATCCAACGACAAATCCTCCCAAAAAAATCGCGGCCATAAGATAAATAAAATACCGGTTTGATTTCATCTCTTTTCTCCTTTCTCCGTATAGAAACGGGTCTGACGATCCGTCTGACCCCTTCAGCTTAAATCTAATAACTGAAGTTACGAAAAGTCAACCCTACCACTCCCTTTTCTAAAGGACAGGGCCTTCATCCGAGACTTCGACTCGCGGTCGGGCCGAGGGGCTCATACCGAACCTCCGGGCTTTTACACAATGCGATGCCTCGATACGTCCGGTTCAGGACGATGTAAGGCTTGGGCGTTGTTGAAAGGGAGA
>JBAVGF010000075.1:0-1680 GCA_049684675.1 Thermodesulfobacteriota bacterium | reverse complement strand
CACTTGAAATGGACGGAGAGATTGGTCACCAGCACCGCGGTTGGAACGTACATGGGTCCGGGTGAGCCGAGCAACGCGTTTCCTAATATCTCACTTTCCAGCTCTACGACATAAAGGCCGGGGTCTTTTAACGGAATCCCGACGACCTCAAAAGCCCGTGCACCCGATGGCTTGGGAACTTTAAAATCTCTTGCCTTCTTCTCATCACTGAGAAGGGATTTTTCCCTTGTTGCCGAAGCCACCTTCCTCAGCCAGGGCTGGACTTCGTCTATCTTCTCAGGAGAGACACTGAGAACTCTCCCCGTCACCTTTCCAATAACGCCCTCCTCCTTGTCCGGCTTCATCATTCTCGCTTTGAGTTCAGCCTCTAAATTTCTTAACGTGACAGGAAGTATCGGATCGGCCTTCAGTTCCAGGATTCCAAACCGCGCGGCAAACTTGGCTAAAGGAGGATATCTGTCTGTCCGGACCGTCAAGGGAAATTTGTCCGCATTGACAAGGGGTCTTCCGGAGACATCTTTAAGTCCGGGAGGAAGCTCGACCACGAAACTCGCATTCTCCGGAAAAGGACTTTGAAACGAGACCGAGCTCGCCTCCTCTTTGACATTGGGCTTCCATATTCTTCCATCAGGTCCCTTCATTACAATCTTATTTGCCTGGTCCTCAGAAATGGGCGCAGTGAAATGGAGCGTCATCGGCTGTATAGGAATGCAGGCTGCCTTCGGATTTTCCCTCTGGCACGAAAACTCGACGGAAAAGAGAGGCCTTACCTGGAAGCGAAGGATCTGATCCTGGTCTGTGGCCACTCCGGTTTTTGTCACGACTCCCTTGCCCCAGATCAAACTGATTTTTGTATCTGAAGGAAAACGCTGTTTGCTTTGGATGAGGATCATAGGAAAGGGCGGTGGTTTCCTGTACCCGAATCTTGCTTTTAATATTTCTTTCCTCTGACCTCCTTCAATGATTTTGATTCCGATACGGTCCTGGATGCCCTCCACTGAGAAGAAGACATTTTGAATCACGGATTCGTTTATCGGTTCCGCATCCAGGGTAAGAATGAATATCTGCTCCTCATCGAGCCACCTCGATCCTTCATAGGGGATAGAAGCCCGAATCGAAGGACCACCTGTGGAAAAGGAGAAGACCTTTTGGCCTACGATCTCTTTCCCTGAAAGGGCCTTCAAACCAGGTTTCACCTTAAACTCACAGCGAATTCCTGCAGGAAGGTCTTTGTCAAAATCGAAGACCCAATTCTTTCCATCTGCCCAGCGGCTGGTTCCCTTTTCAGGACAAGCAATTTCAAAAGGCTCGATAAGACCTCGTGGGTCACCGAATGGGACCATCTGCTCTGAAAATCGGGCAGTCACCTGACGAACGGTCTTCACCGTCCCCTGTGGAGAGAAGAACTCGACCTGGGGTCCTTCCTCTGCATAAACCAAAGGGATGATAAGAATGTTGATGAGCAAGAATATTCCCAATAATCTCAGCTTCATATTTCCTCCTCGCATGATTTAGCGAAATCCCGTTTACGGGGCCGCCCGAAATCCCTCGTAGGGAACGCATATATGCGTTCCCTACAGTGATGTGCGCCGCAATAAGCCTGTCCCGTGCCTGACACGGGGAAGGATGAGGGGGTGCCGTTGCGACGGATAAGGAGCAACTCTTGGCACGCCCGTGAGA
>JBAVGF010000074.1:0-2509 GCA_049684675.1 Thermodesulfobacteriota bacterium | reverse complement strand
TGTGGAGGCAAAGATTATAGACCCGATATCAGGCGACGAAGTCCCCACGGATGCGGGGGCCGTGGGTGAGATCTGTGCAAGGGGCTTTAATATGAAGGGCTATTATAAGATGCCTGCTGCCACAGCCAATGCAATCGATGCCGAGGGCTGGCTCCATACCGGGGATCTTGGAAGTATGGACGTAAACAAATATGTAAGGACGGCTGGAAGGCTAAAAGAGGTGATTAACAAAGGAGGAGAGGTGGTCTTTCCTACCGAGATCGAAGAAGTGCTCTTTCGTCATCCTAAGATCTCGAATGTTCAGATATTTGGAGTCCCGGATAAGGCGTTGGGAGAAGAAGTGGCTGCTTGGATTAAGCTGGAGGAAGGGATGACGGCCGCCGAGGAGGAGGTTCGTCAATATTGCAAAGAGAGGCTTCCCGTTTCTCACCTTCCCCGATATATCAGATTCGTCAGGGAATTTCCAACAACACCTTTGGGCAAGGTCCAGAAATTCAAGATGAGAGAGATGGTAACTGAGGAATACGGACTCAAATAGAGCACACGATATGAGGAGAAATGATATGATGGATAGAAAGAGTCACTGATGGCCCATCCGCGGGACAGGCGAATTGAGAAAGGAGATAACGTAAGGAGGGAGGAGGAAAAACATGGACATTACCGAAGACACCTGGAAAATGTTGCAGAGGCACCTGGGTTATAGTGATGAGGACATGAAGATATCCCGAGCGAATCCCAGGAATGAGGATGTCTTATCCAAAACGGCTGCCATGCTGAATAAAACGATTGTTGCGGAAGTTATTGAATCACATGGCTGTGACAGTGGGCATAAAGCCGGTGACAAGTTTTACTTTGACGGCCGCGGCGTCAGCCTTTTAACAAAACTTGGACCTAGCAGGGTTTGTATTTTCGCCTTACATTCAGTTGCCCTGGCCATGCCGGCATTAGCTGAGCTTATTTATGCTGGCATTGATCCCAATAAAATGAGGTTCAATAGGTTCGGTTGCGTTGATGTTGGAGTAAGGTGCGGCGGCTGGGGACATATCGTCGTGGAACTCAGCGTAGAAGATCGCGACAAACTCACCAAATGAGTCGATTTTATTAAAAGGAGCGGATCATGAGCGAATGGAAAAAAACTTCTTGTGTTTTGTGTGGCCAAAACTGCGGCCTGGAGGTCACCACAGAAGGTAGCAAGATCATCAAGGTGAGGGGTGACAAGGAGAACCCCCGGTCAAAGGGGTACGTATGTAGAAAGGGTGCAAGCATCGCGTATTTTCAGAATAACCCCGAAAGGCTGAAGTTCCCCCTCAAACGGGTGGGGAGTCGGTTTGAACGCATTTCCTGGGATCAAGCCCTGGATGAAATAGCCGCCAAGCTCAAAGAAGTCGTACAAACCCACGGGCCTCGCTCCATTGCCTACATGGGGGGAGGTGGCCAGGGATGCCATTTTGAAGCCGCCTTCGGCGTACGCTTTTTGCATGGGTTGGGCTCGAAGAATCATTACAGCCCCCTGGCCCAGGAGCTTACCGGTTTCTTCTGGGTGAGCGGGAAGGCATTCGGCCGCCAGTATATGCATTCGTTTCCCGACATTCAAGGATCAGATCTCCTTGTCTTCTGGGGAGCCAATCCCATGGTGAGCCATGATATACCCAATACCCCGGTGGTTCTTCGAAACAAGAAAAAGGACCCTGGATTTTTATTGGCCGTCGTCGATCCGAGGGTGACGGAGACAGCCAAGCTTGCAGACATCCATCTACGACTCAGACCCGGGACGGACGCCCTCCTGTTCAAAGCGATGATCAAGATCTTGCTAACGGAAGGGCTTGTGGCCAAGGATTATCTTGCCACCAGAGTGGACGGCTTCGAAGCTATCCGGGGCTGGTTTGATAACATAGATGTGAAAGACAACTGTCGCGTTTGTGGATTAGATGTCAATGCTGTTCAAGAATTCACCCGGCTATTTGCCACCCGTAAAACCGCCATGCGCAGCGATCTGGGTATTCTAATGGGACGCCACAGCACGCTTAATTCTTATTTAGAGTTGATTTTGCTTACATTAACAGGTCGAATAGGGGTGAAAGGCGGCAATGTCTTTTTGGGACACCTGATGCCCATGGGATCTCACACGCCAGAAGAAGACCCGGGTACGTGGAAGACGGTCATGACCAATATCCCCTTGATCATGGGGGTTTTCCCTCCCAATGTGATGCCGGAAGAAATCGATAACGACCTTCCCCAGCGCATCCGCAGCCTGATCGTCAGCGGCTCAAATCCCCTGCGTTCTTACGCGGACACGAAGGCCTATGAGAGGGCCTTTGCAAAGCTGGATCTGCTGGTAACCATCGAGGTGGCCATGAGCGAGACGGCGGTTCTTTCTCATTATGTCCTGCCGGCCAAGTCGGGCTATGAGAAGTGGGACGGCACATTTTTCCAGTGGCATTATCCTGAGTACTACTTCGATATGCGCCGTCCTGTAGTAGAGACGAATGGGGAACAAGTGGAAGAGGCA
>JBAVGF010000073.1:0-12891 GCA_049684675.1 Thermodesulfobacteriota bacterium | reverse complement strand
GGCCCTTCCTTTGTATGCCCCCAAAGAATAGGCGCATTCCATCCCGCTGGGCTTGAATTTAACTTTTCTGTTTTTCTTTTAGCAACATTTAATAGTTCATTATGATCATTCTCGTCATCCCAACCGCACCGACCTATCACTATTAACTCACTAATATGAGATTGGTTCAATGAGGAAACTTTGTACCAAACTGTGGAACAAGGTATTTGAAAAAGTAATGGTGCACGAAAACATAGCAGCAATGAACGTTTGCAGTTTTGAGATTCATTACCAAAATCTGGATTATCTACGAGACTTTTGTTGGCCATAGCATATTGTCCAAATGATTTAATACAATTCTCAAATTCACTTTTTAAAAACGCATGATATACTTGATGTATAGTGACTTTTTCCCATTTTTGTTTCGATAGAGGTAGTTGATTATTCATTGTACTCATTCAGAAGTCCTAACGATTATTCTACCGCAAGTGGTTATTTCTGAGAATCCTACCCATGCAACTGTTTTTTGTCAATGAAAATTCGAGGCTGAGGCTTTCCATCTGAAACATTGCATGGATAAGGTCTATACGCTTTTGAGGACTTCAGGAAGGAGTCCTCGGAAAGGGGATGCGAATAAAACCTATTTATCCTCACTTTAATATGGGGCATGTTGTTGAAGATTACCGTGAAGGAGGAGGGGGTGTAGGTTCTGAAACAACTTGGCGATTGAGGGGGAAGGAATAGGATATCTCGTCTGGGGCTGACCAGTTCGTTTTCCCAAAGAAGCGATCTACGGTTTTTTACCGGATGAGCGTCTGATCAACACCAAAACACCTACAATGATAAGAATGAGTGGCCACCACTGAGCCATGAGTGATTGAAGAGGCGGCAGCCAGCCAAGATTGGACAGGAGGAAAATGATACCCAACCCAATCAGGATGTACGCTGCGGTCGCGGACTTAGATTTCATCACAACCTTCTTGATGACCCATCATGGCAACGCCCTCTCATCGAATTTGCCACTGTTATATTAGATTTCCACTCGTATCGTAGATATATTCTACCGTAAAGAACAAAGCGATAACTGTGATACTGATTAATAGTGCATGTTTTGGTCTTGATGACATTTTATTCTTCCTCCGAATCAACAAAGCCGTTCAAAAAATTCATATCCCATTCTTACTACTCTTCAATTCGCTTAATCTTGTTGCCCGTTGAGACCTGAGCCTCGCTTGGATCAGCCTTCTGTAACCTTCTCCTCTGGGCTCTGTAAACAAAAACGGCACCAACAATGAAGAAGATGCTCATGATAATTCCAATCGGGTATGGAAGGGGCAACCCAACGAGATTAACGATGCCAACTAAACATCCTAGTACGTGCTCATATACCCTAATTGGAAGCCCTTTCCGGATGCGGTTCAGAAAAAGTTTCCCTACGAGTGACGTAGCAATCCAGTTTCCATGCACTACTATGGCATAAACAGACAACTTGACCCCAAAAAAAGGGGCAACAAGATTTAGAGCGACAAAGAATGTCCCTAACACAAGAATAGCATTCATCAAAAACGATGCCAACTTGACGTTTTGATTTCTATTCATCATAAATCTTCCCATTGATATTACCTCTCTACCCCGGGTGTTCTTGGGGACGGTTCTCATGTCCATTATTAATAACAAATAGGTACATACTATTTTTTGCGTCTGCCTCTCCGGTCCTCGGTTTTCAGGCGTTGCTTCATCCAATCTGCAATTCGAAATTCGCAATCCGAAATATCAAAGATCATGGGATACGAAGTCGGTCACATCTTTTTCTCTCAGGACCCTCCTTTTCCATTTTTCAAGAGAAGGAATGATATGGGGCAGGAGTCGCAAAGAATAATAAGGGGGAAGCAAAGGAAGACCGATCACATCTCCAAAAATGACCAGCATAAAGAGGTTATCCAGGTGTCCTCTTTCCTTCTTCAATACAAGAACCGTCTCATAGAACAACAATCCGTAGAGGATCTCCCGAACTACTTTGACAGGGTGTTTCAATCTCGCCGCAATAGAGGAAAATAATTTTTTGATCAATCGGATTCCCTCCTTTTTTCATGCCGCCCCGCCTAGGGGGGGTCGGGGCATAGCCAACTTTTTCACGGTAGGGGCACATTTACGCCTTAAGCATATTATAGTTTGCACTGGAATAGAGCCGTCATTGCGACCGAAGCGAAACAATCCCTGAGATTGCCGCGTCGTCCCGCCAAAGCGGGACTCCTCGCAATGACCACTTTTAGCATCTCGCCTATCTTTTCATCCGACCAGTTACCTCTATCCAACCTTAATCTTCTGCCCGGGCCGCTCAGGACTCCCCACTCCACTTCTGAATCTGGAATTCAATCAGGAAGGGCCCCCTGCGGCCACAGGCGGCGCGAAACGTGTCGGCGAATCCCTCGAGCGTCTCTACACTGGCCGCTTCCACGCCCATGCCCTCGGCCATCCGAACCCAGTCGAGATCAGGACGGCCGATATCGAAGAGGGTGTCTGAGGCGGGTCCAGGCGTCGCCCCACCTGTTCGTAGCTCGCCGTACAGGATCTTGTACACGCGATTGGCAAATACAACGTTCACCACGTCCAGCTTCTCGCGGGCCTGCGTCCACAGCGCCTGCAGCGTGAACATGCCGGCTCCGTCGCCCTGGAGGCAGACGACCTTACGGTCAGGGCAGGCCACAGCCGCGCCCGTGGCGCAGGGGAAGCCATGGCCGATCGCACCGCCGGTGCTCTGGATCCAATCATGGGGTGGTGCGTTGAACGTGGCCGGAAAGATTTGACGGCCCGAAGTCACTGCATCATCGGCGACAATCGCGTTTTCAGGCAGGAGCGCTGCAAGCGTCATCCCGAAAGCTGCCGAATCGAAGGGGCCACTGGCAATGTGCGGCTCCGCTCCTTCCTGCTTAATCGGTACGACGCGAGGCGCGCCGATCTCATCGGCAAGCGCTTGCAGTGCGCCCACGGCGTCCTGCTCCGGCCGTGCGAGGACGTGTATCACGCAATCCTTCGGAGTCACGAGGCTGGGCTTTCCGGGATAGGCGAAGAATCCCGCAGGCGGCTTCGCGCCGACGAGGATCGCGTGTTTGAGCCCGGCAAAAACCCGGAGGGCCGTGTCGACCACGTACGGAATGCGGTCCACAGGCGGTCTGCCGCGACCGCGCGCCATACGTGGTACGTGCGTGAGGACCCGGAGCTTCGCACCGGTGGCGTGAGCAATTCGGTGGGCAGCGACGAGACCCGGCTCGTTCAGGGCCTGCCCGTTGAGGAATAAGATGCTTGGCTCGCCCGAACGGAGAACCCGCGCCACCGACCTAAGCACCTCCGGTGCCACCTGCGGCCGCGGTGATAGCCCAAGCGGCGCAGCCGGGCCGCTTCCCTCGCCCCAGGCGACATCAGCCGGCACAATCACCGTTGCAATCTGCCCTGGAGGGGTGCGCGCAGCCTGCACGGCCGCGGCGGAGTCGGAGGCAACCTGCTGCGCGGAGCCGCTCGTCCTCACCCAGTGTGACACCGAACGGGTGAGTCCCTCGGTGTCTGCGGTCAACGGTGGATCGAATCGAAGATGGTAGGTGGCTTGGTCGCCGACGATGTTCACCATCGGCGAATTTGCCCTCCGCGCATTGTGCAGGTTGGCGATCCCGTTGGCAAAACCCGGTCCGCAGTGGAGCAGCGTCATCGCGGGTTTCCCAGTCATCCTTGCGTAGCCATCGGCGCAGCCCGTGACAACACCCTCGGCCATGCCGAGTACGCAACGCATGCCCTCGACTTTGTCAAGGGCAACGACAAACTGTATCTCGGTGGTGCCGGGATTGGCGAAACAGATCTCGACACCGGAAGCAATCAAGGTACGAATCAGGCTTTCTGCACCGGTCATGCTGGTCCCTCTTTCAGATAAAATTATTCATTAAGACCTCACCTGAAAACCCCGTCCTGTGGACGGGGATGAAACGTGGGTCTGCTGAAAGTAGAAAAAATAAATCAGATGCTGAAACACGTTCAGCATGACGTAGTGATTCGGTTCTGGTCTTTCTGTCATCCTGAACTTGTTTCGGGATCTCGGTTTTGGGTTTTTCAATTTAGGTTTTAAAGCCCCGCCCTGTGGGCGGGGTTCTTTACTTATGATGAAAATCTATCCATTTTGGGAGAAGGTGTCAATGGCCTATTTCAGTTAGAGCCCCTATCCCACTTTTGATGTCGAACACCGCTCCTGAGGGGAAAATACGTGATTTTACTCGAAGAAATACAGGGTTTTCCCCATTTATCTCTGACGACATTCTGGTACACAATCTGAGTAAGTCTAACCGAAATAGGCATCGGTGTGCAAAAATCGACGATGGAATCTTCGAATTTTAGGAGTTAGCCGGATATGCAGTTACAGGAAAGGGAACGACGGGCCTTGTGCGGCATTTGCCCGGCAGGGTGCTGGGTGATCGTCAGTTATGGTGTGGGTGGGGAAATAGCCTCGGTCAGGGCTGATGAAAGCTCTCCTCTGGGCATACTCTGCAAGCTCGGCGATCATTCAAGCGAGATCGTCTATTCCGAGAATCGGCTTCGCCACCCATTGCGCCGAAAGGGCCCGAAGGGTACATACGAATTCGAGAGGATAAGCTGGGAAGAAGCGTTCCAGGAAATCGTTGGCAAACTCAAGACCATTAAGAGTCAGCATGGCCCTGAAGCCACAGCCATCTATACCGGCCGGGGAAGCTTTGAACTGGCCATGTGCGACGTATTTCAACCCAAGGATATCGCCGTGTCATCCGCCTCGAGTGTCCTTTTTCCTTTCGGATCTCCGAACACCATGGGCGTCGGCGCTCTTTGCTATGTCTCTTTCGCCATGATCGCCCCGCATGTCACCATGGGCGGTATGCTCATCAATATGTTTTCGGACATAGAAAATGCGGAGCTGATCGTGGTTTGGGGTGCGAACCCGGCGACGGATTGCCCCCCCTTGGATCTGAATCGAATATTGAAGGCAGTCAAGCGCGGTGCGAAGGTTGTTGTGATCGATCCGAGGCGGACCAAGACGGCCAAGCAGGCGGATGCGGAGTGGATTCCCATCCGGCCGGGAACGGATGGCGCTCTGGCTCTGGGGCTGTGCAACGTTCTCATTGAGGAAGAATTGTATGACGAAACTTTCGTCAAAAATTGGACCCGGGGGTTTCCGGAGTTCGTTCAGTACGTTCAGCACTTCAGGCCGGAGGTTGTGGAGTCGATCACCGGAGTTCTCCGGGAAACCGTGCGTTCCCTGGCTCGAAGGATTGCGAATGCCCGTGGGGCTTCTCCGGTAATGTATTCAGGCCTGGAGTACAGCGACAGCGGTGTTCAGGCCATCCGGGCGACGCTGGCGTTATGGGCTTTGGCCGGGCAAGTAGACGTGCCGGGAGGCCGTTGTTTTGCGATGAGGCAAAATATTTTCCCGATCAACCGGGAAGGACACGTCCCCAACCCGGATCCGAAAAAAGCCTTGGGGGTGGAACGATTTCCTGTTTACAGCGCGTACCGGGGAGAATCGCACGCGAACTGCCTGCCGGACTCCGTATTGAGAGGGAAGCCTTATCCGATCCGATCCCTGATCATCCTGGGCGCATCGATGATCACGGCCTGGCCTCGGCCAGAGGTCTGGCGAGAAACGTTGAGTGCACTTGATTTCTTAGTCTGCATCGATGTGAATCTAACGGCTGACTGCGCCTATGCCGACATCGTCTTACCCGCGGCCACCTCGTACGAAATCAACTCCTACATGACCTACGGTCCACTCTTCCGCATCCGTGAGAAGGTGATCGAGCCCGTTGGCGAATCACGGAATTCGTTTTTCATCCTTACGGAGCTGGCTGAGCGACTGGGATACGGCCACCTTTACCCGCGCAACGAAGAGGAGCTTCTCAGGCATGTGCTGAAGGGATCCCCGTTTACTCTCGAAGCAGTTCGCGCTGCAGGCGGTCAAGTTCAAGTGGAAACAGTCATGATGCAATACAAGAAGTGGGAAAAAGGGCTGCTGCGAAAAGATGGCCAGCCGGGGTTCGAGACTCCGACCGGGAAGTTCGAGATTGCCTCGACGATCCTGGAAGAACACGGCTATGATCCTTTGCCTGTTTATACGGAACCTTCCGAAAGTCCTCTGAGCCAACCCAATCTTGCCCGGAAGTTCCCCTTGGTGTTCAATTCTGGATCGAGGGTGACCACGGACTTCCGCAGCCAGTTTCACGGAATCCCCGGACTTGTGAAAGAGCGCCCGGAGCCTACGGTAACGATCCACACCGAGGATGCAGCGGCCAGGGGAATCCGTAACGGAGATGCAGTGATCCTTCTCAGCCCCCGAGGCTCTGTCCGGCTCCGGGCCCTTATTACCGATGACATTGTGCGGGGTGCGATCGATGCGAACATGGGAGGCGGGGGTCCGCTTGGCCCTAAGGCGTGGCAGGAATGCAACATCAATGACCTCACCGATCTGAAGTACGACCCGATCTCGGGGTTTCCCATCTACAAGTCCCTCCTCTGTGAAGTCGCTAAGGCTCCGGAATCCGGCGAAACGGTTGAAATCGATTCCGGAGAATCAAGCCTCGTTTCTTCGCCGGCACCATTGCCCCCGTTGGCTGTCGAAGACCGGATTTACCTGGATCATAACGCCACCACTCATCCCGATCCTGAGGTGCAAGCACTGATGGACGAATATATGGATAGCCGATATGGAAACCCTTCGGCCATTCACAGAGAGGGCAGGGACGCGAAGGCAGCTATAGAGGAGGCCCGCAGAAAGGTAGCCAAACTGCTTGGCTGCACGGCGCGAAGAATCGTCTTTACCGGAGGCGGAAGTGAAGCGAATAACCAGGTGATCAAGAGTCTGGCCCTGGCCAACTGGAACGGCAGGAAACATTTAATCACCTCATCGATCGAGCATCCTTCTATTTTGAAAATCTGCGCCTGGCTGGAAAAATATGGCTTCACGGTGACCTGCCTGCCGGTGGATTCATTCGGACGGGTCAGGCCCGAAGACCTCGAAAAGGCGATGACCGGTGACACCTTTTTAGTGAGTATCATGACCGCGAATAACGAGACGGGTTCGCTGCAGCCTATCGCGGATCTGGTCAGGATGACTCACCAACGAGGAGTCCTTTTCCATACCGATGCCGTACAGGCCGTCGGCAAGATTCCTGTGGATGTCGAAGCGCTGGGAATTGACTTTCTGACCCTGTCTGGCCACAAGTTTCACGGGCCCAAGGGTGTGGGCGCCCTGTATATCCGGAAGGGGATTGAACTGGAGCCCTTGGTTCACGGGGGCGAGCAAGAGGGAGGCCTGCGAGCCGGAACAGAGAATACGGTCGGCATTGCAGGAGTCGGGAAAGCCGCCGAGCTGGCTGAAGAGCGCCTTATTGACATGAACCAACGGGTTCGCATTCTGAGGAACCGGCTCTGGGAGGGTATCCGGCGTCTGCTCCCTGCGGCAAAGCTCAACGGACACCCGGAATACAGGCTTCCCAATACTCTGAATGTCTCCTTGCCGGGTATTCGAGGGGAAGCGATGGTGCTGGCCCTGGATCAGAAGGGCGTGGATCTTTCTTCGGGGTCTGCCTGCCGCGCGGGTTCTCCCAAGCCTTCCCATGCCCTTTTGAATATGGGCTTAACGGAAGAAGAGGCTCACTGCGCCTTGCGGCTATCTCTTGGCATCGGTAACACGGAAGCACAAATCGACAAGAGTCTGGAACGGATGGAGGAAGTGATCCGCGAGTCCATGATGACCGTTCGTTTCGTACCCTGCCGATAGGCCGAGAATTTTATTAAGATCGCACCTGAAAACCCAGTCCTGTGGACGGGGATGAAAGCTGCGTCTGCCGAAAGCAGAAAAAAGCAAACCAGATGCTGAAACAATACTGAATCGAGTTCAGCACAAGGTTCAGAAGCATGACAGGATGGGTTGGTTCTCGTCTTTTTGTCATCCCGAACCAGGTCCTGAACTTGATTCAGGATCTAACGATTTCGGGATATCGGTTCTGGGTTAGAATTTGGTTTTTAAAGCCCAGCCCTGTGGGAGGGGTTCTTTATTCTTGGCCGCGAAGAGGGTTCGGTCGATTCAGCTGGGTCGGAAAAAGAGATGAGGAGGGGAGGATATCAAAATGAACAGGACGGCTGCGAGACGGAGTGAAATGGAATTCGGGATGCCTGAAACCGGCCAAGCTGATGCCTGGCAGGAAAATTCGGAAGTCCTTACTCTTCAAAATAGAAAGTTAGAAGTCTTGAATTACTTGAGCGGAGATCATCGCGAAGAAATGGTCAAGGATATTCGACGAGGAATGATGAAGACACAGAAATCCATCCCGGCCAAGTATTTTTACGACGCTCGCGGTTCTCAGCTGTTCGATCAGATCTGTTCAACTCCCGAATACTATCTCACAAAGACCGAACTGTCGATCCTGGACCGGTCCGCCGCCGAGATCATGCTATTCTTCTCGCAGGCAGGAGGAGACTTGATCGAGCTGGGATGCGGGTCAAATCGAAAGATCCGGAAACTTCTGGATGTGATGCATCCCCTCGAACACGGCCGGATCCGGTACGTTCCTGTTGACATTAGCAGAAGCTGCCTGATTGAATCAGCCAAGGAACTCCTGGACGACTATGAAAACCTGGTCATCCTGGGGGTTCTGGCCGATTTTACTCAGCATATGGGGGTGCTTCCGCGTGGCAGAAAGCTGATCACTTTCTTCGGTAGCACGATCGGCAATCTCACGGAAATGGAGGCCGTCGATTTGTTAAAAAGCCTTCGGGCGATCATGAATCGTGACGACCGCTTCCTGCTCGGGATGGACATGCTTAAGCCCGTCGAGATTCTCGAGGCAGCTTACAACGACAGGCAGGGTGTAACCCGCGATTTCAATCGGAATATATTGGTCCACATCGACAGGGAACTGAAGGCCGACTTTAATCCGAAAGATTTTGAACATCTGGCGTTCTTTAACACCGGAATGGAGTGTATGGAGATACACCTGAAGGCCAGGCGTAAGATCACAGCTCAGATAGCGGCCCTTGGACTGTCTGTTGAAATCAAGGAAGGCGAAACCATTCACACAGAGATCTGCAAAAAGTTCAGCCGCCAAAACGCCGAACGACTCTTCCGGAAGGCCGGGTTGTCCGTTTCCAGGTGGTTCACCGATTCCAAAGGCTGGTTTTCTCTGGTCGAGCTTGGAGTGAATGGTACCGAGTAGAAATTTGGATGGTCAAAAGGTTTTTTATGGAGTGGCTCACGTGCTCGGCGCAAATTCCTTTCCCCATGCGGTCATTCAACTTCAGAATTGCTGGAAGGCTTATGGAAGAGTTCAAGCTCTGAGATCGATCCATTTGCAAATCCCTGCCGAAAAAACGACGGCTTTAATCGGGCCCAGTGGTTGCGGAAAGTCGACTCTCTTACGCCTCATCATTGGTTTAGTGCGACCCGACCGGGGAGAGATCCGTTTCGAGGGAAGAGAAATGGATCTTCAGGATATGCCGGGACTTCGCCATCAGATGGGCTACGTGATCCAGAACGGCGGCCTTTTCCCTCATTTGACGGCACGCCGAAACGTCACGCTGATGGCCCGTTATCTCAAGCGGAAGAGAAGTGAAATCGAGGCTCGCCTTTTGGAATTGGCGGAACTGACGCAGTTTCCCCCGGATGGGTTAGACCGTTATCCCGTGCAGCTCTCCGGAGGTCAGAAGCAAAGGCTGGCCCTGATGCGTGCCCTGATGTTGGATCCGAAAGTTTTACTGCTCGACGAGCCGCTGGGAGCCCTGGATCCCATCATCCGGTTCGATCTACAAACCGATCTGAAGCGGATTTTCCAAAGACTACGTAAGACGGTCATCTTAGTCACCCACGATCTGGATGAAGCCGAATACTTTGGAGACTCCATCGTTTTGATGCGGGAAGGCCGAATTGTACAACAGGGCTCGATCCACGAAATGATAAATGCCCCGATAGATCCTTTCGTAACACACTTTATCCATGCCCAGCGGAGGCAAGAAAAGGAATTGACTTGAGATCAAATATAAATATAGGACCGCCCGTTTTCGTCCTGCTGATATTTTGCTTTTTCGATTCAGGGTTGGCCGCCGATTCTCAGGTCCCTTTTCAGGTGGGATCGAAGAAATTTACGGAGAGTGTGATTTTGGGCGAGATGGTCACTCTCCTGGTGGCGAACCAGGGTGTCCCCGTGATCCACCGTGATCAACTGGGCGGCACAAGAATTCTCTGGGACGCCTTGCTAAAAGGAGACATTGACGTCTATCCCGAGTATACTGGAACGATCACCCGGGAGATATTGGCGGGTGAAGGTCTTCGAGGAGAGGAAGATATGCGGAGATATCTTTCCCGCTCCGGCATTCTCATGAGCCAGCCCTTAGGTTTCAACAACACCTATGCCCTCGGGATGAAGGAAGACCTGGCCGAACGGCTCGGCATCACAAAGGTCTCGGATTTGCGCAATCACCCGCAACTAAAATTGGGGTTCGCCAACGAATTCATGAATCGCGAGGATGGCTGGCCCGGCCTGCGTCAAGCCTACCGGCTTCCTCAAAAAGATGTCCGCGGATTGGAACACGAGCTGGCCTACGTAGGATTACTGAGCGGGGCCATTCAGGTAACGGACTTATACTCTACCGATGCGGAGATCGCCTATTATCATCTTAGAACCTTAAAGGATGACCTGCATTTCTTCCCCACCTACGAGGCTGTGCTCCTTTACCGCTCCGACCTTGTCGGGCACTGGCCCAAAGGAGTCAGGGCGATGCTCGGGTTAGAGGGGAAAATTTCGGGATCGGATATGATCGGGATGAATGAGCAAGCCAAGATAAATAAAGTTCCTGCCAGCATTGCGGCGGCAGTCTTCCTCCAGAAAGAACTCGGCGTCCGGGTCCAGGCCAAGAAAGAATCAAGGGTCCAAAATTTCATCTCAAGAACCCGGGAGCATCTTTCGCTAGTGGGAATCTCCCTGGGAGCGGCAATCGTTCTTTCCATCCCCCTGGGCATTTTAGCGGCTCGATCCTCTCAGAAAGGTCAGATCATATTGGGCGCGGTGGGCATTATCCAGACCGTGCCCTCCCTGGCCCTGCTTGTTTTTATGATACCCTTGCTGGGAATCGGGTCAGCCCCGGCCATCGCGGCCTTATTCCTTTATAGTTTGCTCCCGATTGTGAGGAACACCCACTCCGGCCTGCAAACTATCCCCCTTGAAATTCGCGAATCTGCCGAAGCCTTAGGATTATCTTACCGCCATCGACTGTGGATGATTGAGCTTCCTCTGGCTTCTCCTGCGATCCTGAGTGGCATCAAAACCTCGGCCGTCATCAATGTGGGTACGGCCACTCTCGGCGCCCTCATCGGAGCGGGCGGGTATGGACAGCCTATTCTCACGGGTATTCGCCTCGACGATATGGCATTGATTCTGGAAGGGGCCATCCCGGCGGCAGGCCTGGCTCTGGGTGTTCAGGGGATCTTCGATTTGGCCGAACGTTACTTCGTGCCGAAGGGGTTGCGGTTGGCTCCGGGAGAATAGATCTCAAGGAAAGTTTCGGACCCTGCAAAGGAGGATTTCGCAATTCCTACAATACTTGTGCTCTACCCCGCTTATGGGACAACCTCGTGCGGGAAGGTGGCCCGGTACGCCCAGCAAATTGACGGTTTAAAGCTTGCACTCGCTACCGAGGACCCGACCTCTTATGACGAAGACATATTTAATGAGGTTATCGAAGTCCCGCCCCCTGAGGACCTCGCCGGGACTCACGAAATTATGCGACGCTGGTGTGAGAAGCGGCGTCCCGACGGCATCTTCATGCAGTCGGAAAGGGGGCTGCTCCTCGGCTCCCTCCTGGCTCGCGAATTTGACCTAAGGGGACCAACGGTAGAAGCCGCCCACCTCTGCTCGAATAAATACTTGCAGCGAGTTGCGCTGTCGGGATCCGGCATTGGGAACCCCC
This sequence comes from Thermodesulfobacteriota bacterium, assembly GCA_049684675.1. Taxonomy (GTDB): domain Bacteria; phylum Desulfobacterota; class BSN033; order BSN033; family UBA1163; genus UBA1163. Next base: position 942 of record JBAVGF010000073.1, on the reverse strand, counting down.
TCTTTGCCCTGGGTGAGAGTGCCAAGGACGTCCGCCGTCTCAGCCGAAACTTTGGCTTCCCGCTCGTGTTGAAATGCGTCATTTCAACGATGTCGCGACTGGTGACGCTGGTCTGCAGCGAAGATGATATTGATGCAGCGGTCGCACGGATAGGCGTCGGACTGTCTGAGTCCCTTGACGTGGCCCGGCTCATTGGCTTCTCTCAGGCGGGAAAAGTGGATCTAGGGTGCGACCCGAGGCGCCAGTTCTTGGTCGAGTCTTTTTTGGGGGGCGATTTCGTCGAAACGGATGGGCTGATCATTGGAAGGAAACCTTTCACCTTTGGTGTCACGGAGCAGGTTCAAAGCGTAAATCCTCCTTTCTTCATCGAGGGCTATCTTTTCCCTGCTGAGTGCTCGGATAACGAACCGATTGAGGCCGTATCGGATGCGATCATTGATACCTTGGGCCTGGGCGATTCTGCTTTTTCTATCGAAATGCGCGTATGCGGTCACGAGATTTGCGTCGTCGAGGTAAACGGACGGCTCGGCTGGGACGAGGCCTTCAGCGATCTGTTTCAGGTCCGTACGCATCAGGAACGAATTTTCCAGACAATACAGCTGGCCTTGGGAATCGAACCAGAGCTGATTCGCGATGAAAGCCGTTTTGCCGCGGTCGCCTATCGCTGCTGTTACTACCATGGGATCGTAGAAGACCTGCCTACCCGAAACGAGCTGGCTCAACTGGAGCACGATGGGCTCAAACTCGGCTTGGCCACACATGAAGGCGCCCGCTTCGTCGCCCCTCCAGACCCGGAACCCTATCCCCACGTTGCCTGGGCCTTAGCGACACACCCTGCCTCCAGTCACATCGCCTATGAGATGGCGCGTCAGGCGGTAGATGAGCTTCATATCTCGATTCGAAGAATCTGAACCTTTCGAGGAGAGGTCGAAACATTCAATA
>JBAVGF010000072.1:0-1620 GCA_049684675.1 Thermodesulfobacteriota bacterium | reverse complement strand
ATCTGATTCTATCGCGGATGGAGAATTTCGGATGCGGATTTAATCCTTGTCCTTTCAGCTTTGAGTATTGTGCGATGTGCTCTGCGCATTGTTCAAGAGGATCCGGGCATCCACGGCAACGGTTCCCTTTTCAAGGACCTTCACAGGATTGATATCGATCCCTTCGATTTCTGGGAAATCCACCATCAACTGGGAAAGCCTGAGAAGGTTTTCAACCAGGGCCTTAATGTCCAGAGGCTTTTCCCCTCGAACGCCTTTGAGAATGGCCGATGTTTTCAATTCCGATATCATCTCCTCGGCCTCGGAACGATTAATCGGAGCCACGCGGAGAGAAATCTCCTTGAAGACCTCTACATAAATTCCTCCCAATCCAAAAAGAAGCACCGGACCGAAAGAAGGGTCGTGTTTTGCCCCTAAGATGACCTCCCTTCCATCTGAGACCATCTTCTGAACCAATACTTCAGCGGAAGGTCCTTTTACAAGTCTTTTCATCTTGTCATAAGCTTCCTCTCCTTCTGATTCTCGGCTGACATTGAGTACGACCCCGCCGACATCAGACTTGTGGGAGATTTCCTGAGAGACGATCTTAAGGGCAACAGGAACCCCTATCTTATTCATCACTTTTTTTAAATCCTCTTTTTGGCGAACGATTTGATAATCTGCCACTGGAATGCCGTACGCCCGGAGAACTTCGTAAGCCTCGGGAAGGAGGAGATCTCTCTTTTCTCCTTGAGCTGTTTGAAGAAGCGATTTGACCCGGCCGCGGTCCACCCGATAGGTAATCGGCTTTTCCTTCAAAACGTTTTGCTTCCGGTAGTATTCCCTCGAAACGGCCAGAGCACTGAGCGCCTCGCTCGGCTCCGTAAAGATCGGATAGTCGAAAGTCCTCTTGATAAAGGCCAATTCTTCTTCTTCGGTAAAGTAACAGAGAGCCACCGGCTTTCGATGACGGAACGAGAGTTCCTTTACCGCATGAATCAACCTGCGGGAAGGCTCTTTTTCCTCTCCGGCGGAGCCATGCTGGAAAAGAATTCCGTCCACACCCTTAATTCTTAGGGCCTGATCGAGAATCTTCGTATACAGGTCGAAGTCGAAAAGGTCCCCCAGATCGAGAGGATTGGTGGGTTGGATGACTTTTGCCCTGAAGTAGCTTTGAATTCTTCCTGTAAAACTCTTTGCTAAGGGAAAAAGCTTGAAGCCATAGCGTTCGGCAGAATCAGCCGCTACGATGGCAATGCCTCCGGAGCGCGAAAGGACGATCAGGTTATTTCCCTTCATGGGCGGAAGGGAGAGGATCTTTACAGCACTGGCAAAGAATCGAAAATCTCTTGCCCTGATGATATCCGCCTGCCTCAATGCCGCGTCGACCACTCGATCGTCGTTCGCCAGGGCCGCCGTATGAAGTTTAGCGATATGGTGGCTTCCTTCTCCAATATTGGCCTTGTGGAGGATGATCGGCTTGGAGGTGGATCGGGCAATCTCAATTAATTCCCTTCCTCTTTCAAGGCCCTCCAGGTAAAGACCGATGATTTCCGTCTGGGGTTCTTGGATGAGATATCTGAGGTAATCGATCTCATTGAGGTCCAGTTTATTCCCCATGCTCACCATCTTGGCTATCCC
>JBAVGF010000071.1:0-11212 GCA_049684675.1 Thermodesulfobacteriota bacterium | reverse complement strand
ACTGGGCCGGGTTCTTACGTGATATATACCTTTTGATTTCCCGCTCCCCAATCGAGTATAATGGCCCGTTGAGAAAGGAGGTGGTAATTGGAAGATCGGAAACCCAAATTAGATGAAGAGGCATCTTTTCACAGAAAGGAGGATGAAATGACAAAGGTTAACAGGAGGGAATTTTTGAAATCGAGTGCCGCGGTTCTGGGAGCAGTCGCCGTGAGTGAAGGAATATCTTCTATCGTTTCTAAGAACGGCGCTTCCGCGGAGGCTGCGGAACCCGCCCCAGTTTATGAGATTTACGCTTTAAAATATGCCGGCCCTTTTACAAGCAAGCTGGCAATGGTTTTCTGGAATGAAGGATGGAACGAAGAGATTGACCGGAATTACTATCTCTGGGTGATCAAGGGAATGGGAGAAAATATAATTGTGGATACAGGAACCGGCATCACGGAAGGGACAAAACGGAAGCTCAAGGGCTATGTCAATCCCGTCGATGTCTTGGCAAGGATTGGAGTGAATGCTTCGAATGTAACCAAGGTTATCATCACCCATATACACTTCGATCATGTGGGAGGAATGGAGATGTTCCCCCAGGCCTTTCCTAAAGCTACCTTCTACGTCCAAAAGAAGGAATTCGATTTCTGGATCAAGGACCCGATAGGCAAAAGGCGCTCTTTTGTGGGTATAACGGATACATTGGCTAATAAGGCCCTTGCTGCTTTGGAAGGAACAGAACGGTTGAAGCTGGTCAGTGGGGATAAGAAGATTATGCCTGGCATGGAGCTTCTTCTCGTCCCTGGCCACACCATCGGTCTCCAAGCTGTCATGGTCAATACGGCTAAGGGTCCAGCCATTGTCGCTTCGGATTGTGCCCATATCGCAAGGAGTTTCAAGGAAGACAATCCCAGTTGTCTGATCACGGACATGATCGCATGGTTGAAAAGCTACGATAAGTTGAGGGCTAAGGCCCCCCTGGACTTTATCTTTCCGGGGCATGACGTCATCATGCTGCAGAATTATCCCAAAGTTGCTGAGGATATAACTCGATTAGTTTAAAACTCATGCCCCCTGTCCTACCTGCCAAACCCTTTCTCTGCGGGACAGGCAGGAGGACAGGGGCTATGGGTAGAGGGGGAAAAATGCTTGATCTCTTCAAACGATTGGTAGAGATTCCAGGGGGTAGCGGATTCGAAGAAAGAGTGATCGAACTGATGGTCGAGCAATTGAAAAGAAGTTTCCCGGATGTCTCGGTGGACCCCATGGGGAATGTCATCGGAAAGCTCGGAAAGGGTAAAAAATCGGTGATGGTCTGTGTCCATTTAGATGAAGTGGGTATGCTCGTCAAGTATGTTGACCCAAAGGGCTATATCTATTTTGACCTCAATGGTATGATTGACGAAAGGGTTCTTCTCAGCACCAAGGTGGATGTCTGCACAGACAGGGGAATTTATACGGGTGTGGTGGGAGTGAAAAACCGCCACCTTTTGACGTCCGAAGACCTTAAGCGTCCGATCAGCATTTCAGATCTCTGGATTGATGTGGGTGCTGAGAGTGCAGAAGAAGTCGGGAGGCGCGGAATTGAAATCGGGGACCCCATTGTATTCCATTCCAATTTCCAAAAAGTTGGCAAGGATACGGTGATCAGCAAGGCCATTGACGACCGTGCAGGCTGCGCGATTCTGATTGATTTGGCTGAGAGGATGAAGGCGAGAAAGATAGATTATCAGCTGTTTTTCGTTGCAGCTGTGCAGGAAGAGGTAGGTTCACGGGGGGCGAAGGTGGCGGCCCGGACACTCGGACCTGATATGGCGATTGTGATTGACACCGTCCCTGCTTCCGATCCTATTACTCCGCCCCAACAGGCGACGTCGGAATGTGGAAAAGGACCGGTCATCCGATCTATGGACGTCAATGCCCTGGGATGGGGGACCCTCTATTCAAAAAAAATCAGGCAGAGGTTCATGGCCACAGCGGTAAAAAATAGAATTTCACATCAGAAGGATATTTTCAGGACCTGGACGGACGCCTCCACCATTCATACCTCAGGAAGAGGTATTCCATGCGGCGGGCTCTATATCCCCCGTCGCTATAGCCACTCGCCAGCCGAGCTGGTGAAATGGTCCGATGTGGAAAGAACAGCAGAATTACTCTACGATTTTTTGAAAGACCTGAGCTCAACCACCATCAGCGATTTGATTCGTAAGGTCTGAATTTATTTTCGTCTTCATGAAAATAAAATGAACCACCGACTCCTTCCTGAAATCCACGAGGGGCCAATTTGGTAAAGCATGCTCGATTGCAATTAGTAATCGATAGGTAATCATTATCCTCCGACTTAAAGTTTTGATATGTCTTTCAAATCGAAACCTTTTGGCAGGTACGGATAGTGGCAAGATATCGGGCCATCGGAGGCGGGAACTTCTCACTCCTGCCGTGTGTGTTACTTCCTGAATTCCCCGAGGTAAGAATCTATATCACTATACCAGATTTCAAGTGGCAATCCTCAAAAAGATAATTTTCGCAATGTCGTTTTTAGTTGACAATAATTTCATTTCCGAGATATCGTATACCCCACTTTCATACTGTCTCCTTATTTACGCGCAAAGTCAGCCCTTTGTGAGGAGGGACAGCAAGCGGCGTTTTCGAGATGCCGAGCTGCCAAAGGATGGCCTTTGATATCTCGGCATTTCTATTTTTAAACTTCCCATGAAAGTGATTCCAACTGAAAAGAGGTGATAAATTTAATTTTTGTGCCTTTGGGTTAAGGTAACCACTCGGATTATCTTTTTGACAAATTCGATGGACCTTGATATAGATACTACCCACAATGGCTAGCTATGCAAGTTGGACATCGATAAGTTTCTTTCATTCCTCAAAGAAGGAGAAGAAAAAGAGGAGGACATCAGGGGCGCCCTTTCACTGCATGTTGAAGCAATGGAGCAATATCGGGGAGATTTTCTTCCGGAGGATTTATATTGTCAATGGATTGAAATAAAAAGGGAGGAATTCAAGGGAAGATATATTGACCTTATACATAAGATCGCGAAACTTTATGAAAAGGAAAGGCATACAGGAAAGCAATTGCTTTTTATAAAAAGGCTATTCAGAAAGATCCCTTGTTAGAGGAGGAATTTTCAGTGAGTTATGAAGATATCAGAGTGAAGAAAGAGGGGAGGATTGCGACCATTACTGTTGATAGGCCGAATGTGTTGAACGCTACCCGTCACGAAACAATGCTGGAGATCGATAGGGCACTGAATGATATTGAGGCTGATGAGAACGTACGGGTGATCGTACTCACCGGTGCCGGCGAGAAGGCATTTATATCGGGCGGCGACATTTCCGTCATGGCGAGTGATCCCTTATGGGCAGATAAGGCGCCAAAGGGTCAGGAAGTGTGCACCCGGATCGAGTTTTTCCCAAAGCCCGTGATTGCAAGAATCAACGGTGTAGCTCTGGGCGCTGGCATTGAGGTTGCCATGTGCTGCGATATTCGCATAGCTGCCGAAACGGCGATCATGGGCCAACCAGAGCTCAGGCTGGGCATCATCCCCGGCTATGGCGCGACCCAGCGCTTGCCAAGACTTGTGGGCATAGGCAAGGCTAAGGAACTCATTCTTATGGGCGTGCGAATCGGCGCCCCAGAGGCATTGCGCATCGGATTGGTTAATCAAGTCGTTCCCCTGTCGGAGCTGGATAGTGCCGTGACACAGGCAGCTGAAAAACTGCTCGGTATGGGTCCGGTTGCATTGCACATGGCGAAGACAGCAATGAACTATGGAAATCAGGCCGATCTCAGGACGGGCTTAGCCATGGAGGCAAGGTGCTATTCCCATTGCTTTGGAACAGAAGACCGGGTTGAAGGAGTGAATGCTTTCCTGGAGAAGAGGAGGCCTCAATTCAAGGGAAAGTAAAGATCTGTCAGGGACCGCCACCGAGAACCGTGATGAACCTGAATGGCGATTCCAAAAAGAGTAGACACAGTGGAGGATGAATATGAACTGATGAGAAGAGGAGGTGGCAATGGGGTGGCGGCCATTTGCGGAGGCCTGTCACAGGGAGAGGCTGTCCTGTTAAAGGTGTGATGAAGAACAGTTTTCAAAATTGAGGGGTATATGGGACGTAATTACCTCTTCCGGCACGGCCAGGCATCGTTTTTGCCCGGGATTGCTTCGTCGCTTCGCTCCTCGCAATGACTACCTTCTTTGGCCGTTGACTATTATGGAGTCGCGGAAGGTAAAAATATTAAAGGAATTTCGGAAGGGAGGTGTTACGAAGATTTTGAAGGTTTCTGTAAGGAGCAATAAGAGGGTAAGATGAATTTGCATTAGAAATGCTATAGAGTGATGAGAAAGGGAAGATAGGATATTGGTCAAATGGCGAGCTGGCGAATCATTCGGTTCCGCCCAGCCGCCGGGAAGTATCATACATTAAGAAAAGGAGGAAAACGATGTTGAAGCGAAGACTATTTGGGGTAATCGGAATGATTTTGGTGATTTTGTTTTTCCCGTCTTTTTCTCAGGCAGCCGAGCCCATCAAGATCGGCTACATCCATTCTCTCTCTGGTGCTGGAAGTGTTTACGGAAAGCCTTGCCTGGATGGAGCGGAAATTGCCGCCGCGGAGATCAATGCCAAGGGAGGGGTTCTCGGACGAAAAATCGAGATTATCGCCAGAGATGACAAGACCAAGCCTGATGATGGCCTTAGGGAGGCCAAAGACCTCGTTCTTAGTAAAAAGGTCGATTATTTAATGGGGACCGTCTCCAGCGCTGTTGCTTTAGCGATCTCCGGTTTTGCTAAAGAGCAGAAAAAGATCTTTTGTGTGGCTACGGCTCAGTCCACGGCAATCACTTCAGAAAAAGGGCATCGCTACGTCTTCCGCATCAGCACGAATAACTCCGCTTACTGCCGTAGCGCTGCCCGGCGGGCCGCTGAACTTCCTTATACCAAGTATTATCTGATTGGCCCTGACTATGAGTATGGCCACAGTTCTATCAAAGAGTTCTGGACGGAGTTGAAAAGGCTCAAGCCAAACATTGAACTGGTCAAGGAAGCATACTCCCCTCTGGGGACTCCAGATTTCAAACCCTACCTCTCCGCGATCTTGGCTTCAGGAGCTGAAATCTGTTACAGCAGCCACTGGGGCGGCGACTGGATTGCCTTCGCCAAACAGGGGAAAGCCATGGGCTATTTCGACAAAATTAAGGATATCGGTCAAGACCATGGCAACATAGAGGCAGCGTTGGCGCTGGGAAAGGATATGCCAGAGGGCATTCTGGGCGGAAGCCATTATCCCTTCTGGGCCCTGAAAACCCCCAAGAGCAATGATTTTGTCAAAAAGTTCAATCAAAAAACCGGAATGTACCCCGGAGTGGGTGCAGCGGGGGGATATGCCATCGTCTATTCCCTCGCCGAGGCGGTTGCGAAGGCTAAATCTACAGACACCGAAAAAGTGGTTGATGCTCTGGAGACCATCAAAGTCGATACGCCGGTGGGGAATCTTACCATTCGCAAAATCGACCATCAGGCGATGTGGCCCTTCTGGTATGGGTTTACCAAATTTATCCCTGAATACCCGTTTGCCATTTTGCAGGATGTAATGGCCTATGACCCCGCCCTCGTTTATCAAACAGAGGAAGAGATCAAAGAGCTCAGGGCCAAGAAATAAGGGATAAGGGTTTTGCATGGATTTTTCTGCGTTCTTTATGCAGTTTCTCAGCGGTCTGAGTCAGGGGATGCTCATGGTCATCATCGCCTCGGGTCTTTCGCTGGTCTTTGGGACCATGAACATCCTCAACTTCGCCCACGGCTCTTTTTACATGTTGGGGGCATATTTCTGCTTTGCCGTGGTTACGCTATTACCGCAGATCAGCGGGAATTTCTGGATCGGCCTACTCCTAGGGCCTCTTGCCGTGGCCGGGATCGGAGGGCTGATCGAAAGAAATGTCCTTAGGAGAATCTATTCCCGGCACCTTTTGGATCAGCTTCTCCTCACGTATGCGTTCATTCTCATCTTCGATGATGTGGTCAAGATGATTTGGGGGATCGATTTTCAATCCATCGGAATGCCCTCTGTTCTATCAGGGAAATTGGACATTCTCAATCGCTCTCTTCCCCATTACGACCTTTTTTTGATCCTCATGGGCCCTTTGATCCTAGTGGGTTTATACTTGCTTCTGCAAAAAACCAGGATCGGGCGGATGATGCGGGCCACCGCCTCCGACGCCGAGATGATGTTGGCTCTTGGCGGAAATGTACGGGTTTTATTCAACCGGGTATTCATTCTCGGGGTTTGGTTGGGTGGAATGGGGGGGGCTTTGATCTCCCCCCAGGCAGCAATTTCTCCGGGGATGGCCGTATCGATCATCGTGGAGTCGTTTATCGTGGTGGTGATCGGGGGGCTGGGAAGTTTCTGGGGCACTTTGTTAGGGGCCTTTATTTTCGGTCAGTTTAACGCCTTTGGGATCCTTTTCTTGCCGCGGATGGCGATTATTTTTCCATTTGTCCTGATGGCCTTGGTACTGATTATCCGCCCTTGGGGACTTTTAGGAAGACCAGAAAATTGACGGGAGGAATTTTGTGAAAAACTTCGTGTTAAAACTTCTTGGGCCCGGTCCCTTGGGACCTGTTCTGGCCCTGGTATTCTTAATTTTCCTTCCCCTATTCATCGGCGAATCTTGGGTAAGCCTCATGGTGGAGGTGATGGCTTTGGCGATCTTCGCGACCAGTTTGAATATCCTGATCGGCTACGGCGGAATGGTCAGTTTCGGGCATGCAGCTTATTACGGAATCGGGGCCTATACCTATGCCTTGCTTTTGACAAAAGCCGGAGCGCCCTTTCTCCTGGCGATGGTCGCTGCGCCGATCCTTTCGGCCTTGGGGGCGCTGATCATCGGGTGGTTTTGCGTGCGTCTTTCGCATATATATTTTTCGATGCTCACCCTGGCTTTTGGGCAGATCGTCTTCGCGGTTGCCCTCCAGTGGTATGGATTTACGAGGGGGGACAATGGAATCACCGAAATTCCCTTCCCTCCGCTTCTACAGTCCACGCAGCGGTTTTATTATTTTGCCTTAGTTGTGCTGGCTCTGTCTCTTTGGGGAATGAAGCGGATTATGGATTCTCCCTTCGGTAAGACCCTTCAGGCTCTGCGGGACAATCCCTTGCGAACCGAGTTTATGGGGATCAATGTCCGTCTATACAGCTTGATGGCCTTTGTCATCGCGGGGGGTTTTGCGGGGATCGGGGGTGCGCTCTTTGCGGCTTTCAATCACAATGTTTTCCCCACGTTCATGCATTGGGGAAAGTCGACAGAGGCTCTGGTTGTGACTCTTCTAGGAGGGATGTTCCATTTCTTCGGTCCGGCGGTGGGCTCGATCCTCCTCGTCTTTTTGGACAAAATCGTCACGAGCTATCTTCGATATTGGTCTTTCGTTCTGGGAATTTTGCTGGCCTTGATGGTTCTCTTTTTCCCCGGAGGCTTCAGCGGGTATGTGATGGGACGCCTGAATGCTATAGGCGCTAAAAGAGGAGAGGGTCGATGATTCTAAGGGTGGAGAGGCTCAACAAGTCCTTTGGGGGGCTGATGGCCGTCCATAACGTGTCCTTCTCCATTCAGCGAGGGGAGCGGTGCGCCATCATCGGGCCGAACGGTGCGGGGAAGTCGACCCTCTTTAATCTTTTAACAGGCCATCTGCACCCGGATAGAGGGCGGGTCTACTTTCAGGAGGAAGAAATTACCGGGTTGCCTCCTCACCGCATTTGCCGGAAAAGGATCAGCCGTTCTTTCCAGAGAGTCAATATTTTTCCAATGTTGAGCGTCTTCGAAAACATTCAGGTGGCCTTGTTCGCGGTCCAGAGAAAGTCGAAGATGATTTTTTCTCCGGCTCGAAAGATGGCCCGGCAAGAAACCGAGAGGCTTCTTGAGAATATCGGCCTTCAAGGACAGAGGGAAGTGATCTCCGGAACCCTGTCCCACGGGGACCAGAAACGGCTGGAGTTGGGAATCGCCTTGGCCGGCGATCCCCTCCTTCTTCTCTTGGATGAGCCTACTCAGGGGATGTCTCCTGACGAAACTGCGGCCACGATGGCCCTCATCGATCGGATCACCCGGGAGCGGGAGATTACCTTGCTCTTCGTCGAGCATGACATTGGGACGGTCTTTGCTCTTGCCGAGGTGATCCGGGTTTTGCACTTAGGAGCCCTCATCGCCGAAGGGAAGCCCGACGAGATTCGGGCGAATGATGAAGTTCAGCGCATCTACCTGGGTGAAAGAAAATGATTTTAGAGGTACAGGGGATCCATACTTTTTATGGTTTGAGTCACATCCTTTTCGGGGTTTCGCTGGGTGTCGATGAGAAGGAGACGGTGGTCCTCTTGGGTCGGAATGGTGCCGGCAAGACAACCACTTTGCGGTCCATTATCGGGCTTACGCCTCCACGCTCGGGTGAAATTAGTTTTTATGGCCAGTCGATCACTCGCCGGCCCGGCAATGAGATTGTACACTTGGGGATTGGATTTGTCCCTGAGGATCGGCGCATCTTTCCCAAGCTCAGCGTATGGGAGAATCTGGACGTGGCGCGCAAACCCGGGAAGGTGCGAGGAGTTCAATGGGACTTTGAGCGGGTTTATCATCTTTTCCCGATCCTGAAAACCCGTCAAAATCAGTTGGGGGGGACGCTAAGCGGCGGAGAACAGCAGATGCTGACCATCGCCCGGACCTTGATGGGCAATCCCGACTTGCTGCTTCTGGACGAGCCTTCCGAGGGGTTGGCCCCGTTGGTGGTTCAGGATTTAGGGGAGCAGATTCAAAATCTAAAGGCCGAGGGCCTGATGATCCTTCTTTGCGAGCAAAACACCCACTTTTCTTTTCCACTAAGCGACCGTGCCTATATCATTGAAAAAGGCAGCATTCAATACCACGGAAAAATCGCCGAACTTAAGGAAAGCCCGGCCATCATGTTACGCTACCTGGGAATCACCTAGTCCTTGGCGGCGACTCCAATGACAGGGCACCTCCTCAGTCCTTCGTTTTGTTCTTCCCTATGGAATACGTCTAAAACCCCTTGTAAAGAACTCCTTTATAATTTCCCTCCAACCGCGCGGGCTTTATTCTTTCTTCAAAAAAATGCCTGTGGGATCGAGTACTTCTCTCAGAATGCGGATCAGTTCCGGAGTGGGCCGCTCTGTCTCCCGGACATGATCAGAGACTTTCAAATCCCAGCCTGTGTTTTCTTTGATCTTCTCGATCGTAACTCCGGGATGGTATGATTCGAGGTACATTTCCCTTGTTTCGGGATGAAACCGGAGAATGCCCATCGTTGATACAACCACGCTCGGACCACCGCCCGGCAGACCCAGTTTCTCTCTTTGGCCTCTTCCGGAGAGAAATCCTGGCGTAGTTATGAAATCGACCTTTTCTGGAAATCTTCGTTTTTCATGGAGCATCATGACGATCGTGCGCTTGCATCCGGTGCCAATATCATTGTTGCCGCCACTTCCGGCAAAACGCACCTGGGGATTTCGGTAATCTCCGATGACGTGCGTATTCAGATTGCCATATCTATCGATCTGGCCCCCCCCGAGGAAACCAACATCGATATCTCCGGCATGAACCATACCGAGGCCTTCCATGAGACCGCCCTGCATCGCGGAACCGGGCGCAAGAACGGAATCGGCAACGGAAAATGGTGTCACCAGAGGCTTACAATCGATTGCCCCTGATTCATAAATGGCAACCATATTCGGAGCATGAGTCTTTTGAGCCAGAGTTGCACCAAGAAGAGGAAGCCCCGTTCCAATAATGACTTTTTCTCCATCTTTAATTTCTCTCGCGGCCGCGACCGCCATCAATTCCTGTAATGTGAAATCTTGGTAAGGACTCATGATCCCCTCCTTAGTAACCGTAATTCACCGAGGTGCAGCTCATGTCTTTGGCTTTAAAGCTCAGGAATTTTTTCAGTCCGAACGTTTGGATATACTTTTCCGAGTAAGCATTCCTGTCCTTGACCGCATACACCCATTCATCCATAAATTTACGCCAGTCTTCCGGCTGCTTTGATTCTCGAATGTACTTAAATATGAAATCCCGATCCACATCATAATATCCCTGGATGTTCTTCGGATGGGCCCCGAACGGCTCGTGCAAAACAGCGACAACTTTGTATCCCGGCAAGATAGTCCTGTTAGGATCCCCGCTGATCACCCTACGGTCCACTATCTCCTCAACAGAAACAATAACCTTTTTGCAGGCCCGCATGCTCCAAGGCAAATCGCCGCAAATCCCCCACATCTGGACGTACCCTTCCGCATCCGCTCTTTGGGCATGAAAATAGCCGACGTCGGGCACGAGCGCCGGAACAACGGCATGTTCGACACCGGAACCAAAGGGATCTTTTATCAACTTTACCTTGCCGTCCCCCATCCAGGCTGAATGCTTCATCATATCGCTTCCCATTAGGGAATGCAGGGGAATATACGGCACCCCAAGAGCACCTGCCATCAATCGCGCCATCATCGAGAAATTCGTATAGTCTTCCATTTCGATTTTATGCGGAATCCCTTTTTCCATGGCCCTCCGGAAACAGTAGAGCGGCCCGAAGACCTCCATCCAAACATAGGCTGAAATGATCCTGTCGACGCATCCTGCTCCGATCAACTGATCTGCATGCTCGTTAAAGCTGGGTTGGCAAATTGTCAGGTGGGCCTTTTTTTGCCTGATGATCTCATGAGTAATTGCATAAGAGATCCCGTGGAAAAAACCACCGATAGCCACGGTCATGCCGTTTTCTATGAATTTCGATACGGCTTCTCTGGTGCTCATCACTTTTGATTCTCTCACGGCAGATGTCCCTCCTCTTATTTTGTCTGCACTTTGCTTAAAGATCTCCTCAGTATGTTTTCGGTTACGGTTTCTAAATAACTCTCTGCGAAGCCCGGGCGACTTGCTCCAGAATGTGTAGACAAGAATGCGACGTTGCTTCTAAAACAAATTGTCAAACAAGGGGTGATGAGCAAGTCTCGCGAAGACGCCATTTAATAGCGACCGTATTATAAGTATTAACAATTAATCTGTCAATGCAAGAATGGCAAGACGAATTGCCTCATAAAAAATGTTACCGAGAGACTGATTAAAAAGGGATCGTTGACTCATAATGGATGTTACCGAATAACTGACCCTAAAAGGAGGGTTGATCATGAGTCCACGGTCAAGAAAAGAAT
>JBAVGF010000070.1:0-4539 GCA_049684675.1 Thermodesulfobacteriota bacterium | reverse complement strand
GAATCCAAAATCAATGTTCTTTATTTTCTTAACAACCTGGATATTTACGACCCCGGGGCGAACTTTCTCCGCAAGTTCACTAAAGTTTGCCGGAATCATTTGTATATCCGAATTTGTTACGGCTGTTGAATTCGGTGTGGTGGAGCTCTTGACTGCGGTTGACATCCCATACCCAAATCCAACCCAGGCACCTACCATTAAGAGAGCGATAATGATTTTTTTGAAATGCTTTTTCTGTTCCATGGTTTAACCTCCTTTTTTAGTTTTAGGCTGGGTCCAGCCTTTCTTTTATATTCAATTCTAAGAAAAGAAATTAACGAGAAGATGACCGGAAGATTACGAATTGGTAATGTTGGGAGGAAGGTTTTATTTCTATTTGAACAGGCAAAGGGGAGGAGCTTGAGACATCTTTAGAGTTAAACTTACGCCCCGCCATTTATCTCTCAAGGTTTGAGGGTTGGAAGGGTTATGGTAAAAGTACTTCCTTGGTTAAGGAGGCTTGTAACGATGATGTCTCCGCCGTGGGCTCGGGCGATAGTCCTTGCCAGACTGAGTCCCAAACCGATTCCGGGGGTAGATCGACTCTGATCACATCGGTAGAAACGATCAAAAATCCGGGGAAGGTCATTTGGAGATATGCCAATGCCAGTATCTTTGACAGTGATTACGGCGTATCTTTCATCATTCCCTGAAACCGAAACACTTACCTTCCCCCCTGACGGAGTATATTTGATGGCATTGTCAATAAGATTGGAGAGCATTCGTTGAATCATCCGATTATCTCCAACGAGATGGCTTTTGTTAGGCACATCACAGCTCAGGGTTACCCTTTTATCTTCAGCGGTGGGTTCAAAGAGTTCGCATGCCTGCCGGACAAGACCTGCGAGATCGATCTCCTCAAGCGAAAGTCTATCCACGCCCGACTCCGTTTTTGAAATCATCAGCATTGTATTAATCATGTCCAGAAGACGATCGCATTCCTCTATGGTGCTGGCCGCCATGTTTTCGTACTCACCCATAGATTTCCCGTTGGTGAGGGTCACTTCTGTGATCCCCCTGATCCGGGTAATCGGGCTCTTCAGGTCATGGGCGATATTATCGCTCATCTCTTTGATCTCGGTCACCAGGGTTTGAATGCGATCAAGCATCTGATTAAAGGTCATTGCGAGTTGATCGATTTCATCGCCTCTCTTTTTCACAGGAACCCGTTTTCCCAGAGTCCCCTCGGAGATACTTTGCGCCGTCTGGGTGATTGCTTCCACACCAGAAACTGCACGCCGGGCCATAAACCAACCGACTCCTGCGGCTAATATGATTAGGAAAGTCATCGTGGTGATGAAAATTCCCTTAAAGGCATCGAGAAATCGGGAATAACTCTCCATGGCCTGGCCGACCTGCAAGATGATACTGGGGCTAAGCAAGGCATAAAGCATCCGGACTTTATCTTTGTGGCCTGGGAAGGTGATGGTTTCGAACACATGGCTGCCGCCTTGAAGCAACTCCTTTATGGCCGTTTCATTAACATCGATATCCTTCCAATAAGATATGTTGGATGAGGAAAAGACCTGCCCGTTCACGGAAAGGAGCCGAAAGAACACCTTTTTTATTCCGGCTGCCTGGGCTTCAATCACGGCATCGTCTTTGACTGCCTCAACCCCTTCTGCAACAAGGAGCGTTGAGAACCGATTGACCTGGCTTAGGAGTTCCTGATCGGTGCGCTCCTGGATAAAAGAGGTGACAAGGATGTAAAACAGGAGAAAAGCGACAAAAGACGAAATGGTGAAGACCCCGGCATACCAAAGGGTCAATCGAAAGGCGAGAGTGTTTGGAAGGTTAATCCGTTTCCTTAAGGACATATCCTACTCCCCGGACAGTATAGATCAGTTTCTTGTCAAAATCTCTATCGATTTTGTCTCGCAGTCTACAGATTCTCGCCTCCACCACATTGGTCTGGGGATCAAAATTGTAATCCCATACATGTTCCATGATCATAGTTTTTGAAACGACCCGTCCCGCACTTCGCATAAGATATTCCAGTAAGGAAAACTCGATCGGCTTGAGTTCAATCTTCCTGCCCCCTCTTGCCACCTCCCGTGTGAGGAGGTTCATCGATAAATCCCCAACGGTCAGGCGGGTTGGCTCAGCAAGACCGCTTGCCCTCCGGATCAAGGCCTGTACACGGGCCAAAAGTTCGGAAAAGGCAAATGGTTTAGTGAGATAATCATCTCCTCCCGTCTGGAGTCCTTTGACTCGGTCGTCAATTGAATCTTTCGCACTCAGGATAATGACGGGAGTATTGACTTTTTCTTTACGCATTCTTTCAATAAGCGCCAAACCATCCAGTTTGGGCAACATAATGTCGACAATGGCTGTGTCATAAGGTTGGGTTAAAGCCAGATGGAGGCCTTCTCCTCCATCTGTGGCATGATCAACTGCATAACCCGCAGCTCTTAGCCCTTTCACAATAAAAGAAGCAATTTTTAGGTCATCTTCAACCAGTAAGATTCGCATAGAGAATACCTTTTGGCTTAAGGTTAATACAGAAGTTGTTTATGACAATCTGTCATTGTACAATAACTCTCCGATTCCTAAAAGTTTATGAAATGACCCGTGCATTTAAATTAACCTGCCGGTCTCCCCACATACCAGATCATAATAATTACGGGGACTAAATAGAATGCCAACGAAGAAAAGACAGGCCCCGTCCGGTAATTAATAATCCCTATCCAAACGACAAGAACAAATTCCAATCCTGTAAGAAATAATCCTGATCGTTTACAGAAAACATCCTTTACGTTCATTGTCCTGTCGATGTCTCAACTATAACGCGAATTTTCTGAATAAATAATATTTAGGGAAATCGATACCCAGTGTAAATAAGACCGAGAATCCCAGAATAGCAAGGACCTGATATACCGTTAGTGATGGAACAAAGATACCGTATACGCCTAGTAGCGCAAATCCGATTATAGTTGCTGCACTCAAAATAAGTAACTCCCTGCCCGGAAGTGATGACCAGAAGTGTCTCCTTTCCCTTACGATCAATACCCTGAACTGGCTGTTGAATATAAGGTTCAGCATTACCATGGTGCGCAGCTTCTCCCATTCAAGATGAAAATATTTCATCCCCATCAGGATTACGATCATGCCCTCCACAACCAGCAACATGCCCGGAATGAGTGATGCCAGGGTAATGTTCTTCACATTCCACTTGTTCGGATTGCTTGTATGCTTTACATGATCGGTTGCCAGAGACATGGTTACGAAATCATTTGCAAACACAAGCAGCGACATCCCCAGGAGAGAGAGTACAATTTCATGGAGCCAGAAGAAGCTCAGGGTCAATATACCGACGAATTCTATGACCTTCGTAACCTTATTGATGACCCATGTCAGCATCCGTTGATATGTCTGCCTGCTTACGGTTACTGCATCAATGATCACGCTCATGCCCGGTTCGGTTAAGACCACGCTTGCTGACGCTTTTGCTGCGTCGGTCGAGTTGCTTACCGCTATTCCCATCTCCGCCTGCTTCAGAGCCGGCGCATCGTTGACCCCGTCTCCGGTCATCCCTACCATGTGACCCCTGGATTGCAGAAGTTTCACGACTTTGTACTTGTCCTCGGGATATATCTCGGCAAACCCGTCGCTTTCTTCGACAACCTTCACCTGTTCATTTTCGCCTAAGCCTTCAATATCAGCCAGTCGGATAATCTTACTGCCGATACCCACCTGATAGGCTATTTCTTTAGCGATAGCAATATTATCACCGGTGAGCATCAGCGGCTTTATTCCCTGCTTTCTTGCTTCCTCTATCATGCTTTTTGAGTCCGGCCTGGGTGGATCAGCCATCGGCAGCAATCCTACAAGTTTGAGATTATCCAGGTCGTCGCCTTCCGATCGAGCAACTGCTATCGTTCTGTACCCTTTCTGAGAAACCTCTTCTATGGTTCTGTTTGCCTTCTCTATGGCCTCTTTATCGATTCCCCGGCACAGAGCTATGACTATCTGCGCTGCGCCTTTAACCGCTTTAAAACGCTTCCCATCGGCTTCAATGATCGCCTCTGTTCTCTTGACCGACGGATTGAAGGGTGTATATGACACTTGTTTGTATGCGTTAAGATCAACTCTCGTATTTTTAGCGTATCCAATAACTGCAAGGTCTATGATGTCCATGCGTTCCTCCCGTGATGATAGGGCGGCTATGGCGATTACATCCTCTTTCGTATATCCGGAGAACGGTATGCTGTCGGTAACCGATAATTTGTTCTGAGTCATCGTCCCTGTCTTATCGAGGCAGAGGACGTCTACTGAAGCGGCATCCTCGATCGAATCGAGCCTTGTGACCAGCGCTCCCTTTTTGGCCAGCTCCATTGCTCCGACGGATTGGACTATTGTGAGAACGGCCGGAAGGGCTACGGGGACCGCGCCCATCAGGAAGATTACCGCGAAAGTCAGTATCAGCAGCATACCTAAATTCATCGCCAATACATCTATTGAAACTAAAACCGATGCGGCTATACCCAGATACATCATATA
>JBAVGF010000069.1:0-2386 GCA_049684675.1 Thermodesulfobacteriota bacterium | reverse complement strand
GTATTTCAGGTTGGGGCGGTAGTTGTTCGGTGAAGTTTCTCTTAAGAGAAGGATACGAGGTTCACGGTTTGATCCGTAGGGCGAGCACATTTAATACGGAGAGGATCGGTCATCTCTTTGTGTCTCGTCGCTTTTCATCTTGGTCTTGAGCCGGAGACTTGATCGATGGAAATAATCGTGATAAAGATAGGCTGGGCTAACCCGCATGGAATCTGAGAAAAAGACATTAGTGATCATTCCCGCCTTCAATGAGGAGGGATCAGTGGGTAAGGTGGTCGAAGAGGTTAAGACCCGCCTTCCACGAGTGGATATGCTCGTGGTGAATGATGGATCCACTGATCTGACTTCGGAAATAGCCAACGCTAAGGGTGCTGTTGTTCTGAACCTGCCCTTTAATCTGGGGATTGGCGGAGCCATGCAGGCGGGTTATAAATACGCCTATGAGAAAGGTTATGATATTGCCATTCAAGTGGATGGTGATGGTCAACATGACCCCGGGGAGATTCCTAAGCTTCTTCGCGTTTTGGAAGAGGAAAAAGCCGATGTAGCCAATGGTTCGCGTTTTATTGGCGATTCACAATATAGGACATCGGTGATGAGAAGACTGGGGAGTTTAATCCTTTCGAAAGCGATTTCGATGATCGTGGGAGAGAAATTAACGGATCCGACCTCAGGCTTCAGGGCAGCTAATCGGAGAGCGATTCAGTTATTCTCTGCCAATTATCCGCAGGACTACCCGGAGCCGGAGGCCATGGTTCTGCTTCATCAGTGTGGGTTAGTGATGAAAGAGGTTCCTGTTAAGATTAACCAACGATATTCTGGTGAATCCTCTATTACGAAGATTAGATCCGTTTACTATATGGTGAAGGTTTTATTGGCAATTTTTGTGGACTGCTTCAAAAAGAGACCTGTTCTTAAGATAGGAGGATAAAAGATGTTGATCAAGTTTCAGATCATTATTGGATTGCTGAGCCTCATCCTACTTGTGGGCACCTTTGAATTGATTAGAAAAGGGAGACTCCGCGAGGAATATTCCATCTTGTGGCTTTTTACCGGAGGGGTCACATTGCTATTCAGTTTTTGGCCCCAGTTTTTCCTTTCGCAATTCATTACCCGGATCACCGGACTCTTTTATTTGTCAGCCGTGGTCGTAATTGCTTTTCTATTTCTCCTCCTTATCGTCCTGCATTTTTCTGTCGTGGTATCAAAATTAACAGATCGGAATAAAGAACTCGCACAAAGGCACGCTCTTCTGGAATTGGAATTCAAAGAGCTTAAAAGGCGCTTTCTCCCTCCTGATACTGTTTCCCCATAGTCGGTTGAAATCATTAAAGCATAAGGATCATTGAAGCAAAGCGAGCATGTTATTTAATTCCCTCCAATTTATATTTTTTTTCATCATTGTGATGGTGATCTACTTCGCCATCCCTTATCGTTTCCGGTGGGTCCTCCTTTTGGCAGCCAGCTATTATTTCTATATGGCCACAAAACCTGTGTTTGTGGTCTTCATTCTTCTTTCCACTTTCATCACCTACTATGCTGGGATCCAAATGGGGAAAACGGAATCAAAAACGAAGCGGAAAAAATTTCTTCTGCTCAGTCTACTTTTCAACCTCGGGCTCTTATTCCTGTTGAAATACTACAATTTTCTTAATGATTCTTTAGAAGTCCTTTTTAGCCATTTCCATATTGTTTATAAATTCCCGGCCTTCTATGTCCTTTTACCCGTCGGCATTTCGTTTTACACATTTAAAAGTTTGAGTTATGCCATTGATGTTTATCGAGGGGCCAAACCACCGGAGAGGCATTTAGGGTTCTTCGCTCTCTATGTCGCGTTCTTTCCTCAGTTACTGGCCGGGCCGATTGAAAGGGCAACAAGATTCTTACCACAATTATATGAAAGATTCGATTTTGATTATCAGCGGGTGGTGAAGGGTTTAAGATTGATGCTCTGGGGATTCTTCCAAAAGATGGTCATCGCGGACAATTTAGCTACTTTAGTCGACTCTGTTTATAAGCATCCGATTGACTCTCAAGGCCTTCCCCTCCTTGCCGGGACTTTCTTCTTCGCATTCCAGATTTATTGCGATTTCTCAGGTTATTCGGATATCGCCATTGGGGCAGCCCAAGTGATGGGATTTAGGACTATGGAGAATTTTAACCGCCCTTATTTTTCTAAATCCATCTCGGAATTTTGGAGGAGGTGGCACATTTCTCTTTCCTCATGGTTTAGGGATTATCTCTATATCCCGATGGGTGGCAATCGCGTTTCCGTTCCAAGATGGTATCTGAATTTATTCGTGGTGATGCTGATCTGCGGTTTTTGGCATGGAGCCAATTGGACCTTTCTGGTCTGGGGGGGATTGCATGGATTTTATCTGATTTT
>JBAVGF010000068.1:0-4231 GCA_049684675.1 Thermodesulfobacteriota bacterium | reverse complement strand
CCCGTTCCGCCAAAAAGGAGCCGGAATATCTCCGCACGCGCCCGCGATGAGAGAAGTTCGGCCAATCGATTCATACTGCGTGTCTATACCACGCAATTGCGTGGTTTGTCCACTCATTTTTTTTGTGATTTCGATGCAACTCCACCCCTCTTTGATGGGAGTTTTCGGGCTATAATTATCCCACCCTCACCTTTCAATTGTTCTGATGTTCTCCCATAACCGTGAGCCGTGAAGCGCGAGGCGTAAGTCGTAAGACGCGAAAAACAAAAAAGCCCATTCCATTAATACCGTGATTCGTGAATCGTGAATCGTATGGAGCCAAAAAATAAGAAGCCTACTCCCTTTTTAGGAAATAGGCTTTTCTCAGACCACGCATCTTACCACACCCCCACCCAGGTTGCCCCACTATATCAGAAACGCCATGGAATTACATCAAAAATGCGGAGTGTGGAGTTCCGAGTTCGGAATGTAATAAGCAAATTTCCGTACCCCCAATTTTGAAAAGGGTGTATATTATTAACATGGAGGGAACTGATGAAAGTATTCATCGTCTATTGGCACCCGGAACCGAAAAGTTTTAACGGAGCGATGCTTCGCGCGGCTTGTGAGACGCTTGATGCTGCGGGGCATCAGGTCAGCACTTCCGACCTGAATGAAATGGGCTTTAATCCGGTCTCTGGCCGGCACAACTTTAACACTGTCAAGGATCCATCCTACTTCAAACAGCAAATCGAAGAGTTGCACGCCACCGAGAATCATGGATTCGCGACAGAGGTGGAAAGCGAGATCAAGAAGATGGAGGGGTGCGACTTGATGATCTGGCAGTTCCCACTGTGGTGGTTTGGGCTCCCTGCGGCGCTAAAAGGATGGGTGGACCGCGTCTTCGCCATGGGGCGTACTTACGGCGGTGGCCATTTCTATGAGACCGGGGTTTTTCGGGGAAAGCGGGCGTTTTTGTCCTTGACGACCGGGGGCCCGCTGGAAGCTTATCGAACAGGGGGATTCAACGGCGATATCGCGGCGATCCTGCGTCCGATTCACCGAGGCATGTTACAGTTTATCGGCTTTGACGTTCTGGCTCCACAGATCGTGTATGGGCCCGTTCACTTGACGGACGAGGAGCGCAGGCAGCAATTGGCGACTTACGCTGCACGCCTACAGCGTATCGCTGACGAATCGCCGATTGAGGTTGGCAGTTACGGATAGGAAATGGTGCTTTCCGAATGCGGAGTGCGGAATTCGCGATTATTCTTCAGGTTTCAGAGCAATGACGCGATACGTTACGGTATTTGAACGGCGTGTTTTGCCATCTCGAATGTATTCAGCGTAACAGTCTATTCTCTTTGAACCCGCAGGAACATGAATCGGCACTCGGAAGTATGGATGGGACCCGTATATCACATCTTTTGCCTGAACATCAACACAGGCTTGGCCGCCACCCGAGAAGCTGAAACAAGCTCTGCGAATCTCCGGTAAAACGTCTGCCTCAAAATGAATCGTCGTCCAATAGGCTATGTTGGGTGAGAGGTTCCCACTTTGGGGAACATCCACACTTAATAATCTGAGTGTGCCTCCACTGGAGGGTTGTTTGGAGGGGAACAAGGCAGATCCTTCCTCTCCTTCCGTAACAGTGGCAAAAGAAGAAATGACTAAAAAAACAGCGACACTTATGACAACATGAGCTGAAAAAGACTTAATATTCATCGCCTCATAAGGCAGAGATTCGTATAGCCCCCATAGACCATCTGCCACGCTTTTACTTCTCCGGTTTCTTGCCGGGGGGCGAAGCGGGTAATATTGGAGCGCCTAATGTCGCTGGTGGAGGCGCATCCGGTTTGGGCGGCACCACCTTCAGCCAACCCGCAGGGCAATTTTTGACGTAAGGGTAGTAACCTTCTGGGTCCTGACAGAAGCGCCAAAGAGAAGGTTGCTGTTGTGCCGATTCTGACGGCGGAGGCACCGGCGGTTCCCCATAAACCCCATAGTAATAAGGATCGTAGTAGGGATAATAGTAAGGATAGTCGTAGGGATAGTAAGGGTAGTCCCACCAGTAAGGATAACCCCACCAATCATATCCAAATCCCCCAAAAAAGCCATGGCCGTGGCCATGACCGAATCCCCCATGATGGCCGCCACCCTGTCCCCCGTGGCTCCCACCATGGCCTCCGCTATGTCCTCCGTGGCCTCCACCACGGTCGGCCGCTTCAACTGTCTGTACGAACAGAAATGCTACCGACAAAATAAGCATGACCACCATCAACGTTTTGAGCGTTTTCATTATCGAACCTTTTGAAAAAAGTCTACTAAATTGGGAACACGCTGTCAATAAGAATGGAACGCTTTGTAATTTCGAAAATACATCCAGTGCCTGTGCCTCATTGAATTAATCCTTTATGAGTGTTATTTTGAATTATTCGGATGAGACAAAATCGTTAACATCAAAATTTCAGGAGAAGGAAAAACCATGGCAGGTAAAGTTCTCACGTTCAAAAAGACTATCCCTAACCCTGCGAGGTCTATCGTGTAATGCTATCCGATGAAATGAGTATCCCGCCAGGCAAGGCCACTTCAAGAGTGGCCTTTGCTTTTCGGGTTGTAAGGTTCAAACTGGAGCAAATGTTACTGAGTTTTTATGAAACTTGTGCGTGACCACGAAAGGTTATTCCGACGGTGGTTCAAATAACCCGGCAGGGGTTCGCATCCACTTTGGCCAATGGTGCTGGCTTTGATGTCAAAGGGAGAATGAAGTGACCGAAAAGGAGTCTTCCGCAGAAGGGTACCGGACTGTCTTTCCGATTCTCGTGGCCATCGGCTTTTGCCATTTCCTCAATGATATGATGCAATCGCTGATTCCAGCGATGTATCCGTTGCTGAAAACCGGATTCCACCTCAACTTTGCGCAGGTGGGACTGATTACGTTGACGTATCAGTGCACCGCGTCGCTCCTGCAGCCGCTGGTGGGCTTCACGACGGATCGCCACCCCCAGCCGTATTCTCTGGCGGCGGGAATGGCTTCGACTCTGATCGGCCTCATCTTATTCTCGCGGGTGCCGGCATTCCCGCTCCTTCTCGCATCGGCGGCCCTGATCGGCATGGGTTCTGCGGTGTTCCACCCGGAGGCGTCCCGGGTAGCCCGCCTGGCCTCGGGGGGACAGCATGGCCTGGCGCAATCGCTCTTCCAAGTCGGTGGGAACGCGGGTGGAGCCTTAGGCCCCTTGCTGGCCGCGCTGTTTGTGCTGCCGCGCGGGCGAGAAAGCATCGGGTGGTTCGGGATCGCAGCACTCCTCGCCATTTTGATCCTGAGCCGCATCGGGGGGTGGTATGGACGTGTCCACCCGAAGGCAGACTCGCCCCGTCCGCACCTGCCCATTGCAAGCGGGGCTTCCACACCGAAGGTCGGCCGCTCCCTAGCGATCCTCATGGCCCTGATTTTCTCGAAGTTCTTTTATCTCGCGAGCCTCAACAGCTATTACACCTTTTATTTGATCAGCAAGTTTCACGTCTCGATACGGAGCGCACAGATCCACCTTTTCGTGTTCCTTGGGGCAGTGGCAGCCGGGACCCTGATCGGCGGACCGATGGGGGACCGTATTGGTCGGAAACGTGTCATCTGGGTGTCGGTTCTGGGGGTCCTACCCTTTACTCTCCTGTTGCCGCACGTCTCCCTCGCCTGGACCGGCCCACTCACCGTGGCCATCGGCCTGATCCTAGCGTCCGCGTTTCCCGCAATCGTGGTGTATGCGCAAGAGCTAATCCCGGGGAGGATCGGGATGATTTCCGGCCTCTTCTTTGGCTTGGCATTTGGCATGGCTGGGATCGGCGCGGCGGTCTTGGGAAGATTGGCCGACGCGACGAGCATCATGACCGTGTATCAGATATGTGCCTTCCTCCCGCTACTCGGGATCCTGGCTGGGTTTCTCCCCGACCTGCAACGAGAGCGCCGGAACAGGGGAGAGGATCGATGATATTATCCAGCACTCAGCACACCCTTCAAAATGAGGATTTCGGATTGCGAACGCCGACCGTTGATGGGGATTTGGGATTTACCCATTGACCCAAAGTGGGATTTATGTTATAAGGAATGAGATCAGGAGGCAACCCCCATGCGAGGCAAAACCTTTAAAGTTCAGGATGAATTTGAAGAGATCGCGACAAGAACCATTGATGATCGAAACAGGCTCACCCTTGGCGAACTTCCCAAGGGATTAAAAAGAGTCCGAATATACAAAAA
>JBAVGF010000067.1:0-26016 GCA_049684675.1 Thermodesulfobacteriota bacterium | reverse complement strand
GCGTAAGCCAAAGAATAAATTTTGAGCTACGGAGGCCCACCGGGAACAGAACGGCAGGATCAATCGGTCTATGGGACAGCCCAAAAATTAAGTTGAAAAATGGAGAATTAGGAATATAATGAAGTGGCATAATAGGAGTGAAGCTCCCCGCGCCTCCCGTCAAGACGGAACAGGCACGCCGGAGCCTCCCGGCATTATAAGATCATTCATTCTTATTGTGCCCCTTAACTCCGCCTATGAGGCGGGGTGTGCGGGGCACGGTCCGGCCAAGCCTGAGGAGGAGCCATGACAAATAGGGTGACAGACGAAAAATCATTCGGAGCGAAGATGAAACAACTTCGGCAATTGAAAAAGGTGTCCTTCGAACAACTTGCCAACAAAACCGGATTTTCACAGCGGTATTTGAAGGAAATCGAGGAAGGCATTGCCGTCCCTCCCGTCTCGGCGGTGATCCGTATCGCAAAAGCCCTTGCCATTGATTCGGGTTCCTTCCTCTCTGCGGAAGAACTGGAGGCTTCAGAGAAAAGGAGGAAGGAAAGCTTTTACAAACGAACTCAGGCCTATTCTTACAAGACGCTTACTCCCGATGCGGAAACAAAACATATGAAGGCCTTCCTTGTCACCATCGATCCCAAGCAAGATCATAAGATGGTCGAGTACAAGCATGAGGGGGAGGAATTTCTTTATGTCTTGAAAGGTCACGTCGAGGTGATGACAGGAGAAAGTCAGCATCGTCTGAAAAAAGGGGAAACGCTTCACTTTGATTCAGGCATCACACACAAGCTTCGTAACGTCAGCGATGAGGAGGCCAAACTCTTGGTGGTGATCTATACTCCCTAACTCTATTTCAGATTTCAAATTTCAGATTTTTTCAATCTGAAATCCGCAATCTACAATCTGCAATCAAATTATTCTCTCCAGTTTCGGGGGACACCCGCAAAGGAAGCCTTCCGGTCAAGTTCGCTCAGTTGATTTTCAAAATATCGAATCGCGTTGTTGACACGGGCCAATTCAGAACTTGATCCTCCTCTCCCTTCGTACCTCCGTTTCATATTCTTCAACTGATCGAGTACTCGGGTATAGAACCGAAACTGACTTACCCAAAAATCCCTTCCATACCCGCCCGGTCGATCGGGGGAAGGGGGCCCCTCCAAAGAATAGAGTGTCATCTTCCCATTGACGGAATCCAGTACCACTTTGAACTTACTGAGGAAAGAATTACCCAATAGCCCGGCTGAATCACCGGGTAGATTATGGACCAGGGTATCTACATTTTCAACCTGCGCTTCCCCCACTCGTACGGACCTCAACGTAACGAGAGGGTTGAAGATAATGGAACTCGCAGTAGCGACCGGGATAAAAGGGGTATTTTCATCAATCGTAATCCCTAACTCCTTCGCCGCTTCTCGGCTGATGACCGTAAAACTGGCTCCTGTATCTACCATGAAATGCTGCTTTATCCTTTCATTCAGAACGACCTCTGTGAATGACACCTCCCCACTTCGCATAAGGTCAACGGTAACTCCTTCGGGCTCAGCGACCTTTGTAGGAAGGGGATTGGGGGTTGTTTCTCGGGGTTGTGGAGTTGATGTGTCTTTAGGTGACTTTCGAGTCTCTGCATCTTCACGGTATTTCTCTGGGATCGTTGAGAGATCATCGGTAAAATGAACCGTCCCTTTCTCATCGACCCATTTGTACATCTCTCCGTAACTGCAGGGCACCAAGACGGCCAACATAACAATGAGAGGAATGATAAATCTCATTTTCCCATTCCTTTCCCTCGAAACGTACCCATTTTACTCATTCCGCTTAAGGATGTCAATCCTTAGGACTCTGAGGGAATTTCACACGCTGCTAAAGGACAGGGGCTAACAGCGTCGGACGGGTTCAATTGCTGTTTCCGGCTCACTCTGTTATAATTTTTTTTATCCGAAAAATAGAAAGGAGGGCTTTATGGAAACCAAGACAGAAGGAAATTTAAAAGAGGCATTTGCAGGCGAATCTCAGGCCAATCGAAGATATCTGGCATTCTCCAAGAAGGCCGATGAGGAAGAATATTCACAAGTGGCCAAGCTTTTCAGGGCAGCTGCTGAGGCCGAAACCGTCCACGCCCATAACCATCTTCGAGCTTTGAAAGGAATCAAATCGACAAAGGAAAATCTTCAGGAAGCCATCGGCGGAGAAACCCATGAGTTCAAAAGCATGTACCCTGGGATGATAGAAGCCGCAAAGTCAGAGAAGAACGATGCAGCCTTCCAGACGTTTAATTTCGCCAATCAGGTGGAGAAGATCCACGCCTCGCTCTACTCAAAAGCCCTCGAGAATCTGGGGAAAAATGAGGTGTTAGATTATTACGTCTGTCCCGTTTGCGGCAATACGGTCGAAAAGGCGCCACCTGAGAAGTGCCCGATTTGTGGCGCTCCGGGCAAGAATTTTAGGAAAATCGCTTGATCTTTATTCTATACAAAGGAAAAATTAAGGCCTTTCAACGTTCCTTCCCCTTCGACGGAGGAGTGAGGGAGGGCGTGGAAAAATCGAGCCTAATCCCCCTCCCCTTCCCTTCCCACCGGGGGAGGGGAAAGTGGACTCGATGAAAACCTATTTTCTCCATCCTGAATCGATCCGAAGCCTCTTCGACAACATTGCCCCCACCTACGACCTCCTCAACCATCTTCTGAGCCTGGGAAGGGATATTTATTGGAGGAAAATGGCGGTACATGAGTTGAAAGGTCTCGAAGGCTGGATATTAGATATTGCTACCGGAACGGGCGATGTCGCCATCGAGATGGTTCACCAGTATGATCACCAAAGAAAAGTTTTCGGATTGGACTTCTCCGAACCCATGATTAAAAAGGCCAGACAAAAAGTCTTCCAAAAAAAACTGTCCCAAACGATCACATTAAGCATTGGAGACGCCCTCTCCCTTCCCTTCCGAGAAAATACCTTTAGCGCGACGATGATCGCCTTTGGTTTGAGGAATATCGTGGAGAAAGAACGGGCGCTTTCCGAAATGGTCCGGGTGATCAAAAGGGGTGGAAAGGTAATTGTCCTGGAATTCACCTTTCCTCAGAAGGGACTGATGAGAAGAATTTATCCGATCTATTTTCAAACGGTCCTTCCTCGGGTGGGAGGCCTCATCTCCGGTAACCGAGGGGCATACGCCTATCTTCCGGAATCGGTTTTCCATTTTGCATCCGTTGAAAATTATGAGGGGATCATGCGAAAAGTTGGATTGGACAAAGTGGGCTCCCGAGCGTTGACCGGTGGGGTGGCCTCCATTATCTCAGGAATAAAAAAGTGCTCATGATCCGGCCTTTCTCTCTCTCCGATTTAGATTCCATTCTCCAAATCGAGAGCCGATCCTTCCCCAAGTCACCCTACGATTGGACAACCTTTCTCAGCCTTCACCGTCTCTATCCGGAAACTTTCTTGGTTTATCTCGACCTGCCGACCCCCCGGCCTGAAGCCTCGGCTTCGGCCAGAGCGGCCCAAGTGGGCCCGTCGAGAGCCTCCGGGTCGAGCGACTCGCCGAAGTCTCAGGCCGGAGGACTCAGGGCTTACCCTGAACAACGCTTACCTCCCCACACTGAATGGAGGGGCTTGGGCGCCGTCGGAAAGGTCATTACAGACCACGGCCAAAAAGAGGAGAAGGTTTTAGGATATATCGTCTTCTCGCAGGACGGACATATCATCTCGATCGCCGTTCATCCTCAGCACCGAAAGAAAGGGATTGGGACCCAGCTTGTCCAAAAGGCCCTGAAAACCCCGCATTCCAAAAAAGTATGGGCAGAGGTGAGAAGAAGCAACCAAGGGGCCCAAACCTTTTATTTTAAGATGGGATTTCAAATCACGGGCATGGTCCCGAACTACTATGGAAATGAGGATGCCCTGATCATTCAACGGACTCCTGACATCCCTGAATCTTAGCGAATTCCAGATAGTCAGTCTCCGAGCGAATCACTCCGAATTATCTTGAAAACCTCACGACATCTCCTGCCTTGATGCCATGGGAGGAAAACCAGCTCTTGTTCATCTCTAAAGCATAGAGGATAGGCAGGGGTGGGACATGGGAATCTAAAGTCCGAGGTTTCATATCTGTAATCCAAACGATCCGGCCATCCTTGTCGATAAAGGCGATGCTCAGAGGAATGAGGGTATCTTTCATCCAGAACCCGTGATAGTCTTCTGCCTCAAAGATAAAGAGCATCCCCTCGTCTTTGCCCAAATGTTTTCTGCCCATCAATCCATGGTTCCTCTCTTCCGGGGTCTTGACGACCTCCACCCGGATTTCTTTCTGATGGATATAAAGAGGAACTTTCAGGACACCCTGAGAATGGGCAACCGAAATCCAGAGTAAAACCAGGATGAAAACGGCTCTTTTAATCCTCCGGTTCAGCCATATCCTCTCCTTTTTCATCCCAATCCCTTCTCTCAAGCTGATCGACGAGGTTTCGAATTTCATCCTTGATCTTGCTTGTATTCCACTGAATGAATAAGACCCAGAGTGGAAGAAGAAGCCAAATAATCAACAGAATGCTCAAGAAAACAACCATGGCGACGGCGATCCCAAAAGGAAGCTCCTTAAAGATCTGTTCCATATACGATTCCATTCCCATCCATACCTCCTTCAATTAATCCCCAAGCCAAGAAGCTTTTATAATTCCTGAATCCGACATACTCAGATTTCAAATCCCAATTCCCAAATTACAAATTCCAAACAAGCTCCAAATCACCAAATACAAATGACCAAAACGGTTTTGTTTGAAATTTTGGATTTTGGTCATTGGGATTTATTCGGTATTTGATGTTTGGAATTTGGTGCTTAGTTAAGAAATTACCGGGGTCTCTCCCCTCCCAATTGCTTTCTCAGTTTTTCATTGACTTTTAAAATTTGATCCACATCTGATCCAGCGAGTTCCCAAGAATAACTGTCTTTGCCATCTTTCTTCAGTTTGATCTTTACCTCCGGTGGAAGAGGTCGTTCCTTTTCAACCTTTTCTTTTTCTACAATGACCTTCGGAACGGATGGACTCTCTGACTTGCTTTCTGGGGGAGGCGATTTCCGCTCGCAGGCGATGAGAGAAAAAATCAATACCATGAGTACGACCAATACTTTCTTCATCCTCTTTGAGTCCCTTCCATGAAGGGATCAATCCTCCTTTAGGAACGGCCGGCATCCTTTTAGAAATTCTTCTTTGGTACGGGCATCTTTGGGGTAAGAATAAGATCTGAAATGAACATCTATCCCTTTTGGGATGTAGTTCCCCTGGGTCAATTTCACTTGAACCCTTTCACCGATCTCTTTGGCCAACTTCTTATCGTTGAAAGAAAAGATATAAACCGCGCTGTTTTGGATAGGAATGACCGTATCGACGGAACGAACCATCTTTTGAAGAGCGTACATCACCCCTTCCCAAGACTCATGACTTAGCACAGACTCCCGTTTGGTCCTTTGGTCCCAAAAGTCCACTTGAATCATGGAAAATGGGGCCCTATCCCTTTCCGCCTCTTCGAGCATTGGATTGAGAACGAGGCTGTAGATGGTCTCTATTCCAAATACGGGGAGCGTGAAGACAAAGGAGGCGCCGCTCTCAGACTTGCTCTCCGCCTGGATATAACCCTGATGAGTTTCAATGATTTCTTTGGTAATGGCAAGTCCCAACCCGGTCCCGGTGATGAGCCCTGTCTGGGTTCTCCCTCCTTGATAGAAACGGTCGAATACTTTGGGCAGGTCTTCCGGGGAAATACCCACTCCCGTATCCGTCACCACGATCTTCAAATAATCCCGCTTTTCTGTGAGTCCCCTCGAATCAATGGTGATCTTCCCTCCTGGAGGGGTGAACTTAATCCCATTGCCGATGAGGTTGATGAAGACTTCTACCAATCGGTTACGGTCGATCAAAACGAGCGGGATATCCGGGTCGAGCCGATTTTCCAGGGCGACCCTCCTTTCCTCCAACTGTTGAGAAAAAGTCATGACGGCATCCTCGACTACCTCCATCAGACGAGTCGGCTCAAACCTCAGTTTCAAACCCTTTCCAGATTCGATTCTGGAGAAATCAAGGAGGGTTTCGATCAGGTTCGTCAGGCGTATAATATTTCTATTCGCGATACCTAAATATTCTCTCTGATCTTCGGTGAGAGCTCCCACATGTCCTTCCAGCATGAGGGAGATAAATTCCTTGATGACGGTCAGAGGGGTTCGAAGTTCGTGAGAAACACTGGAAATGAAGGTGGATTTCAATTGGTCGAGCCGTTTCAGTTCCTCATTGACCTTCTCCAATTCCCTTGATTTCTGAGTCAGATCCGCAATGAGATCCTTCTCACGGATCACCCGATTCAATTTCGCCTTCATCTCGTCGATGGTGAATGGTTTGCTGATGTAGTCTGTGGCTCCCACACCAACCACATCCGTATAATTATACGAAGTTCCATGGGCGGTCATGCAGATGATAGGAGTACCCGGAAATTGATCCCGCACCACCTTCGTCAATTCAAATCCATCCATCTCCGGCATCTTAACATCCGTGATCAGGATGCTGAAAGTCTGACTTCTTAAAATCTCTAAAGCCTCTCTCCCGTTTCCGGTCGTGACCACCTCATGGCCGATAAGGTTGATGACTTTTGAGACCATCTCCCGAACGGTCTCTTCATCATCCACCACTAAAATTCTTTCCTTTCCCACCTTGAAATCCTTTTCACTTTTGATTGAAAAAATGGTGGAGAGTCCCTCTGCGCTCGCCTGCAGCAGGCGGGGTCTCTCACATTGAGAAGCCGTGCGGAACCACCCCTACAAAATCTGCCGCCGGATCATCAACAAAAAGGATATTCCTTTTCCGTAGCAATTTCAACAAAATTGTCTCCCCCTCTTCCTATGGGTCCATCCTCCGCAACAGCTCACCTTCAACAGAGGGTTTTATTTGCCTTCCATCTCTTTTTTCCAGGCAGAGAAGAAAGCCCAAAACTTCTCAGAAGTCCCCGGAGGAAGATTAAGAAAATGAGTTCCAGGGGGGATGGTTTCCTCAGAGAGGTGGGGGTTCATTTCTTTGATTTCCTTGTAAAAAGATCCAGTGGCCCTGGCCACCTCCATAATGGGAAGAGGCTGAGTCAGCTCAATTTGAACTCTTTCCACCCGAAGGGGGGAATAGAACTCTTTTTCTTCTAAGGTATATCCATATCTCTCTGGATCGGAAAGGATGATTTTGGCCGCGGCGATCTTATAGACATACCGCTCCGTCTCCAGCGGAAGATCAAGATAAAAGTAATTCCCGGTCTTTTGAAGATCGACCTCCTTTCGAACTCTATTTTCACCTGCATTGTAGGCAGCCATCGAAAGCGTCCAGCTCTTGAATTCTTCGTAGAGGTATTTCAGATAAGAGAGAGCGCCTTCGGTGGCCTTAGAAAAATCAAACCGCTCATCAATGCTCCGGTTTCTCCTCATCCCATATTTCTCGCCGGTAGAGGGGATGAATTGCCAGATTCCACCCGCTCCCGACGAGGAGACGGCTTCAGGCCGAAGGCTGCTTTCCGTAATGGTTACGTACTTTAAATCATCGGGAAGTCCCATCTCTTTCAGCTTCTTCTCAATGGGAGGAAAATAGCGACGTGCCCGTTTCATCCACAAAAGGACCTGGGCTTCGTTGGACAATGCCAGGAGAAATTCCCGATCCAAATTTTCCCAAATATTCCTATCCTCTAACGGAAAAACCTCCCCGCAGAGAGAAACCTCTTTCGGAAGTTTAAAACTGGTCAGAGAAGAGCGAGCTTGCATGTTGTTCAAGCGGGTTCCCAAATTGGCCACCTTCGAGCGTAGGCTGGAGACAGATTGTTCCAAGGCTTTTAATCTCTCCGACAAAGCGTCATCTTTCTCTGAGGATTTAGACCCAACAGGTATATTTTCCGGCTCTTTTTGCAAGGATTGACCTGCGGCACAACTGAGAAGAAAAACAGCCAATAAAACGGAAATGATCATCTTTGACATTATCATTTCTTTCCCCTCGCAAAGAAAAAAATAACTTCCTATTTCCATTACCATAATTTTCCCTCCAGATGCAAGCGTCGGAAGTCCCCGCTCCGACTTTCTTGTTTGGCTATCGGGCAACATGCGCGCCTTGATCGGTTGGGCCGCCCGCTTCTTGAGACTTTCCCCTTCCTTAGGAATGAGTGGTTGAAGGAGTGCCTCCAGAAAATCCGGTGGAAAAGCCTGGCCTGTCGCCGGGAGATCAGTTTATCATTTTCAGAAGGGAAAAAGGTGGCGAGGGTGAAAGACATTCATAAAGCCTTAGGACAAAAAGACTGGGGAAAAGACATGACCTTTACGATGCTACGGGAAGGATAACCTTCATCTTTGACTCATCCACTCCGACTTGACGCCGATTTTTGCCCTCACCTCATCCATGACTCCCACAGCGATGGCTTTGCATCGAGCGGCCCCTGACTTCAGCACATCAACCATGTACTGCGGGTTCTGATTGATTCCTTTGACCCGATTTTGAATTGGCTCTAACTCCTCCATCATATTCTCGAAGAGGATCTTCTTGCAATCGATGCATCCGAACCCTGCCGTCCGGCAGTGATGGTCGACGAAGGCAATCTGGTCCGGCTTTGAAAAAGCCTGGTGCATTGTAAAAATATTGCAGTGCTCCGGATGTCCTGGATCAGTTCGACGCTGCCTGTGTTCACAAGTTGCCGCGGTTTTCAGCTTTTCCCAGATGACCTCTCGAGGTTCAAGGAGTCCAATGGCGTTATTCAACGATTTGGACATCTTTCCACTTCCATCCGTGCCCAGAATTCTGGGCGCATCGGAAAGGATCACTTTGGGTTCCGGGAAAGTATCCCCGAAACGGGCATTGAACTTTCTGGCAATCTCTCTTGAAAACTCGACATGCTGTATCTGATCCTCCCCCACCGGCACATAACCGGCCTTATAAATAAGGATATCTGCGGCCTGGAGCACCGGATAATCCAGCAGCCCCACATTGACATTGCTTCGGTGTTGCTTTCCCTTCTCTTTGAATTGAGTCATCCTTTCCAATTCACCCACCGGAGTGACACAGTTGAAGATCCATGCCAGTTCCGTATGCTCGGGCACATGGGATTGGACAAAAAGCTTGCATCGTTCGGGTGTCAGGCCGCAGGCCACGAGGGCGGTTGCTGTTTCTAAAATCTTCTGCTGCATCGTAGCCACGTCGTATTCGATCGTAATGGCATGATAGTCCACCACACAATAGATACATTCATAACGGTCGACTAATTGAACCCAATTACGAATAGCGCCTACATAGTTTCCGATGTGAATTTCACCTGAGGGCTGAATCCCGCTGAAAATCCGGTCCATCATTTAGCTCCATCCGCTGTGCGCATAGCGTCTCTTAATAAAGAAGAGGCCATGGTATTGCCCATGGCCTCTCGCCCATTCAATTCGGTCAATTTATAGATGCAGAGGTCCGGGACAGTAGCCACTTGTTATGCTTTTACACCCTATCCAGATCGATTTCATTCCTTTCATACCTAAAAAACGATGAAATAACCTATCTTAATTTCTTTAAAAAATCAATAGCTTTATTTGCTATCGGCAAGGAAATCGCAGAGTATGGATGCAGTCTTCTCGACAATTTCGCCGCATTTTTCCATGCCCCCTGAGGCTAACCATTTCTGCCGTTCTTTCTCGTTATCCAAATGAGCCCCAATTATGTTGTAACAAACGTTGCTTCCAAACTCTTTTTCGAACTGGTCCCAGAATTCTTGGCACTTTTCATAAACCTCTGCCACGGCCTCCTTGTCCTTGGGATCGGTCCTTCCCATTTTCATTCCAATCGCCATGATCGATCCTGTAAAGGCCCCGCAGAGAGACCCCTTTCTGCCAATTCCCCCACCAAATCCGGTTGCCAGTTTGGGAATCATGGAATCTTGAATCCCAAGATAATCCTTGAAACTCAAGGAGATCGATTCTGCTCAGTTAAACCCCTGCTTAAAATAGCCTTTCGCCTTCTCCGATATCCGTTTTGCATCATCCTTCTTTTCCATCAAGCGCCTCTTCTCTGCCTCGCCATCGCCTCAGTCACCCTTTTCATGAACCTTTTATGCAGGAGGCTCTGTGCTCCACCGGCTTTCTATTTCCCTCTTTATTCTTGAGGGGGATGAATCAAATTTAGCATTTCAAAGGTAAAATATCAAACTACCCCCATTCAGAGTAGATAACAAGGAGATCTAAAGCCTGCATACCCTAACAGATGAAGAGGTCAAAGCCACGGTCGAAAAAGTCCGTCAAAATTGCTTGACCCAGGAAGATGTGTTAAATTTTCTGAAGCTTGTACTCTCCCTTGGGCGGCGAGATGGGCCCTTTTGCCGGCGGCTCCCGTTTATGATCGTCGAAGTGTTTTAGCTCCTCCCTAATCTTGCGTAGGGCAGAATGGAGTTGGGTCGCGGATGAGATTGACCATATTTTCCAGGCTGATGATTGGTTACTTCGCCATATTCTCTCTGGTAATCTTGGTGAGTGTTTATGCCATCTTAAGATTACACCAGCTTAACACGGGGACCCGTCATATCTTAAACATCGACAATCGTATCTTAGATTTAGAGGAAAAATTAGCAGACTCCACTCTGTCGCAGTTACGATATGAAAAGAAATATGTCCTTACAAAGGACATCCTCCTCCATGGCCAGTTCTTATCGGCGAAGGGGGATTTCAGTAAGTTTTTTTCTGAACTTCTCCTGATTGTAGATACCCCTGAGAAAAAAGATTCGCTGAGTAAGATAGGAGTGCACTATCAACGTTTCCAATCCTTGATTGACAAAGAGATTGAATATGTTCGAGAGAATCGAAGCTACTCTAAGAGATGGTATGAGCAGGAAATGGAAAAGGCGTCAGATGGAATCTTGAAAGAATTGAAGAAACTTGAGGTTTATTCCCGTCATGACATCCAGCAAAGGATGAAAATGTTGGGAGAGTCTTCAGCCTCCGCTCGGCAACTCGTGATCACGATGTCTGCGATCGCCATTGTTTTAGTCATTGTCACATCCTTTTTGAACACCAGAAGTATCACCAAACCTCTCAAGATTCTGATGGAGAAGACCAAGGAAATTTCGAGAGGCGTCTTCAATGATAACTTGAATATCGCCTCTCCGCCGGAGATATCGGAGTTAACGGGGGCTTTCAATTCGATGTGTGGTAAGCTGAAGATGGTGGATAAAATGAAGTCCGACTTTTTCTCCTCCATGTCCCACGAATTGCGCACCCCGCTCACTTCCATAAAAGAGGGGATAAGCCTCTTGCGGGATGGGGTTGGAGGAACGATCCCGGAGAAACAAAGGCGGCTTTTGACCATCCTCTCCGAAGAAAGCAAGCGTTTAATCGACCTGGTCAATTCCTTATTAGACCTATCCAAAATGGAAGCGGGGATGATGACTTATACCTTTGAACCGCGAAGCCTCGCCCCATTGATCGAAAGGGCAGCCACCGAGATGATCCCCCTTGTCGAAGCCAAGAAGATTACCCTCAAGACGAAGATTGACGAGAAGCTGCCCATGATAAAGATCGATCGGGAGAAAATCTTACAGGTGTTACGAAATCTGATCGGAAATGCGGTAAAGTTCACTCCCGAGGGAGGGCAGGTGAAGGTAGTAGCCCGGCTCATGAATCGAGGGGTGGAGGTTTCAGTGTCGGATACCGGTCCCGGTATAACAGCAGAAAATCTTACTACCATCTTCGAGAAGTTTCATCAGGCACACCTAAAGAATTCGGATCGCATGAAGGGCACAGGATTGGGGCTGGCGATAGTCAAACATGTGATCACCGCACACGGAGGCGAGGTATGGGCAGAAAGCGAACCAGGACACGGAAGTTCATTTATTTTTGTATTGTCAACCTGATATGTTTCACCACCATCGGCTGTGCTGCTCTGAATGAAAAGCAGAGAATTCAGGTTAAAGACGAGGAACCTCAAAAAAAAGACGAAACCTCGAAAGTCCTTTCTGGGCATCTTCTCCGGGCAAGGAAACTTCTCGAACAGCGGGACTACGATGGTTCCTTCAAAGAAAACCAAAAGGTCTTATCCCTGGCCGGCCAAAATCCGCCCGGGGACGAGGCCCTTTTTAACCTGGGTCTGATCTATGCTCACAATGGGAATCCCAAGAAGGACTACGGCAAGTCCATCGGTTTTTTCAAGAAGCTGACGAAGGATTATCCTCAAAGCCCCTTCGTTGTGCAAGCGAGGATTTGGACAGGAATCCTTCAGGAAAATGAAAAATTGAGCCAGACGATCCAAAGACTAAATCAAGTGATTGAGGAATCCAAACAGGTGGATATCGAGATCGAAGAAAAGAAGAGAGAGAAGGCGAAATGAAAGGGTGCTGCAGAAATTTAGCAAAAAAGAAAGTGAGATAAGAGGAAAGATGTCTAGAGGAAAAATCTTGGTGGTCGACGATGACAGAAACCTCTTAGAGCTTGTAAAGATGAGGCTGGAGTCCGCAGATTATGAAGTCACCACAGCTCTTAGGGAAGAGGACGCCATCGAAGCCGTTAAGAGCCAGGTCTTTGACCTGTCCGTCATTGACTTGCAGCTTATCAGTCAGGATGGGATTTCCCTAATGGAGGAGCTTCACCTCATCCTCCCCGAGATGCCTGTGATCATCCTCACAGCCTACGGAACTATCGAGAGCGCTGTCGAAGCCATGAAAAGAGGGGCCTACAGCTATCTGACCAAACCTTTTGAGCCCCAGGATCTACTTCTTCAACTCGATAGGGCCCTCGAGAATCGAAGGCTGACCGTCGAGATCAAAAGACTGAAAGGGCTCCTGGAGGAGAGATACGATTTTGTAAACATCGTGGCCAGAAGCGAAAAGATGAAGAGGGTCCTGGAGATGGTATCCCAGATTGCCAAAACAGAGTCAACGGTTTACATCCACGGGGAAAGTGGAACGGGAAAAGAACTCATTGCCAAAGCCATCCATCTCGCCAGTGAAAGAAAAGACAGACCCTTTATCGCCATCAACTGTGCCGCCATCCCTGAAACCTTGATGGAGAGCGAACTTTTCGGGCACGAAAAGGGATCCTTCACCGGAGCGGTTCGGAGTACAAAAGGCTTGTTCACACAAGCGCATGCCGGGACCCTGTTCTTGGATGAAATTGGGGATATGCCGCTTTCCATCCAGGCCAAGCTCTTGCGGGCCCTCCAGGAACGACAATTCTATCCTATTGGCAGTGAAAAGCCGGTGGAGGTCGATGTGAGGGTGATCGTGGCCACCCAAAAAGATCTTGAAAGTCATGTCAAGCAAGGCCTCTTCCGCGAAGATCTTTTCTACAGGATTCATGTGATTCCTATACAACTGCCCCCTTTGAGAGAAAGGAAGGAAGACATTCCCCCATTGGTAGAACATTTCGTCAAGAAATTCAGCCAGCAAATGAAAAAAGAGGTGAAGGGTCTCATGCCTCAAGCAATGCAAAGACTGATGCTCTACGAATGGCCGGGAAATGTCCGGGAATTAGAAAATACCGTTGAATATGCAGTCGCCATGACTCAGCAAAATATGGTCGCAGAAGATTTCATACTCCAAACCAAGGGAGTGGGAGTCGCATCTGGAGAACCATTAATGCCGCTAAAAGAGGCCAGAGATGCTTACGAGAAAGCCTATCTCATCCACCTTCTCGAAATCTGTGAAGGGAATGTGACCAAGGCTGCAAAGCTTGCAGGAAAGTATCGGGCCGATTTCTATGATCTTCTCAGAAAACATAACCTGAAAAGCGAAGATTTTAAAAAGTCCTAACGAGGTGAAGGAAATAACCTTCTGTCCTAATTTATTTCTGTAGGAATATCCATACATAAAGAATGTTCGCTAAGGATTCGATAACGGAAAAAATCCTTAGATTTCAGTGCCCTACTCCCAGTCTCTGAAATTGGCACCCCATTTGCTCTTACTATTACCAACAGCATAAAATAATTTCCATTCGGAATCAGGAAGAAGTCGGAATGGCGAGCTCAAAGGGCGTGGAAATCCCATCTAAGAGTTGCCCCGACGGTACCGCTCCTCGGGATGATTTTGGGGGGAAATGTAACCTAAATAATTATTCTTTCCGGATACACTATTTCACTTAGCAAGGAGGGTGAGGAGATGAAAATACTCATTGTAGACGACAACCAGGATTTGGCTTTTCTCATCAAGTGGATGTTAGAGGAGGAAGGGTATGAAGTGAGATCGGCCGTGAATGGTAGGGACGGGTATTCGGCCTATCTTCTATTCAACCCCGATCTCGTCCTAACGGATATTCAAATGCCTGAGAAAAATGGCTTGGAATTGATGAAAGAAATAAGGTGTCATAACCCCGGTGTAAGGACAATTTACATGAGCGGTGATCTCAGCCAATACGAGCCCCCCCTGGAAGAGGAAAAAGAGAAATACCACGTAGGGGTTCTGGAAAAGCCTTTTTCGAGGCATGAATTGATCAGTCTGCTTTCTCGGTCCTAAACAAGACAAAAAGGGTGAATGTGAAAATTAAAGCCAAAAAAATCGCGGAAACGATCGCTACAGGGTTTGCCCTGGCTCAATGGCTCATCTTTCTCCCGACCGCAACCATTGCTAAAAGCGGAAAAGCCGCTCCCGATTCTGGCGCCCGATACGTGCTGAGCTATTCGGCCGACGTGTCTAAGATCCTTTTGGTTTTGGAAAATAAAATAGAAGACCAACCGTTGCTGGAAAGAACAAAGGACAAACTGTTGACCCTGGATCATAGGCAGATCCGGTTGATCGCTTCCCTTTCGGATCGAGTCGCCACGGACGGGAACACAACACGCTCGGATATTGCCTTCTTATTGATGACAGCTCTCATTGCCTTGAGTTGACCGGCAAGTGCCCCTTGGCCCCGTCCTGTGGGCGGGGAGATTCATACTCTTTTCAGATACGTGACCGAGAATACGGAATGACGAATAGTCTATCAAGAGAGGTCGCTTTGATTAGAAAGAGATTTGTTGATGATTTCATAAAGGATTCTACCCACGTGGTTTATCATATTGTACTAGTGGGCTTAAGCGCGGCCCTTGCCCTGTCTTTACCCAAGGCGGTCAGATTTATAGCAAGGGAATTCCTGCTCTACTGGTCTCGGGCAGGAAACGACAAGGTATTCTTCCTATCCGTGGAAATAATTTTGACCGTAGGGTTTATCTTTCTCTCGGCCACCATACGGAAGAGCTGGAAAGATCGGAAGCTTTCGAACATGGCAAGGGCTGCTGGCATGGTATTTGTCACCCCCGCCAAGGGCTTTTTTGTGAAGAGAAGAATCAAGAAATTGAAGGAAAGTCAGGGGATCGCCAGGGAGGTCATGGTCATCAGTTCGACGGGCTTCCGTACCTTTGTAGACCCCAAAGGAGAACTCCACCAAGTCATCCAGAATTGCCGGGAAGCAAAAATCATGCTCCTCAACCCAAACAGCGAAGGAGCGGCTGCCCGGGCGAAAGGTATCCCCGACCCGGCTGTTACTTCGGAAAGTCTTCGAGAACAGATCAGAAAGACGATCGATTTTCTCAAGCTTCTTAAGGCTGCCCAGAAGAATGTCAGACTCAAGCTCTACCCCGATCCTCCTTTCTTGAAAATGACGATCCTTGGCGACTACATCTGGCTGCAGCACTACCAACCGGGTTTGGACGGGCAAACGATGCCAAGATACGTCTTTAAGCACGACCCGAACATTGGCAGTCTTTACTTCCCCTTCTACCAATATTTTTTGGGAAGATGGAACAACCCTAATATTCCCGAATATGACCTGGAGACCGACGAACTCATTTATAGGGATATGGGTGGAAATAGAACCCTTTCTTCATTATGGACCCACGAAAACCGAGCTCCTCAGGGTGATTCTCCCTTCGCTGGGCGGCAGCATTTCCACGGCGGCCTTCATCGGGGGGGCAAGGAGTTCTCGCTCCTCAGGTCAAAGAACCCGATATGCGAGACCGCAGGGTGGATAGCGATTTTATAAAAAACCCCGCCCACAGGGCGGGTCTTTAAAACCTAAATTCTTAAACCCAAAAACGAGATCCCGAAATCGATAGATCGAATTCGATAGACCCTGAACTTGTTTCAGGGCAAGGTTCAGGACCTGGTTCACGACAACAAGAAGACAAGAACGGAACCCCCGTGTTATGCTGAACTTGTTTCAGCATCTGGTTTGGTTTTTTCTGTTTTCAACAGACGCACCTTTCGTCCTCGTCCCCGCCTATTGGCAGGCAGGCACACGACGGGGTTTTCAGGTGCAAACTTAACAGATCGTTGCAAGGAGGTAGACCCATGAAACAGGTTGGGATATTGCTTGCGCTGGCAGAGGAAGATCTCCACAGTCTCATGGCCATCCGATCTGCTCTTGAAGAAAAGGGCTATCAAGTCACAACAGAAACAAGGGCTGAATCCACGCAAGAGAGGATGGTCTTCAATGATTTCGACCTGGTCATCACCGATCTCCTGGCCGTTTTAGAGAAGGCCAAAGAATCGAATCCAGAAATAATGGCCATTCTCGTATTGGCCACCAGCAGCAGATCGATTCCCACTGCCCATGCTATTCGATCTTCTGCCGATGATTACCTGTTTAGGCCCTTTGGACTGGCGGAGATGGAAATGCGGATTTCCCATTGCGTTGAAAAACTCGAGGCCCATCAAAGGGATCGGCAGCCCGAATCTTTCGATATTGGCCTCAACGAGAAGATTCTTAACATGGTGAAAGCCCTGTCTCACGATGTCCGGGGGTCTCTCCTCTCCATCTCTGCCACCCTGAAATTGTTGAGCCGTGGCTATTATGGGAAAATGGATGAAGCCGTTGTGCATAGAATAAGAGAGCTGTTTTCGAAAACCTCAGGGTTAATCGGAATCACCGAAGAGTATCTGGGCAGGAGCTTCTCGGTAAACAATGATCTAAACACAGAGGTCGAGTCTTTGGATTTGATGAAAGATGTCTTGATTCCGGTCCTAAAGGAACTCTCATCAGAGCTTAAAGGACGCCGTCTTATGATTGATCATCGCCTCCATGCCATGTCGAACAAACCTATTTCCATCAGGACAAACGGAATCTGGCTGAAGATGGTCTTCAGGAATCTCCTTAGGAATGCTGCCAGGTACGGTCATAAGGAGGGAATGATCACCATTGGTTTTGAAGATCAGGGGTCTTGCTACCGCTTAAACGTCTATAACAGCGGAAAACCCATCCCTGAAGCATATCGGGAAAGGCTTTTCACAAAGTTTATGGGTAGCGGGAATCGTGAAAATGGAAAAGAACGGGCGGATGGTACGGGCTTAGGCCTCTATCTCATCCACAAGGTTATTCAGAAATTAGGCGGGGAGATCTGGTATGAGGCAAAAGA
The DNA here is from genome assembly GCA_049684675.1 of Thermodesulfobacteriota bacterium. Taxonomy (GTDB): domain Bacteria; phylum Desulfobacterota; class BSN033; order BSN033; family UBA1163; genus UBA1163. The sequence goes on along the minus strand of JBAVGF010000067.1, from coordinate 8,674 downwards.
AAACGGGTCAAACTTTGTGTTTACCCTCCCTCCAAGGTCGGCATCCCGGTTGGATCCATCTTCGACGATGGGAACACAGTTGCAGATGGTATCCCTCTATCCATAGAGGGTAGATATGGATTTCGTGTCCAAACCCCCATGCCCAACGAGGGTACCACGAATGACGAAAATAAGCACCCCCTCCCCACCCCTCCCCCCTCAGAGGGGGAGGGTGAGGGTGGGGGGTGGTTCTATTTGCATGTCCAAACTTTGAATAGTGATTGATTCTTATACCGCCGTTTTTATGTCTTGGGTGGTTGGAAAGGAGGATCCATTTCAAATGGGAAAGAGAAAAAGAATTCTTCTCATCGGATTTTTTGTAAATTTGATCATCGCCTTGTTTATTATCAACTCCGTTGGAGCCGCATCAGGCGTCTATTATGGCCGGGTGGTTGGAATCGAATTTTCCGTTCTTCAGGTCAGGGGAGAAGATGGGAGAATTTCAGTATTCTGGTGCGGCTATAAGACCTTTTTGGATTCAAGGCCTCCGCTCATCGGCGACAGAGTGAAGGTCGAATATATAAAGGATTCGATCAGGAGGAATGCCGTCACCCGGATTGTTGTATTGAAATAGAATCGAAGACTTGTCTTTTCTCCATTCTGACTTCATCCTTCCATCCCCCCATTTCTGTTCAGGTTCATCATCATCGCTGGTGACGAGATAGCCTCTGCTTAAGAGGAAAAGAGCGACTCCAAAAGAGCATCCAGAAGTTGTTCAGATCTCTCTAGATACCTACTGTTTCATTTTTAGGATCTGGTATTTTCTATAGGGTTTGTAGAAAAAATCGATGGCAAAATCCCATCAAACAAGTGGTTTCCTGACTAATAATGTGACGAATGTCCAGGGGTAAGATCTCATTGACCGCGCAAATTCTCCTCTTTGAAAACCTTTTCTCGCTTTAGAATCATAAAAAACTTTTTGATTTCCAAACCTTCCTGTATATAATAGTACAGTTACTCCTTAGAGTGAAAATAATGTCCAAGTTCATAAACCTTCTTTTTCAGAGTTCGCTCAGTAAGACATTTAGGCAGAGTCTCTATGAGCATTTCCCTTCCATCGTCATTGAAGAGGCCGCAGACGGCGCCTTGCACACCACTTATCTTGAATTCACATACAATTCATGAGGGGGGACACCATGGCAACGAGAAAACCAGCTCCCGTTAAGTCATTCGCTAAACGCAAATCTACAATAGCCCCCGCTAAAAATCGTATACCGCGACAGGAGTCCAAAAAGGAAGAGGCGTTCCCCTTTGTCGGGATGGGCGCTTCAGCCGGCGGGCTGGAGGCCTTTGAGAAGTTCTTTGCCCATGTGCCTCTGAATATCCGCATGGCTTTCATTCTGGTCCCTCATCTCGATCCGGGCCATGCCAGCATGATGACCGAGCTCTTGAAGCGGGTCACTAAACTGGAGGTCAACGAGGCGCAAGACGGGGTGAGAGTCGAACCCCACCATGTCTACGTGATCCCTCCGAATAAAGACATGTCCGTATACCACGGGGTGCTCAATCTGGAGACGCCCACCAAGACTCACGGATTAAGAATGCCCATCGACTCTTTTTTCCGCTCCATAGCGGAAGATCAGGGAGAGATGGCGATCGGGATCATTCTTTCCGGGACAGGGACGGACGGCACCCTTGGCATCAGGGCGATCCATGGAGCCGGGGGGACGGTCATGGTTCAGGACCCCTCCTCTGCCAAATACGCGGGAATGCCCGGCAGTGCCGTGCAAACCGGCCTTGTTGACTACATCCTTCCCCCTGAAAAGATGCCCTCGCAACTGGCAACCTATGTGAAGCGATCTGTAAAGAAAGCGGAGCTCCCGGCTAGGGAGGAAGATCGTTTGAGGAAGATATTGACCCTTGTCCGGTCTCAAACGGGCCATGATTTTTCCCTGTACAAGAAGACGACCCTCAACCGAAGGATCGAGAAGCGAATGAATTTGCATGGTATTGAAAATATCTCCGACTACGTGCGTTACCTTCAGGAAAACCCCGGAGAGACCCAGTTACTCTTCAGGGATTTCCTCATCGGGGTAACTCAATTCTTCAGAGATCCGGAAGCGTTTGAAGAGTTGAAAAAGATGCTGCTGATATACCTCAAAGGAGCGCCGGAGGGTAGCACTTTTCGGGCATGGATTCCCGGGTGCGGAACCGGCGAGGAAACCTATTCGGTGGCCATCGCTATCATGGAATGTTTGGATGAATTGAAGCGGGATTTGAAAATCCAGATCTTTGGCACGGACATCGATGCGGAGGCGATCAGCCATGCCCGGAGTGGGATCTATTCGAACAATATTATTGAGGACTTGAACCCCGACCGCTTGAGACGGTTCTTTGTGAAGGACGAAGATTCATACCGGGTAAAAAAAGAGGTCCGCGAGATGATCGTCTTTGCCGCCCAAGACCTCGCCAAGGATCCTCCCTTCACGAAACTGGACCTTCTCAGCTGCCGGAACCTCCTGATCTACCTTGAGCCGGAGCTGCAGAATAGGCTTTTGCCTCTCTTCCATTATAGCCTGACGCCCGGGGGAATCCTTTTCCTGGGAACTTCAGAAACGATAGGCAAATTTGCTGATCTTTTTGAAGTCAGCGACAGGAAATGGAAGGTTTACAGGGCGAAGAAAGCTCTCTCAGCAGTTCGGGAAGAAATGTGGGGGGCTCTGCCACCCTGGACTGCCCATGTTCCCGCCCCATCAGGAGAAGGTGAGGAAGTTAAGAAACCAAAGGAGATCGATATCGTTTCGGATGCCCAAAGGACACTGCTTGAGATCTTTGCTCCTCCTTCTGCCATCGTGAATGAGAAAGGGGAGATCCTCTACATCCATGGTCATACCGGGAAATACCTTGAGCCGCCTCGCGGGCGTCCGAATTGGTCCATTTTCGACATGGCACGTGAGGACATGAAGTTTGAACTGCGCTCCGGGGTCCACTACGTTCTGACCAGGATGAAAGAGCGGCGCTATGAAAATCTGAGGGTTAAGACCAACCATGGTTACCATCCCATCAAGCTGACCGTCAAGCCCTTTGCCCCGACAAAAGAAAGTCAAGGGCTGGTGTTGGTCACCTTCGAGGAAATTGTCAAAGAAGAAAAGCGACAGCCTGATCGAAAAAGCCGGAAGCCCGAAGGTCATCTGGAGGAGCGGCTCCGGGAAGCGGAACAGGAACTTGCCTACAACCGGGAAACCCTTCAGGCCACGATTGAAGAGCTCCAGGCCGCAAACGAGGAGGCCACATCGACAAACGAAGAGATGCAATCGACCAATGAAGAGCTTCAAAGCGCCAACGAAGAGCTGGAAACCTCCAGAGAGGAACTTCAGTCAATGAATGAGGAGTTGACGACCCTGAACTCGGAACTGCAGGGAAAGATCGATCTGCTGTCGCAGGCAGAGAATGACGTGAAGATTCTGCTCGACAATACCCGCATCGGGATCATTTTCTTAGACAACGACCTTTGCATCCACAGGTTCACCTCCGAGGCAAAGAAGGTATTGAATCTCATTCCCGGCGACCTAGGGCGGCCCATCCAAGATATCCGTTCCAACCTCAAGATCGATGATATCGAGCTGGATGCCAGGGAGGTGCTTGAGACTCTTCGGAGCAACGAAAAAGAAGTCCGGTCCAAAGACGAAAAATGGTACCTGATGCGCATCATCCCTAATAGGAGCGGTGCGAATGTGATCAATGGACTGGTTCTTACCTTTACCGATGTCACGGAAATGAAGCGGTCCGCCGAGGCAATCAACCAACTGAAGAACGATTATCAGGCGGCCAGTGAGTTTGCGGAAAGCATTGTCGAAACGGTTCGAGAGCCCCTGCTTGTCCTCGACGAAGAACTCCGGGTGATCTCCGCCAACCGGTCCTTCTACAAGAAGTTCGCGGCCCCGAAGGAAGAAACCGAAGGCCGTTTTATTTATGAGCTTGACAACCGTCAATGGGATATTCCCGACTTGCGGAGGTTGTTGGAGGAGATTTTACCCCAAAATAGTAAATTCGACGATTTCCCGGTCGAACACGAGTTTCCTGCCATGGGGCGGACGCGCATGATTCTCAATGCCCGGAAGATCGTCCAGAGACAGGGCGCCGGAAAAGCAATGATTCTTCTCGCTATTGAAGATGTTACGGATAAAACGATGCAGCAGAGCCAATAGCCTTTCAAGGGAGACAGTCTATGCATCACGAGGTAAAAAGATGAAACCACAAGGCCAGTCGAAAGGAGACTCACTGCGAAAGAGGGCCGAAAAGATTCTCTCTCAAAAGCCACAGGATGTCCGGAAGATCCCCGTTGAAGACATAAAGAAGCTGATTCACGAGCTCGACGTGCATCAGATTGAACTCGATATGCAGAACGACGAGCTCCGGAAGGCCCAGGCTGAGATCGAGCTGTCCCGGGCCAAATATGTTGACCTCTACGACTTTGCCCCGGTCGGCTACTTCACCCTCACCGCTACAGGAAGGATTGAGGAGGTAAACCTGACAGGCGCCAAGCTCCTGGAAATCGAGAGAACAAACCTGGTAAACCGGGATTTCCGCCGCTTCATAGCACCTGAATTCATGAGCCTATTCGAATCCCATCGTTTGGAAGTCCTGGCGAGTGATTCGGTACGGAAGTGTGAATTGAAACTGATAAAAAAACCGGGCGCTCCTCTGTATGTTTCACTCGAAAGTCTTTCGGTAAAGTCCAGGGATGAGAGCGCTTCTTTAATACGGTCTGCCCTGAGCGATATTACGGACCGAAAAAATGTGGAAATGGCCCTCCGTGAGTCGGAAGAACGGTGCCAGTATCTCTCTTCTCAGTTGCTTGTCGCCCAAGAGGCCGAGCGTCGTCGACTTGCAGGGGAGGTTCACGACGCTATCGGTCATGCCCTCATTAACATGAAATATCTCATAGAGTCATTGGGAACCTGGATAAAAAAGGAAGGACCGGAGGAAGAGTCCAAACGCCTTGAAGTCTTTACTTCCATTCTGGACAACACGATAGAAGAGGTTAGAAGAATGCAGCAGGATCTGCGGCCCTCAATGCTTGATGACCTGGGGCTATTGACCACCATCGGATGGTTGTGCCGCAAATTCGGCGAAGCCCATTCCGACATCCGCATCGACCGAAACATCAATATCGAGGAGAGGGAGGTTCCCGCTTCCTTGAAACTGGTTATTTTCAGAATTCTCCAGGGGGCTCTGAACAACGTCGCCAAGCATAGCAAAGCAAGTCTCGTTCGTCTGTCTTTGAATAAAGCAAGCAAAAAGATTGAGTTGACCATTTCGGATAATGGAGAGGGGTTCGATGTGAAGGGGACGCTGAGACACGGGTTGGGGCTTGTCAGCATGAGAGAGCGTGCTACACTCTCAAACGGCTCCTTCGCTATTGAGTCTGTAAAGGGAAAAGGGACAACCATTCGCGCATCGTGGCCCTTCCAAGAAAGAGTTTAAGGAATTAGTTTTGTGTCCCGTATTCGCATATTCGAATGAGGTTGACAAGAATTTTCTGTAGACTTATTACATTTCGGAAACCATCATCTTTCGGTCGGAAAGGCTTCGAGGCGAACCTCTAATTGAATGAGCACTTAGGTTCCTGACCCATGCTGAAGTTCACTTTGAGTAATATTCTTCGTTATCCATAAAATTTCTAATCGACCTCCATCCGAAGCCTTGAAGAGCGGTTTGCCCGCGCCCTTTTTCGCATCTGGCGGGTTAACCGGGGCTCGGTCGGACCCTTGATCAGCCTAATAAAGATGGCTTCGCTGAAACCTGCCAGATCAATGAGCTCTATCCAAAAGTCTTTTATTTTCAAATTGAAGACTTTAGAGAAATTAGTTATAAAAGTATCTCAATGGAAACCTGGAGACTCTTGGATACAGGCACGCGTTCGGCGGCTGAAAACATGGCCATGGATGAGGTTCTTCTTGAACGGAAAGCCGCGGAAACCATCCCCCACACTCTACGGTTTCTCCAGTTCTCAAACCCCACGGTATTGGTCGGCTATCATCAATCAGTAGAGGAAGAGGTAAGACTCGACTACTGCCGGGCTCATGGGATCGAAATTAACCGAAGGCTTACAGGAGGAGGCGCCCTCTATTGGGGGAAAAATGAATTAGGATGGGAGATTTATATCTCCAAGAAAGATCCAAGGATTCCTTCAGGGATCGAAGACCTTTATAGAAAGATGGGGGAGGCAGCGGCTCTCGGTTTCCGCCACCTCGGAGTACGCGCTTATTTTCGTCCGAAAAACGATATTGAAATCCAGGGTCGTAAGATTTCAGGAACGGGGGGCACAGAACTTTCTGGAGCGATCCTCTTCCAGGGAACGGTTTTGGTTGATGTCGATGTCGACGAGATGTTGAGAAGTCTCAGAATTCCCACCGAAAAGCTCCAGGATAAAGAAATCGAATCGGTCAGAGAAAGGGTCACCTGCTTAAAGTGGGAATTGGGCCGAACCCCATCGATTCAGGCGGTCAAAGCTTCCTTGACCAAAGGGTTTGAAGAGACCTTTGGAGTACGGTTCGAGAATAAACCCTTGACGGTTGAAGAAGAGAATTCGATAAAAGCCAAGGTGGTGCCCTTCTCTTCCCACGAGTATATATTCAAAACGAGGGACTCCCTTCCCAGAAGGAAAACCTTAGGCTCCCTGCTGAAGGCCCCAGGCGGTTTGATTAGAATTTCGATCGCCTTGGACAGCAAGACTCATGTGATCAATCAAATTCTGATCACTGGCGATTTCTTTGCTTATCCCAAAAGGGCGATCTTCGACCTCGAAAGTTTTCTTAAGAACTCAAAGGCCACTCCTTCTAATATCAAAGGCATCGTTCATTCCTTTTTCTCTGATCAAAAACCGAAGATTCCCGGAATCAGCGAAACCCATCTCATCCTGGCCATTGAGGAGGCCCTTCAAAAGATGGACCTTCTCCCAGAAGGATTCAGTGAAGAAGAAACCCACCACCTCTTCCCCATTTTGAAGCCGTTTAAAGAGGTCAGAAAGCCAGAAGTCCTTCTCCTTCCCTATTGTGCCAAGGAGGTGGAGTGCGTCTATCGAAACTTACAGGGCTGCGAAGAATGCGGTCGCTGCTCCGTGGGCGATGCCGCACAGATGGGGAGGTCCTTTGGGATGGATCCTATCACCATCCAGAATTATGAAGAGCTCGAATCAACCCTCCGCAACCTCAGACAATCCGGAGTCAAGGAATTTATCGGCTCTTGCTGTGAACCTTTTTATGGGAAACACCGGCCGGACTTCGAACGGATCGGATTATCCGGAATCCTGGTCGATGTAGAGAGAAGCACCTGTTACGATCTCGGGCAGGAAAAAGAGGCATTGAAAGGCCGCTTTGGAAACCAGACGCATCTCAACCTCCCTCTTCTCAAAAGGATCCTCGAGTATGCTCATGGTTGAACCCTCTCTCACAGAATCTTACGATATTGTCATCATCGGGGCCGGTCCGGCAGGTTCGAGCGCAGCTCAGGCTGCCGCTCAAAAGGGAACAAGGGTCCTTTTGATCGACCGGAGACAGCGCGTTGGAATTCCGGTCCAATGTGCCGAGTTCGTCCCACAATGGATTTTCCGTTATGCTTCTTTTTCTTCCACCTGCATCATACAAAGGGTTGAGAAAATGATCACCCATCTGCCTGACCAGACCACTTATGAGATGCAAAGTCCGGGGTATATGTTAGACCGATCCCTCTTCGACAAAGAGTTGGCAGCCTCGGCTATTTTATCAGGAGCAAAGATTTCCATCGAAACAAGAGCGCTGGGGCTTTCTTCCGAGGGACTTGTCGTGGAGCGAGGCTCGAAGAAGGAAGTCATCCAATCTAAAGTTTTCATTGGTGCGGATGGGGGTTCCTCATCCGTTGCCCGGTTTGTTGGACAACCTCCCTTGAGGACCATCGCCGCCCTGCAGTATGAGGTCGTCCTATCCGGGACCCGGAATCATACAGACGTCTATTTTTATAAAGACTGTGAGGGGGGGTACGCATGGTTCTTCCCAAAAGGGAGAACAGCGAACGCAGGGGTTGGCGTCGTAACTTCAAAAGCGTCTCAATTATCAAATTTACTTGGCAAATTCCTCGATTCTCTGATGGAGTCCAAAACCCTGCAGGAGATCCAAGTTGTTTCTAAAACAGGGGGATTCATCCCGTGTGAACCTCGTCAAAAAATTGTTTTGGGGAATATTCTCCTCATTGGTGATGCAGCGGGGCATGCCCATCCCATCACAGGGGCAGGGATTTTTAACGCTGTCATGGCTGGCGAGATCGCGGGAAGGATTGCTGCAGAAGCGGTTGAGAGGGATAACCTTCGATATTTGGGAAATTATGAAATCGAATGGCAAGAGGCATTTGGGAAATCCCTTTCTTATGGTGCTTTAAAGAGAGAGTTTCTTGAAAAGAACTGGAATAAACCCGAGGTTGATTTTGCAGGATTGATCCGAAAGACATGGGTTGGGTTCAAAGAGTATCATCGGAACAGAAAGAAAGGGTGAATCATGGAGCAGAAAATAAGCCCCCAATATGTCCAGACCAGCCTGGCAGCTTCGTTGACATTGGGTTTCCAGTCAGGATCTTTTTACCGGAATGCGAAGCTTAAGGGATTGAACCTCCTTCTCCACTATGAAGAAGGCTGCTCAGGCAGATGCCATTTCTGCGGACT
>JBAVGF010000066.1:0-1698 GCA_049684675.1 Thermodesulfobacteriota bacterium | reverse complement strand
AGCCTTCATCAAGTCATTTTTCTGAAAAATCGTCCCACACAAGAGAGAACAGGACCTCTCAGCAATCTTTCTTTCTGCGCACCCGTCCGTAGTGAACAAGGGCATGCATCGCGCGAGCACACTGTTCTGGTGTGTCGTAAATCGGTATCCCGCCTTCTCTGAGGATGTCTTCCATGATGTCATGTTCCAGGCGGATAAATCGAAGACAAATAACGGGTTTGTTATATTTCTTCGGCAGCGATGCATAGACCTTTGCCCCGTCAAGGGCAACTTGAATGGGTTCGGGAAGCGAATCGGAATTCCTATCAGTTTTCAGAGAGGGATCCCAGATTTGCGGGCTGACCGGCACGTTGCTGATGACGCCGTCAATATAATCAAGCTTGAGCAGCTTTTCTATTATTTCCGCTTCCTGAAGTGCTGTGCGCAAGCTTCCGGCAAAATCGATGGGATTTTTTGCCGGGGGTGCGTGTGCCGGAAGCAATGCAGTGATACTGGATGCCGTGTCCGCGTCCAATTCCGGCAGCTCGAGGCCAACAGCAGAGCAGGCATCTGTTCCGACAACCCCTTGCCCTCCGCTCCCGAGTATGGCTACGCGGTTACCGTCAGCCAAAGGTAACCCAACAAGCGCCTCGGCCATTTCAAAGAGATGAAAAGACTCATCAACCTGCAGCAATCCAATCTGCTTGCACACACCGTCAAAGATTCTTTCGGATCCCGCAATCGATGCAGTGTGTGACAGGGTGGCCCGCGCACCGGCAACAGAACGGCCACCCTTATAAACCACAATGGGTTTTTTCTTTATCACCTGGCGGGCAACCGTGAAAAAACGCCTGCCGTCTTTCAGTCCTTCGAGATAGAGCACGATAACCTTCGTATCCTCATCATCCGCAAGGTATTCGAGATAGTCAGATACCTCAAGATCAGCCTGGTTTCCGATACTGATGAATTTGCTCAGGCCGTATCCCTTGTTGCTGGCGACCTGTGCCATAGCAACGCCAAAGGTCCCGCTCTGTGAAATAAAGGCGATGGGACCCGCTTTGGGCGCCTGAGGAAAGCACAAGCTGAGTTGTCCCGCGGCGCTCCATATCCCCATGCCATTAGGTCCCACCAGCCTGATTCCGCCTGAACGGGCCACCTCCACCATTGCCTGCTCAATTTCCCTCCCCTCTTCACCGACTTCGGCAAAACCAGCGCTTATCACAACGGCCCCCTTGATGCCTTTCTCGACACAGTCACGCAAGACGCCCGGAACCGTGGCCGCAGGCGTGGTGATAACGGCAAGATCAATATCGCCCGGCACCGCGGATACGCTGGAGTAGGTAGGAAGTCCCAATATTTCGCCTTTGGTGGGGTTGATGGGGTAAATGGCTCCCTTGAAGCCCGTCTTCAGAGGCCTCTCAACCATCAGGTACCCCCACTTTCTGAAAGTATCCGATGCCCCTATCACGGCTATTGATTTTGGTCTGAAAATGTAATCAAGCTCTTCCGCTATCTTCTTTTTCAAGTACGACTCCTCGTTGTGCAAGGGGAAAAACCTACAAAAAAATCGCTTCTACAGCAGCCAAATTGTTTTATTGTAACAGATATTGAATTTGGGGACTATAAGGAGCTGGAAGGAGGTAAGCATCTTTTTTTCCGTGACAACCGTGAAATGCCCCCTCACCCTGTCCTTCTCCCGCAAGGGGAGAGGGGAGGGTG
>JBAVGF010000065.1:0-6367 GCA_049684675.1 Thermodesulfobacteriota bacterium | reverse complement strand
TTGGCTGTATCTACCGTTTCCAGATGCGTCCCCGTTTAGGTTCGCTGCGGCCTTCTCCATCCCTTGCCACTTCAGTGGGGTAGAAAAATGGCCTATTCTTTTCTTAGGAAATTGTTGATTATCAGTTATAATCCTCATACTGATGTCGAAATTCACTAGCCTATTTCCCATGCGCCTGTCCCTTCTCTTAACAGGAAATTTTTACCCTAGGGTCGGCCCTTGCCGACTATGGAGAAAGGAGAAGGAAAATGAATTTCGGATTATCGATTGAAGAGAACTGTAAAAACTATCCGGAGAGGAACTGCGTCGTCGACGGAAGCATTCGGCTGACCTACGGCGAGATGGAGCAGCGGGCCTCCCGTCTGGCCCACGCCCTTGCCGGTATGGGCGTCTCACCGGGAGACCGGGTGGCCATCTTTCAAACCAACTGCTACCAGTTCGTGGAGATGATCTACGCCATCGCCAAAGTGGGGGGGATCATCGTCACCCTGAATTTTCGCCTCGTGGGCGAGGAGTCGGCTTATATCCTGAATAACTCCGGCGCCAAAATTCTTTTGGTCGGCGACCGCTATGCCGGGATGATCGAGTCCATTCGAAAGGATACGCCGTTCCTTAAGCAGTGCATCTGCATCGGCAAGCCGCAGCCCGGCATGGTCGAGTACGAGGCTCTCCTCGCCGCCGCGACGGACGCTCCCTATCCCTGCACCGCCGTGCAGAAGGACGACACGGCCTGCCTGATCTACACGAGCGGCACCACGGGGCGCCCCAAAGGGGCCATGCTGACCTATGACAACGTCAGCTCCCTCTTTGCGGAAGAGAGCGAGAGCACCACCTCCCTGGGGGCCATGCTCGTGAATGTCCCCATGTACCATATCGCCGGCATCAACACGGCCATCATCGCCCTGCATACAGCAGAGAAGCTGGTCTATCTCGCCCAGTTCGAGCCGGGCCTCTTCCTCGACACCATCGAAAAGGAGGCCATCGCCTATACCTATGTCGTTCCCACCATGCTCCAGGCCATCCTGGACTATCCCGACTTTTCGAGGCGCAATCTCTCCTCCCTGAAACTCGTTGGTTATGGTGCCTCTCCCATGCCCCTCGACCTTTTGCTTCGGGCGAAACGGAAACTCCCCACGGACTATACGAACTACTTCGGCATGACCGAAGCCATGGGCACAATCTCGGCCTGCTCGCAGGAAGACCACAAGCTGGAGGGCACCGAGGAAGAGATCGCGCGCAAGACCCACCGCCTTTCCGGCATCGGTCATGAAATTGCGGGAGTGGACGTCCGCATCTTCGACGACCAGGACCGGGAAGTGCCGACGGGGACCGTGGGGGAAATCGTGGCCCGGGGCCGGCAGATCATGAAGGGCTACTGGGGAAACCCCGCCGCTACGGAAGAAACCCTGCGGGGCGGCTGGCTCCATACGGGCGATCTCGCCTTGATGGACGAAGACGGCTATCTCTACCTCCAGGGGCGAAAGAAGGACATGATCATCCGGGGTGGCGAGAATATCTATCCCGTGGAGATCGAAACCCTCCTCGAAAACCACCCCCAGGTGGCGGAAGTGGCCGTCATCGGCGTTCCCGATGCCTACTGGGGGGAAATCGTCAAGGCCGTTATCGTCCTGAAGCCGGGACAGAAGACCACACAAGAAGAGATCATTGACTACTGCAAGCGCCACATGGCCAGTTACAAGAAACCGGCCCTCGTGGAATTCCGGACATCCTTGCCCCGGAATGCCATGCAGAAGGTGCTCAAGACCGTCCTGCGGAGCGAGGCGGCGGGTAAATAGACGAGAGGCAAGGGACCCTTTCTCCACCCACCACCCCAGAAGGTCAAAGGTTAGTTTATGAAGTTAATTAGGGATAAGCGAGAAAGAATGATACGAAAATATTCTCAAATGGGTTGGCCGTCAAGAGAAAAATCTCCTTTGACATTTCACTCCTATTGCTGATTTTCGGTTGAAATATTGCATAGAAGAATAGAAATCGAAAAACAAAGTTTCAGGGAAGAATCCTCGGAAAACCGGTTGCGCACTTCACCTACAAGTCTGCACATTAATCTACTTCTGGAAGTTGATGATTACCGACAGAAATATGTATAATATAAAAGGCGAAATATTTTGGTTCACTCTTTATAAATTTCTTCGGAAAGCAGGTATCTTACTCGAAGCCCTATCCATCATGCCAGCCAGCAAACATGACGACGATCAGTGTTACCCAGTTGGCGGCCATGCTGACCCCCTTTTTTTTCGGTCTGTTACACCTTTAGTGTTCTACCAGTATCCTTTCTACTTCTACCGCTGGAAAAAAGAAAACGATGCGAACCTCACTCGTGCCAACGTTCGTGATACAGTGTTTTGTGCCGGCAGGTGTCAGTAAAACCGATGGAGCTGTGACAGGCGTCTCTTTCCCATCCACCTCCACTTTGGCATCCCCCGAGAGAAAAACGAGAGCTTCCTCCACCTTGTGGACATGAAGCGGCAATGTGTGGCCCGCCGCTATCCTCAGTTCACCCACAGTTATGGCGGCAGATCCCTTTTCCCTGCTCATGACCAGTTTACTGATTATGCCGGGAAACGGACTTGCGTCTGGAACATCGCTGAATCTAATCGGCTCTGACATTTACACCTCCCTTAATTCCGTTTTAGCGAGTGACACTGCATGAGCGGCCTCTGGGGCGCCACCGGTGGTGATGCAAATGATCACGTCGCTCTTACGATGTACTTCCTGAGAAAATTCCTGAAAAAGGCCCAGATCCATTGTAGGTTCTCCCGCCTCGGGATCTCTTGCGTGAAGATGAACTGAGCTAGCTTCCAATCTACCACGGTCGATTCATCGACTTTGTGCAACGGTAAAGAATCGATAGAACTTCGAAGGGCTGCTCAATTTCGGGAAAGGTTGGAACCCCGCGAGGTTCGAGGAATTCCTTACACTCTTCCATGTACTGCTTATCCGCGCTAAAGGAAACGAGGATAGGCTTTTCCGGATATTTCTTTGCTAGTTCCAGGATAAAGTTATACGATGGAATACCTGTTTCCTTTGTAAGCATAAGGATCGGAACTACTGCATCGATATTCGGGTCTTTGAGCACTGCCTCCATGCCCTCTCCATACCCATACTCCACTCCCTTTACAGTGGCTGCTGCCCAGATATCCACCGGATTTCGCATCCGGATATAAGGAGGACTGATGTCCTGAAGTCTCTGGCGTGTTTCTTCCTCCAATTCTGGGACTTCGAGACCGAGGTTGATACAAAGATCTGAGAGAACCACTAACATCGCCCCGGAAGGGGTTAGAAAACTGACCCGATTCCCTTTGGGCAAGGGAACCATCGAAAGCGCTTTCCCCGCGAGGATTAAGTGAGTATAGTCCCTTACCCGAACGATACCTGCCTGAGTGAGTAGGCCGTCAACGAGACGATCCTCCGAAGCCAAGGCAGCCGTGTGAGCGACAGCCGCTTTTTTACCTGCCTCGGTAATACCTCCCTTTAACATGACCACCGGTTTATGACGGGTGACCTCTCTTGCGATTTCCAAGAAGCGTCTTGGTCTTTTTATGCTTTCCAAGTACATGAGGATCGCATGAGTTTCCGGGTCATCTGCCAGGTATTGAAGGGCCTCACTCTCTTCTATATCTATTTTGTTCCCAAGGCCAATCACCCGAGCAACGCCAAAATGCTCACCCGTGAGGATGTATCTCATCGTGTGTGTGGCAAAGTTACCCGTTTGGGCAAGATAGGAAACCTTCCCGCGGCGGATTTTCCCCAGGGGAAATAAGGAGGAGGTGAACTGATGGGGAGTCGAAGTGTGTCCCGAAGTATTGGGCCCTATGACACGAATCCCTTTCTCGCGGATGATGTCGATCATCTCCTGTTGGATCTCAGCTCCATATTCATCCACCTCCGCAAACCCCCCTGCCAGGAGGACTATATGCTTGATGCCTTTTCCAGCACACTCCCGAAGAGCCTGTGGGGTTTCTTTTGCAGGGAGCACGACAATCGCCAGATCGATTCCGTCGGGTAGACAGACAATAGAAGGTTGCACGGGCATGCCCAGAATCTCCCCTCCCTTGGGGTTAACCAAATAAATCTTACCTGTATAGTCATTGGCAAGGATATTTCGTATCACCACGTTGCCAGATTTCCCGGGTGTGGCAGAGGCTCCAATGACAGCCACAGACCGGGGAGAGAAAAACCGATCCAGAAACCTTGTGTCGACTGAGGGTTCCTCGAGTGATCGCCCGACGTATGTTGGGTTAAGGAGAATCTTGACATCTACAGCGGTAACTCCGCATTCATTCACCACCAAGGGGTTGATATCGACCGATTCATAATAACCTGAAGCCTCTTCCCCGAACCGGGCCAATCCCATGATTGCATCCACCACTTGGCTTATATCGTATGCCGGTCTGCCGCGAAATCCACTCAATAGCTTGAAGCCCTTCAAAGCCGTGAGAGCCTCAAAAACATCTCCCCGCTTGGTCGGAAGCACTAAACAATTCACGTCTTGGAACAGCTCCGTAAATACGCCTCCCGTACCGATCATCAGGCAGGAACCAAAGTGGTCGTCATTGATCAGACCGGTAATGAATTCCACACCGGGTGCCACCATTTTCTCCAAAAGGAGCGGTACTCCAGGAAAGAGATTCCACAACTCTTTCGTCGTCTTTCTGAGAGCAGAATTGTTCTCAACCCCGACCTTGACTGCCCCTCGATCAGATTTATGAATGAGATCCGGAGCCATTGCCTTTACCACCAATGGATAGCCCAATTCTGACGCCACGCGATGGGCCTCTTGGAAGCTCGTCACTCGTTTGCCAGAGGGCACCTTCATTCCAAATTGGGCGATGACTGTCTTCCCAAAGTCCTCTGGAAGGAGGTGACATCTCTCATTGATCGCTTGCATGAGTATTTTGTGGATATCCATCGGGTTTCCTTCCGTTGTTTGAAAAATAGGCTGGCCGTCCCAAATATATGTTTACCTTCTTCTTTCGTTATTCCTTTGAAAGCATGAATCCATGTTCTCGTCTCTCACCTTTATCATCTCGGTTTCTGGATTTCCGCTTCCGCAGCAATGTTCCACGCTTAATCCATCGCGAACAGAGAAAGAGATCTTATTTCGTCATTCGTCAGCGATATATTCGTCATAGCTAATGACTTCATTTCCCCTTTTCAGCTTTCTGTTCCTCCCTTAATAAACGAAGTCTCGCATAGAGTTTGCGGTCCCGTTCTTTTTTCATTGCCTCAACCGCATCTTCCTTATATTCATAAAATCCAGACTGTGTCTTAAGGCCAAGGCGTCCTTGTTTAATTAACTTATCGAGGATCTTAGGTGGTTTGAATTGTTCTTTATTCAAATGGCTGTACAAATATTCGTAGACTGAACGATAGATGTCCAGTCCCGCCTGATCGCAAATTTCAAAAGGACCATAGGCCCCAAGACGGAACCCGAATGATGTTTTAACGATTCGGTCCACTTCTTCTGGAGTGGCCAAACCCTCTTCCACGATAGCCAGGGCTTCGGTAGCCATGGCAAATTGAATCCGATTGCCCACAAATCCTGGGGCGCTCTTACAACGAGTCGGCTCCTTGCCAATGCGTTTCATAAAATCGACGGTGCAATCGATGGTCTCCTGACTGGTAGAGTCTGAAGGAATGATTTCAACACAGGGTGTGATTTGAGGCGGATGGAACCAGTGGGTACCGATGACTCTCTCCGGGTGTACGGTGACCGCACTCAGTTCATTAATATCAAATGAAGAGGTATTGCTAGAAAGAATGGCATGGGAGGGAGTATAGGTACCCAGCTGCTGAAATATTCTCTTCTTCAGATCCAGGTTTTCGAAAACTGCTTCGAGTACATAATCAACTTCCTGGGCGGCCTGCTTCAGATCGGTAGTAAATTGGATCTGGGCCAACGTGAACTCGACCCGTTCCCTTCCAATTTCACCCAGCTCGAACATGTAGTTTAGGTTGTCAATGATCCAGCCTCGAGCCCGTTTGAGCAGCTGATCGGTTTCATCTACCAAGTAAACCGGGATTTTGTTCATGGCAAATACTTGTGCAAACCCATGACCCATCGTTCCTGCTCCTACGACGAGGGTACTTCGTATTTCTCTCATGTCCCGTCTCCTTCTCTTGGTTTCAACATTGGAAGGTCCCTCGGTCTCCCTTTCGTAAAGGGGAATTATAGGAAGGCGATCGATGGGGTATAAACGTTGGTTAGATCCCGAGAAATTTCTGCCTCAGTTCCTGATCCTGAATCAATCCTTCGGCAAGGCCCGAAAAAACCATGTGACCGTTCTCCAAAATGTACGCCCTCAGAGAGACCGAAAGGGCAAGGGTTGAATTTTGCTCGACCAGT
>JBAVGF010000064.1:0-11335 GCA_049684675.1 Thermodesulfobacteriota bacterium | reverse complement strand
ATTCTTTTCTTGACCGTGGACTCATGATCAACCCTCCTTTTAGGGTCAGTTATTCGGTAACATCCATTATGAGTCAACGATCCCTTTTTAATCAGTCTCTCGGTAACATTTTTTATGAGGCAATTCGCTATCCCCTGATGAATTTCCTTTTTTAACTCTTTTAGGTATAATGGAAAAAATGCCCATTGGTAGAAAAAAGAAGGCTCTTGTCCATATTGCCAAAGAAGATCTCCATCTTGACGAGGAGACCTATCGGCAGATTCTTAAAGGGGTGGCGGGGGTGGAGAGCTCAGCTCAATTGACGGAAAAAGGTTTTGAGAAGGTGATGAGACGGTTTCAAGAGATGGGATTCAAAGGCCTTCTCCCCGACCCCTATCAGCCTGTACCCAAAGGGCGACTCATTCCACCGGATAGCCCTCAGGGTCGGGAGACGATTACTTCGAGCCAACTGGGTTTCGTCTCTTATCTTTTAGAAAAACTGAGCTGGGACGAAGGACATTACCGTGCCTTCTGCCAGCGGATCATTAGAAGGCCCGATCCCTCGACGAAGCGGGACGGACAAAAAATTATAATTGGTTTGATGGCCATACTCAGGCAGAGAACAATCAAAGAGAGGAAAAGCTCATGAGAAGATATTGGAAGATTGGTCTTGCAGTTGCCCTGCTCATCTCTTTGGTGCTCGTCGCTATTAGTAAAGAGATACCTCCGCCCTTCGTTGAGATGGAGGTGAAGGGGGTGAGACTGGATGCCATGGGGACCAACCCTGTCGTCTTCCTTGTTGATAAGGAAGGGGAAAAGGCCCTCCCCATCTGGATCGGTCTGTTGGAAGCAAATGCGATCGATAAGGAGCTGAGAAATAACGCCTCCCCGAGGCCGATGACACATGATCTTCTTTACTCTATTCTTGTGCAAGCTCACCTCAAGGTGAAGGAAATCAGAATCGTCGCCTTAAAAGATAACACCTACTATGCGACCCTTTTTTTAAAGTCGGACAAAGGGGTGATCGAGGTTGACGCTCGACCCAGTGATGCGATTGTCATCGCACTAAAATCCAAAACCCCGATCTATGTCTCTACCAAGATTCTCGATGAACAGGGAATCGCCCTCACCCAGAAGAGTGACTTTGGGGAACGATTTGGAATTCGGATACAGGAACTGACCCCTGCCCTAGCCTCTAGCTTTAACTTCAAGGGGAAAAAGGGCGTATTGGTAGCGGAGGTCCTCCCGGGCAGCGTCTCAGAATCGTCCGGAATTAAAGCCGGAGATATCATTACTAAAGTCGATTCAAAAGAAGTGGGGACCGTTCAACAATTTGAGGAAATGTTTGACACGGCCAGGCCGGGCGATTCGCTAAAGGTCTTACTTTTTAGAGACAACCAATTCAAGGAAGTCAACCTACTCAGAAAATAAACCGATTATCTCCCTCTCCCCTGGCGGGAGAGGGCGGGGTGAGGAGGCACATACCGTGATCACCCCCACCTTACTCCTCCTCCGTCAAGGGGGAGGATAATACTTAGTAATTTTCGTTGTTCGAGAGAGGCGGACCCGTCATGAAACATGATCGGCAAAATAAAAAAAGGGGGGTTTTGACATGTCGACAAAAATATCTGTTAAAGAAGCAAAAGAACGCGCGTTGGAATTGATGCGTAGGGGTTATCACTGAGGCCCGTCGGTCCTGCAAGTTATGTGGGAAGCATATGATTTGGGCAATGAGGATTTCCTTTGGGCAGGCATTCCATTCATGGCAGGGATTAGTGGAGAACAACAAGCCCCGTGTGGGGCGATTTCTGCA
This sequence comes from Thermodesulfobacteriota bacterium, assembly GCA_049684675.1. Classification (GTDB taxonomy): domain Bacteria; phylum Desulfobacterota; class BSN033; order BSN033; family UBA1163; genus UBA1163. The sequence goes on along the minus strand of JBAVGF010000064.1, from coordinate 9,543 downwards.
TCAGCGGTAAGCCTCGGGCTGAGGCACCGTTGTTCTTTCGCCGACAAGGAGAAGGTGAAGCAGGCAAGAAATGCTGTGCGTCACTATTCGGGTAAATTGGTCAGGGACTTCACAAAACAGTTCGGCGACATTACCTGCCGCGGCCTTCTGGGTCTGGACTTCTCCAAACCCGGCGAGTACCAGAAGTTTCTGGAATCGGGCGTTTGGAAGGAAAAGTGCGAAAAGTATGTCCAGTACACCATCGAGAAGCTTTATGAATTCGAGGACGAGAAGAGCGCAGACAAAGCAGGGCAATAATAAAGTAAGCACCCCTCGTATTTGAAGCCCCACAACCTCAAAAGGACCATCCCTCTTGTACCCGTGGAGGAGGCGGACTACTTCAAGGCCGAGGATAAATACACCCTGGTCGTAACGAAAGAAGGGGAATCCCTGATCAGAAGGAGTATTAAAGAATTGGCCCGGGAACTCGACCCCGGTCAATTCTGGCAGATACATCGGGGAACCACCGTGAATGTCTCCAAGATAGACAAAGTGAGTCGTTCACTCACCGGGCGGGGGGTATTGAAACTCAAAGGCAGGCCGGAGCTTCTCACCGTAAGCCGCAACTACCTTCATCTCTTTAAACAAATGTAGCTGTCAATTAAGCAGACATTTTCCCCCGCCCATTCTAATTGAAAAAGGGGAGAAGGTTTTTTCCCGTCTGACGAAGAATATCGAAAAGCAAGACCCTCAGCCTTGCCCGTGGAGGCTTATTAGACGTCCTAATCATTTTTGCCGCTTCGACTCCGATCCGCCGAGAAATAAGCGTTTGGGATCGAAACAACGGAGGAATTTGAGCTGCTCAGAAGAAGGAGAGGGAAAAACGCGCAGGGGACGACGAATCTTCAGTGGCCAACCGCATTGCTCTTGGATGGTTCGAAGCATCTTTTCTTCTGACTCTGTTGAGGGGTCGGCAAAATAGGCGGTGAACTCCAATTCCTTCTGGCCTAAAGGTTTTTCGAAAATTCCATACTGGGAAACCACGCTGGTTACTCCGAATCCTGGAGAGGTGATATAGGGGACTTTCTCAACGAACCGGCTCTTGCTCTGCTCCAGAGTAACCATGGTCTCACCCGCGCCTGACGCCACGTCATTCGCTCCACCCGACCCGACCAGGTAGGGTCCGGTCTCCGAAGCCCTGGTGGTATTTACATTTCCGAAACGATCGACTTGGGCGGCTCCGATCACCCCAATGCCCGACGTGTTGGAGCCGCACATAAAGATACCCAGGCTGGTAAAAATGTCCGAAATCATCCGGCACGAAGGGAGATTCCTCAGGTTGAAAATAAAGGGGTCCGCCGGCTGGGGAGAGTACCCGTAAAAACCAATTTCGGCGACCAATTCCAGCGGAATGTTCTGTTGTCGCAAATCGTAATAGGCCACCCATGAGGCGAGATTGGAGATTCCGATCCCGCACATCAGAAGAGGATACTTTTTCTCTTTGATGATCTCTTGAAGCTTAGTCGATGCTCCCATGACCAGCCTTTCTGCGGGCGTTGGGCTCTCGGGATAAGGCAGTCGCTCTGCCGCATCGGACAATTCCGAAGTCCAAGAATCTTTATGGATCCGGCCCATCAAAAACCAGATTCGCCGCTGGCCTAAGCGTGTCAAGAAGTCCTCATGATCCCGGCAGCCTAGAACCCATTTTTCAACCCAGGCTTGATACTGATCTGGATCCTGGGAGGCTTGTCTCGCCTCCAGAATAAATTCCTCGTCTTCTCCATAGCCATCGAAATCAGGGACTCCTAAAGCGTGGAGTCCGATCGGGTGCGCCCCGAAGGGTGCCGAGCAGACCGCACGGACCACGTAGCTCGGGATACGGGTCATGAAAGAATAGCGGCGGATGAAATCCGCATCCACAATTTTCTCGACGGTAACGATCACTCCTTCTTTAGCCGCCAGCGCCCCGTAGTGGTTTACGGTATACGGGGTGGCCAATAGGGTATTCCCGTCCGCATCAGCTGCCCATCCATGAGCCAGGGCGATGTCCGGGTTGAGTGACTTTAAGACACCCACTGATTCTCCGGGACTAAAAGGGTTTGCAGTCTGACAAAAATTTTCTTGGTTGTCCAATTCCATTGAACTGCCGCGAAGAGATTTAGTAGGGAAGAACGGCAGGCCCATGGCTCCCGCCACTAACCGCAGGGTCAGGGTGAGGAAAGTCCAGCTCTCGGGAACGACCCGCCCTTCGCGAAAGGCTCGAGTCAGGATAGGATTGGGACCCGGAAATGGATAGCCATCGCCATTGAATCCGGAGATAATTCTACGGCACAATCTGCCGTGGGCAAAGAGGGCGAAACTGTAAGCTCCCCCCGTATTACCAATCAAGGTGAACCTGGGATCTTTCCCCCAGAATTGACGAGCAATTTCAAAATAAGTTGCGGTTGGAAAGGCCATTCCATTCCCGGTTTGAATACTCATCCCCGGCCTGACGAACTTGCGAACGGCCTTGGAAAGATCCATGACCTTATTTCTATTAACACCTTCCGGGTATTCCAATCTCTCTCTTAGGAAATGCTGCAATGCTTGATCCATTTTTTTCCCCTCTGATGCTGAGGTTTAATATCTATAAACTCTATAAACCCTCCTCAAATATGTCAATAGGCAAGTCCGGTCCTCTTCGTTTTCATAAACTATTTTGTCTCGGTACTTATCTGAAATTTGGATTCTGAGATTGGGTATTGATTGAAAAGATGAGCTTCAGTTTAGCAGACGTTTAATGATGGGAATTTTGAGGAATTGGACCCCCTCTTCTTTGAGGATGACTTCCTCTTCTGTCGTGGCTGTCCCTTTAATATTTCTTTTCTCTGTTTCTCCGTAATGAATCTTGAGAGCCTCTTTGTAAAATTCGGCCCCTACATCCTCAAAATGCCTGTCCAAATACTCATGGACCAACTGAAGGGCTTGGTGAGGATCCAACTCCTCTTTCACTCTCTCTCCTCTCCTCTTGATCGCAAAAGGAGAGAAGGCTTTTTCTATTTGATGATCGTCACAGATAGGACAGGTGATCGTGCCAGTAGATTTCTGCTCCTCGAAGGAGGCGCCGTCCTTGAACCAGCACTCAAATTTATGACCGTTTGAACAAAAAAGATCAAAGGCAATCATTTCTCTTCACCCAGATAATTATTTAACATCATGAGACCTATTTGGCAAGCCTTTTCCTACAGTGTTCTACCGACTTGAAACCCATAAAAATACACGGTTGAAGAGGAAGAAATACGGAAGCAACCTTATTTACTTCTCCAGGTTTTTTAGTTGAAATGGTATGTAAGGCTTAACGGAACCTATTTGACATCCTCCATCTTCCTTCGTCCCTGCATGCCGCATGCAGGGACGAAGGAAGATGGCCTAAACCTCTCAGAAAGAAGGTGGTGTATCGGATGCCAGGCGTGAGTGAGATGAAAAAGTCGGAAGATCCTCCGCTCGCAGAGAGATTGGTTTCAAATTACATAGCCCCTGGAACCCGCTTGAGACTCCGTCGAGATGTTTGTCAACAAGTGAAGGAACGGGAGTGGATTTTTAACAAAGTGAGAGATAATACGATTTTTCTGATACATGAAACCGGGGCTCACGGCATCGTGGTAGGCATTGAAGATATCGATTGGACCACATTCTGACAGAAACCCTATCCACTCAAGAATTCCCTTGAATGTAATCCTTCAGTTATCATCACAGATCCTATCCCTAGGATCGGGATGGTCTCTCTGGAGAAAACTTGAAGCGGCACATCTTAGCGATTAGCCAAGGCGTAGATATCCTTAAAACGGCCCCTTCAAGAAAACTCTCCGATTCCCTCTCTCTAATGATCCGCAATGTGAAGCTCCCGCCCACAGGGCGGGGCCTCCCCTTAAGGTGTTTTCTTTTGCATTGTGCCCCTCGAGCCCACCTATAAGGCGGGCCTTGCGGGGCACATTCCGGTCAAGGTTTTGGAGGGGAGACCACTCCGATCCCACTGCGCCCGAGACTGAGCGGTTACCCTTCAAAACAGAAACCGGTAGGTGAAGCTCCCTGTCATCCCGTCAAGACGGGGCAGGCACTTACTGGTTAACCCTTGTAGGTCTGGACCCGGCCCCAGAGGCTTTTTGTCCCCCAGATGCCCGACCGCAGGCACTCCAGCTGAACAATCTGGCTGTGATCGACAAAAAGGTTTACTTCCGGGCCGTAGTTCTTGACGTACCACGCAAAGACCTCTGGCTCGGCCGCCTCAAACATCACTTTGTCGAGACCCAAGGCGTTGACGATTTTAGCGGGTACGTCCGTGCGCCACACCTTTACATTTTCGGTGATTCCCTCCGATTCGATCATAATGCTATAGGCCCCTGCGTCAAGAAAACGCTTTGCCTGTAAAATGGCCCATTCGGGATCGCGTGTTCCTTCGGCCTCCAATTCTTCCACGGCACTGGCGCCGCCCGCCCCGAACTGGATTCCCACTTCGGGTTTAGGCTTCATCCCGGCCTTCTGCACTTTTTCAACCAGCCTTACCCAGTCGTCGATTGGAATGGTAATGAAGCCGCTGGAGATCTCGATGATATCGAACCCGAGATCCTTGCACTCTTGGATATAGCGACCAACCATCTCCGGACCTTGTGTCAGCACGTGTTCCATAAAACCGCCCGTGTCGACCAGAACCTCATACTCGTGACAGAGGTCAATGAGCTCTTTGACCGCCTGGCGCGGCATTAAACTGAAGGAGCCTCCTGCAAATTTGAGGACGTCGACATAAGCTCCCATCGTTTCCAGGATGTCTTGCAAATACCTTTTGCCCATCGGAGTGTAGTAAGGGCCGCGGATCTCAGTCACCCCACGGGAGCGCGGTTTTGCCGGACGGGCATTGACTTTTAGGAAGGCGAAAGCCCTGTCTTTCGATTGAGTTTTAGGTTTTTCCATTTTGAATCCTCCTCTCTTAAAGACTCTTTTGAAGCTCCCCGCCCGTAGGGCGGGGCTTCCCGGCAAGGTGTTTTCTTTCGCATCGTGCCCCTCGAACCCGCCTATAAGGCGGGGCTTGCGGGGCACCTGCCGGTCAACCCTTCGCATTTGCCAACAATTTTGTCAAATCGGAGACTTGGATCGCTTCGAGATTGAAGACGGCGCTGACAATCTCCCGACAGAGCGATCGTTCCGTATAAGGCGCTGCCAGTCTCTCAAACTTCTCGACAGCCCTTTCCCATGACATAGGGCGGGTCCGAAAACCCTCGTAGTCATGCTTCTCCTTCGCTATCCTTCGGCCATCACGAAGAGTAAGAGTGATCCGGCATGGCATCTCATCCGGAAATCTTCGACTATAGTCTGAGGAGGGCTTGACGGTGACTTTTCTCAGAAGTGTCTGAACATCCTGACTCTGGATGCGAACTGTCCTGTACTGCTCGGGCATCACCTGGCCATCCAGGATGGCGACAGCCACCAGGTAGGGCAGGCTGTGATCCGCCTCCTCCTTTGTCCGGACGATGTTCTTATTCCCTTCCTCCCCTCCGCCGATGATGTTGTAGGCGACGTCAAAGATCTCAATCTCGACCCGCGCTACCTCTTCCCCGGCCAAACCATATTCCTTTTTAAGTTCCAGAATACCTTCCAGGACAGACTGAGAGTGAATCTCAGCATTGTAACTTTTAAGGATCGTCTGTGTCACTCGTTCGAGGTCTTCTTCAGACCAGTTGATCTTGAACTTGCCAGCGATGGAATCCATAAAACCCTTGTTCCCCTCGAATACCTCCAGGGGGCCGGTGACGCCCCGCATGGCCAAGAATGTGGCGTGGGTGCAGCCAAAAGCAGTATTGGGATAGGCAAGACCTTTCCAATGGGACAGGGCCCCGGTTCTGGAAACCCGTAAGGCATTGAAGGCCGTCCCGCAGATGGCAATCGCATTCGCCGTACGGACCTCATCCAGACCCAGCGCCTTGGAGACGCCTGCGGCGACGGCATAGGAACCTTGTGTGGCATGGTCAAAACCTTTGGCCCGGACGGGGGCCACGTCGCTCAGACGGCACTGGACCTGGTAAGCCACAGACAGAGCGATTAAGAGTTTTCGGCCGCTCTGCTTCGTATACTCGGAAGCGGCCAACACGGCCCCAAGATTATCGCTGGGGTGACAGGTTTCACCCTTGGCCAGATAGCTATCGTTGAAGTCCAGGTAACGCACCAGGGCGCTGTTGTAAAGGGCTGAACGGTCGGGTGCCGCCTTTCCGCCTCCGATCAGAGTACAGTGCTTAGCGCCATCAAACTCTTCAATCTGTGCCTTGAGCAGGCGAATGGGTTCTCCTTGTAGAGCAGCGATCGCGCAACCCAGTCCGTCCAATACCCGGATTTTGAGCTGCTGACGAGCGGTCTCCGAGAGGTCGTCATAGGAAGCCCGAACCACGAACGCAGCGAGTTGCTCGGCATGTGTCATGTCACTCTCTTCATGGCCACAATAACACTCCTGATGCTCCCTTTCAACGTCTCCACTGCCTTCCACTTGAACTTACGTCTTGAGTGCAAGACCCAACGATGCCAGGGCGGCCCGCGTCGAATCGTAATCTGTATGATGAATACCCCGGATGCCTAAACTTTGAGCCACCTCCACAAACATAAATCGATCTTCAATATAAACCACCCGCTCGGGTGGAACTTGGGCGATATCTAATGCGATGCGATAGATATCGGCATCCGGTTTACGGAAGTGGACGAAGCACGAGGCGATAAAGAAATCGACAAACTCCATCAACCCGAACTTTTGAATCCGGTGGACGGTTAGTTCTCGCCCCTCGTTGCTGACCACAGCGACTTTGACGCTGTGCGACCTCTTGAGTCCCCTGACCAATTCGATCATTTGAGGATAGGGCTGGGATTGGGCGAACATAAATGTTTTAAATTCCTCCGAGGAGAAGGACCGATCCTTGTAGAAAACCACCCGATTGAGATATTCGTCCAAGCTCAATTTGCCCTCTTCGTAGGTGTCGAAGGTCAAATGATGACGTTCATCCATCTCAGCGTAGTCGAGTTTAAAGGTTTCCGCCGCTCGTTTGCGCATCGACCGATCCCATCCGTTCGTGAGCAAGACACCTCCGACATCAAGGAACAAGGCTGAAACTTTCATCTTGCACTCAGTAACTCTTTCAAAACGGTCGCATTATTGTGCTCGGTATCTTTCGCAGAAAATAATATCGTTATCGTTCCTTTTCTTGCCTCGCTCTTAATTCTCTTCAGGATTTCGGATCTGTCCTCAAGTTCCTTGGCATACCTCTTTTTGAATTCTTGATATTTCTTTGGGTCATGAGAAAACCATTTGCGAAGTTTATCGCTCGGTGCGATCTCCTTCAGCCATTCGTCCATCTTCAAGTCTTCCTTCTTGATCCCCCTTGGCCATAACCGATCGATGAGGATTCTTTTACCATCTTCCGGCTCAAACGGATCGTAAACCCTTTTGATCTTGATCATCGCACAGTACCCGCTCGCTATTGGTTGTGTCCCGAGTTTTCCAAGAGTCACACGATCTTCTTCAACTCACTCAGTACTGCGTCATAATCCGGCTCGTGCGTAACCTCTTTAACCAACTCCTTATATTGAAGGAGGCCTTTCCGATCCACCAGGAAGATTGCCCTAGCGAGCAACCGTAACTCTTTGATCAGAACACCATAGGAGGTGCCGAAGGAGGCATCGCGATGGTCGGACAGGGTTTGAATTCTGTCCACACCCGCCGCACCGCACCAGCGCTTCTGTGCAAAAGGCAAATCCATGCTAAGGGTTAGGATCACGACACCCGAACCCAAACGGCTTGCCTCTTCATTAAATTTTCTTGTCTGCATATCGCATACGGGCGTATCAAGAGAGACCACGGATGAAATGATGCAACCTTTGCCAAGATAGGATGAAAATTTGACGGGGGAAAGATTGTTGTCAATCCCGACGAAATCCGGTGCTCTCTGACCAACTTTCACCTCATTTCCCACCAAGGTCAGTGGATTTCCTTTGAAGGTAATAAGCCCTTTCTGTTCAGCCATTGGAGCCTCCTTTCGTGATTAACCCCTGCGCTCAATGGGGTATCCGGCATCGCGCCAGGCATAGTAGCCTCCTGATAAAGGACGGACGTTCTTATATCCTTGCTCAACTAATTTCTGCTCCACCAGAGCGCTCGTGGCCTCGTCGGGTCAGGTTCATCAGGGGATAATCAGGCTGTCTTTGGGAATCCCCAGCTCGACGCGCTCTGCACTCAAAATTGCCATGGGTTCATAGCAAACCAATCCTTTGATCTGGTACTCATCAGGATACCGCGAACCTCAAGAAAATAAACCTTTCTCCTAGACTGCTTGCCTCTCTTCCCGACCCTGAATAGACAAATCTGGATTGGGGAAAATTCCCCACTTCTTGAGGTAGCACACGAGGGGTACCTCTAACCGCGAAGGCTATTTTTTCTTCTTTTCCAGTTCTTTCTTGAGATACTCATAAACATTCTTCTCCGCTTCCTCCACAGACTGGCCAGCCGCCTTGGCTGCTTCCTCAAAGGTTTGATTGGTTATTAGTTTTGGATCGCCCATGTTATTATCTGGCATACCACACCCACAATTAATGCACATAGCTCACCCCTCCCCTCTCGTTCAGCAACGCATAACGTTGACGATTAAAGGTTACTTTTCCCTCAACGCACACCCCCTCTAATCATTAGAATATTGAACCGTATTCAATGCTCCGAAGTAAATTAGGCAAAGATAGTATTTTCCATAAAGGAATACAGTATTTAAGGGATAAGTCGTTTGGGTAAGGTTTGGGAAAATTTCCATCTTTTCATCGTTGATTTTCTGATGGTAAATGACCATATATTGGTTGATTAAAGCGTCACGAGGAAGGGAAAGACGCTTCACTGTTAAGGCATGAATATCTCGTTCGAACTCAAACCCAACCCGCCTTTTCGCCTGGATCTGACAGCCTGGGCCCTGCGTCGTCGTCCTGACAACGTTGTGGATCGATGGGATGGCCGGACTTACGGCAGGGTGCTGGTAGTAAATGGGAGACCTTTCGAGACGGAAGTAACTCAATCAGGGACCTTAGATCACCCGAGACTTCAGATCGCTGTTACAGGATCGCAGCTTTCACCTTCGCTGAAGGCGAATGCGACTGCCGCTTTGGAAAAAATGCTGGGCCTTCGGACCGATCTCTTTGATTTTTATAGGTTTGCGAGGCGCGACAAAAAACTGTGGGAATTATCGCAACGCTTTCTGGGGTTGAAACCCGCCAGGTTTCCTGATCTATTTGAGGCAGTGGTCAACGGTTTCGCCTGTCAGCAGCTTTCGCTTACTGTAGGTATTCTCCTTCTCAAACGATTGGCAATCAATTACGGTGTGCCTTTTCGGAAGGAGGGCGAAACCGTTTATAGTTTTGCCCAGCCCGAAGGATTGGCAAGATCAGACCCCCAGGTCTTGCGTCAATTGGGCTTCAGCCGACAGAAGGGACGATTCTTGATTGAGTTAGCCCAGAAGGTAACTGAGAAAACCCTGGATCTGGAACGGATAGAACATTTGGACGATGAAGGAG
>JBAVGF010000063.1:0-31366 GCA_049684675.1 Thermodesulfobacteriota bacterium | reverse complement strand
CGGATTTTCCCATCTCCCTTCGACTTTCCGTTGAGGAGTGCATTGGGAATGGTTATACCCTCGAAGATATCCGGCCCATCCTTCCCAATCTGGTCAAAGCCGGAGCCGACATTCTGCATGCTTCTCTTGGCACGCACGGAAGTCCGGGCGGCATCACCAGCGCGCCTCCTGAGTACCAACCCGGGTTCAATGTCTGGCGGGCCAAAAAGTTAAAAGAGGCAGCTGGCGTTCCGGTGATTGCCGTCGGGCGATTCACGGACCCTTCCTTGGCGAACGAAGTGATCGCCCGCGGCGAAGCAGATCTCGTGGCCTTCGGCCGGCAGTTTTTGGCCGATCCCGATTTTCTAATCAAAGCCCGGGAGGGTCGTCCCAAAGATATCCGCAAATGTATCGCCTGCAATCAGGGGTGCATCGAACGTTTGATCCTGGGGGAAGGGAAAATCCGCTGCGCCCTCAATCCCGAGACAGGACAGGAAACCATTTATCCCCAGGGGCCGGCTACGGTCCGTCGCAAGGTATGGATCGTGGGGGGTGGTCCCGGCGGCCTTACCGCAGCGTATGAGGCCGCCCGCCTGGGCCATCAGGTGACCCTCTTTGAGAAAGAGGAGGAAACGGGCGGACAACTCCGCTTTGCCAGTCAGTCGCCCTTTAAGGATCACTATGGAACGTGGGCCTCCTGGCTTACTTCTCAGGCGGAAAAGATGGGAGCCATCGTGCGTACCGGTACGGAGGTGACGGAAGGAATGATTTCCGATGGGAATCCGGAGGTTGTCGTTTTGGCCAGCGGAGGAGAACAGATTAAACCGGACATTCCCGGAATTGACCTTCCCCTTGTCTATAATGCTTGGCAGGTTCTCGGCGGAGCAGTTCCGCCGGGAAAATATGCCGTCGTGATTGGCGGCGGATTGATTGGCATGGAAACAGCCGATTATCTGTGCCAAAAAGGAACGCAGGTCACCCTGGTCGAGGTCCTGAAACGGTCGCCCGTCCTCAAGATCACCTCCCACGGCTATATGCTGCACACCCGGCTCAAAGAAGCCGGATGCCGCCTCCTTTTCAACACCACTTTAAGGAAAATCGAAGAATCCTCTGTAACCGTCCTGATCGAAGACAGAGAACAGATCCTCTCCCCGGTCGACCAAGTCGTCATAGCGGTTGGACTGAAACCCTGCGATAGACTGAAAGAAATCTTACAGGCCAGAAAGATCCGTCATTTTATCATCGGCGACGCCCTTCAGCCCCGCAGGATCCTCGAGGCCACCGAAGAGGGAGCTCGGGCCGCCTGGAGTCTCTAAACCCATGAGGATGTGTAAAGCAAAAGGGGGAACTGAATAATGACAGCGATCGGGCAGTTGCAAGAGCTCTATGCGGAAAGGGGCAAGCGCGCCAGGCAATTGCACAACTCGGGCAACAAAGTCATAGGCTATCTCTGCTGCTTCGTGCCGGATGAGATCATCACTGCCTTCGATATGGTGCCCTACCGCATCCAGGGCAGCCAAAGCGCGCCGATAGACCAAGCGGATGCCTGCATCGAGCCGATGGCCTGCCCCTTTGCCCGGAGCTGCTTCAACCTGGCTCTCAACGGAGAATACGATTTCCTCGACGGCTTTGTAGCCCCCCATAGCTGCGATACCGTGGAGCGTATGTACCACATCTGGCGTCACTATAAGCCCGCTCCTTTTACCCATTTTATCAATGTCCCCCACATGATGGGACCAAGTTCAGACGAGTTCTACCATAAGGAACTTCAGCTCTTTATCAAAGACCTTGAGAAGTGGTCCGGAAAGAAACTGGATACCGTTAAATTCAGAGAAGCCGTTAGGCTTTACAATCAGCGCCGGGCAGTCCTTAGAGAGCTTTACGAATTGAGAAAGTCGGACCCGCCCCTCGTCTCCGGTGTCGAGGTAACCCAGGTGTTGGTGGCAGGCATGGGCATCCCGGCGGCGGAGCATGTCGAACTCGTAAAGAAATTTATCGCTGAAGCCAGGGGGCGTCCCAAACCGAAGGCACCGAAGCTTCCCCGTATCTTCCTCTGGGGGAACGAGATAGACGACACTGCCTTCGTCAAGCTTATAGAGGAGAGCGGCGCCTATGTGGTGATGGACGACCTCTGCACCGGCACGCGCTTCTTCTGGGACGATGTGCCGGAGACCGATGATCCCCTCGACGGTATTGTCGGCCGCTACCTCCGTACGCACTGTCCCCGGAGCAACATGCCCAAGGCCGGAACCCGGAAGAAGGACTTGGAAAACCGCTACGGCTACATCGGCCGTTTTGTTAAGGAATGGAACGCTAACGGGGTTATCTTCTACATTGTCCGGTATTGCGATACCTGCGAGCTGGAGGGGCCGGACCTGCGAGAATACCTGAACGAAATGAGACTGCCGGTGCTGATGATAGAGGACGATTACTCGACGTCTACCATCGGCCAGCTCCGCACCCGGGTCCAGGCGTTCTTGGAAATGATTGCTTAAGGGGAGTGACCATGGACGAAAAGGGACAGGCAAAAACAACAGCCGTAAAAGGCACGGAATCGGCCCGCAAGATACGGGCTATGGTGAAAAATATCTACCGGGGCGCCCATGAGGCCAAGGCACAGGGTAAAAAAGTTGCCTACTTCATGGTCGCATCTCAGTACGATGAAATTCTGCGCGCCATGGACGTGGTGCCAATACCCACTGAGAACTACGCCGGCCTGTGCGCCGCCAAGCGAGATATGGATCGCTTTCTTCTTAAAGCGGAGGCGGACGGCTATTCTCAGGTCCTTTGCAGCTATACCCGTATCGGCCTCGGGTTTGACAGCCTGAGAAAAGACCTGGGCGGCATGCCGGAAGATGCTCCGGACGGCGGCATGCCACAGCCCGACATGATGCTCGGCAGCAGCGCCGTCTGCGACCCGCGTTTTAAATGGTACCAGGCAGCCGGGCGCTACATCGATGTGCCCACCTATAGTATTGATGTGATGTTGCCGCCGGTTTTCAGCGACATGAACGAGGTGCGCGATTATTATATCAAGTACCAGAAGGAACAGTTCCAGGGTTTGATTGGGTTTCTGGAACACCAGACCGGCAGAAAAATGGACAAGGAGCGCCTTTGGGAGACCATCCGTTTGGGCGACGAGGCGTGGCGTCTCTGGTACGAGATAGACCGCATGCGCGTTGCCGTGCCCAGCCCGATGCCAGCCCAGGACCACTTCAACGTCATGGTTCCCGCTTATTATTTTTGCGGTACCCGAGAGGCCGTGAACTTCTTCAACGACCTCTACGCCGAAGTGAAATATAAGGTGGATAACAGGATGGGTGCCATTCCGGACGAAAAGCACCGCATCCTCTATGGAGGCGGGCTTCCGCCCTGGCATACACTTTGGATCTTTAATTACTTCGAGAGCTTCGGGGCGGTTTTTGTCATTGAGAATGTATACCGAGGCTATGATCCTGTGGAGGTACCAAGCAATGTCACAGATCCCGTGGAATACCTGGCTTGGCGCACCTTCCTCCGCCTTACGCAGCGCCATGGGAAGGCAAAGGCGAATAGCGGGAATCCCGTCGTGGAACGCCTGCTCGAAATGATCAAGGATTACAGGATAGACGGTGTCGTCTTCCACGCCTGCCGCTCCTGTAGAGCCACCACCATCGGCCAGGTACATATCAAAAACCAGTTGAGCGAGTTTACCGATATCCCGATGATGCAGCTTGTATCGGACATGGTAGATCTCAGGGATTACTCAGAAGCGCAGTGGAAGACACAGATCAGCGCTTTTATCGAGGCGCTCTCGGCCCGCGCCGCTTAAGCCAAATGTCGCACTGAAGAGGTTGTTGGGTATGCTTCCCAACCTTTACCAAGCGGTTCCTTACTATGTTTTATGGGTAACATGGGATGTCACCTCAGGTGACCTTTGAAATATCTTTGGAAACGAAGTAGCAAAGCGTTTAAAGGTCCCGCTGTAAAGGTTTCCCAGCACACCCAACAACCTCTTAGAATGTTTTTTATTCGACGGTGGGGTAAATCTGTCAACCTGACGGAAAGGAACGAAAGACGTAATGCCTTTTGCCGGCATTGACATCGGCTCAACAATGACCAAGACGGTCATTGTTGACGGGCATGGAATCGTTCTGGCATTGGTCATCGGCCCCACCGGCGCCGAGCACCGCCATCTGGCCCTTGCCGTAATGGATGAGACAATTAAAAAGGCAGGGCTTAGCTTCGAGCAACTCGATTTTATCGTGGCCACAGGGTATGGCCGGATCAATGTCCCTTTCGCCGATAAGCAAATTACGGAGATCACCTGTCATTCCCGCAGCATCCGGGCTCTTTTCCCTACCGTGCGCATCATTATAGATATCGGCGGCCAGGACTCTAAGGGAATCAAACTCGACGCCGAAGGCAAGGTGATGAACTTCATCATGAACGATAAGTGCGCCGCCGGCACCGGCCGTTTCCTCGAAGTGATTGCAGAAACCCTGGGTATCAAGCTGACCGAGATGGGCGAGCTTTCGCTAAAGGCCAAGGACTATGTCAGGATTTCCAATACCTGTACCGTCTTTGCCGAGCACGAGGTGACCAGCAGGCTTACCGAGGGAGCGACGATACCCGATATTGTCGCCGGCCTGCATGAGGCTTTCGCCGGCCGGGTCGTCAACATGGTGCGGAGTCTGGGTATCGAGAAGGACGTGGTCGTCACGGGCGGGGGGGCCATGAATATAGGCCTCATTAAAGCCATTGAGGAAAAGGTAGGCTTCCCAGTGCTGGTACCGCCGGAACCGCTTCTAACGGGCGCCCTGGGCGCAGCCTTCATGGGTATGGATCTCTTGGCACGTGGCGTCACCTCTCAACAGGACCGGAGATTGGAAGGGGTGACCTTTTTCAAATGAGCGATGACCATGAATATTACGCCGGTATTGATATCGGCTCAGCCTTCATCAAGGCAGTGCTCATCCACCAGAAGCAAATCATGGCTTACGAAATACTCTCCTCTGGAGGCAACTACAACGAAACAGCCAGAAGAGTTCTTGATCAAGTGCTATCCAAGGAACATCTCAGTCTTCACAAGCTTTCCGGCATAGTGGTCACAGGCATTGGTGCAGAAAGCGCCCCCTTTCAAGCGCGTCAGTTCTCCGATATTTCCTGCCAGGCTGCAGGCTGCCGGTCTCTCTTTCCCTCCGCTCGCATCGTGATAGACATAGGCGGGCAATTCACCAGAGCCATTAAGCTGACACCCCAAGGAAGAGTCGCGAATTTCCTGATGAGCGAAAAATGTGCCACTGGCTCCGGCCGTTTCTTACAGGTTATCGCCCGCATCCTTCGCATTAAAATTGAAGATATTGGTCCCCTTTCTTTAAAGTCGCAAAGCCCGGTTGAGTTTTCCACCAACTGTGCCGTTTTTGCGGAATCCGAGACCATCTCCAGAATAGCTGAGGGCGCACGCACGGAAGACATCCTGGCCGGGGTACACCGCGCCTTGGCTGCCAAGGCGGCGATGTTGGTGAAAAGGCTGAAAATGGAAGAGGGCGTGGTGCTTACAGGAGGCGGGGGCGAGGATGCCGGGCTTGTCTCAGCCGTAAGCGAAGCGCTGGGAGTCAACGTGCTGGTGCCAGAGCAACCGCGACTCACCGCTGCCCTGGGAGCGGCCACGCTGGCGAAAGAACAGAAACCTGGAACCGGCTGAAGAGAAGCCTCTGTTTCGGGAACAGGTATTCCCGGTTCAAATAAAGGTATCTACTCCGTAAAATTATTTATTACGTTTGTCATATTATAAAGAATGAATCCTATAACCCGTGGAGAATGGGAAGGAGGTAAACAGCGATGGGATGGATAGGCATCGATAGGCAAAAATGCAAGAAAGATAGGGCCTGCGCAATCGAATGTCCAACAGCCATCATCCAGCTTCAAGAAGAGGACGGCTATCCGGATATGGTTAAAGGGGGTGAAAATTTATGCCTGAGGTGCGGTCATTGCGTGGCCGTCTGTCCCCATGGCGCGCTCAGTCATCAGCACGTCCTGCTCGAAGAATGCCCGCCACTAAATAAAAAACTGATGCTCAATGAACAACAGGCGGTGCAGTTCCTGCGGTCGCGCCGTTCTATTCGTGTCTATCAGGATAAGCCCGTGGAAAAGGAAAAGATCCGTAGGCTCATTGAGATCGCTCGGTATGCGCCCACAGGCAGCAATACCCAATTGGTGGAATGGCTCGTTGTGAGCGACAAATCCAGGATCAACAAAATAACCGGTCTGACGGCTGACTATTTTCGCCGGGTCCTAAAAGAGGATCCTCACGCTGCCTGGGCCCCTTCTTTGTTACGGATCGTGGCGGCATGGGAGGCCGGCTATGATGCGATCCTCAGGAATGCACCCGCTTTGGTTGTGGCTTCAGCTCCTAAGGAGGCGTTTAACGGCATGATAGACTTGACCTTGGCCCTCTGTTACCTGGGTCTGGCGGCTCCAACTTTGGATCTTGGAACCTGCTGGGCGGGATTGCTCCAGCGCGCACTGCTTTCTTCTCCCTCGCTCAAAGAGACCTTGGGCGTGCCCGCAGAATACCCCCACCACTATCCCATGATGTTAGGATACCCCAGGCTAAAATACTACCGGCTCCCCGAACGCAAACCCCCCAGGATCACTTATGGATGATGCCCTCTCTATGAGTATTCAAACGGACGACTCAGTTTCTCAGATTTCCTCGTCACATTCTTGACGCTCTGATTCTGGCTCTCCGATGGGGTCCTCTACCGTTGTAAAAGCTTTCTGTCAGATTGTCCGCCGCATGACTTTTCGAAGGACACCTATATCTTGCGGCCGTTTACTTGACATACCACCCCGCTTTTCTTATATTTAATTCAACTCAAGGCGAGTCCTTATCATCAAGAAATTTTCCCACTAAAGAACGTGCAAAAATCTCATGACTCATAGGAGGTAACAAAAAATGGAATTCTCACTAAAGAATAAAGTTGTCCTCATCACCGGAGCCAGCCGGGGGATTGGTGAAGCAACAGCCATAGGATTGGCCCAGGCCGGTGCCGATGTGGCCATTGCCAGCCGGAAACTTCCCGACCTGGAAAAGGTGGCGGACCAGATAAAGAAAACAGGAAGAAAATGCGTACCGGTAGCGGCCCATGTGGGGAAGACAGAAGAAATCAACAGTCTCGTTAAGAGAGTCCTGGAGGAGTTCGGGAAAATCGACATCCTGGTCAACAATGCTGCCACGAATCCTTCGATGGCTCCGGCGATCGACATTGACGAGCGCGCCTGGGATTCGATTATGAACCTGAACCTTAAGGGACTATTCTTCTTGAGCCAGGCAGTGGCCAGGGGCATGAAGGAAAAAGGCGGAGGCAAAATCATCAATGTCTCTTCCGTCGCCGGAATTACTCCCGACATATTGCCCGTTTATTCCATAAGCAAAGCTGGCGTGATTATGGCCACAAAGGTGATGGCTCAGCAATGGGCTCCGTACAATATCCGGGTAAACGCCATCGCTCCCGGTTTGACCAAAACTCGCTTCAGCGAAGCCCTTTGGAAAAACCCGGATATCCTTCAAATGGCAATGACGAGAACTCCGATGGCGCGGCCAGCCGACCCCGAGGAGATGGTGGGGGCCATTATTTACCTGGCCTCGGATGCATCCAGTTATGTAACGGGCCAGGTGATTGCCATAGATGGGGGGAGTACGATCTAGCGTCCGTGAACAGGTCATAAGCCCCATTCCACCCTTCACCTTCTCGTTCGCCAGTGAAGATCTGTTCTTTGGCTTCAGCTTAAAGACGCCTCTAAATGATCTTCTCCGTTATCTGAATCAGCATGGTGGAAAAGGAGTGCCTTGATGGAAGCTGTATCCATATTCATCCCCTGTACGGTTGACCTCTTTCTTCCCCATATCGGCGAGGCCACCGTATCGCTGCTTCGCCGGACAGGGGTAAAACCGATTTATCACAAAGAACAAACCTGTTGTGGCCAACCGGCTATCAACGCCGGATATCGTGAACAGGCGAAAAAGACGGCAAAACATTTCATTCGAGTCTTCGGGGATGACGAAAAAGTGGTCAGCCCTTCCGGCTCCTGCGTCTGCATGGTTAAATATCATTACCCGGAACTTCTTGCCGGGGAGCCGGAATGGCGGAGGCGGGCAGAGGAACTGAGTCTCCGCATTTATGAGCTTTCGCAGTACTTAGTGGATGTCCGCAAAGTGGAAGATGTTGGTGCCTCCTTTGAAGGAAAGGTGGCCTACCACGAATCGTGTCATATCCTACGTGGCCTGGGAGTCTCGGAACAGCCCAAAAAACTTATCCGGGCGGTAAAAGGGGCCCAACTCGTTCCCTTGAAAGCAGCGGATTCTTGCTGTGGGTTCGGGGGAGAGTTTGCCAATAGTTATCCCGACATCTCCGAATCTATGGTCAAGGATAAGGTGGAGGACTATTTATCGAGCGGGGCCGACCTCCTGCTTCTTTGCGAGCCGGGTTGTCTTCTCAACATTGGCGGGTTTCTCAGCAGAAACCATCCCGGGAAGAAGGTACTGCATCTGGCCAGCTTCTTGGCCGGGATCTAGAGAAGAATCTGATTAGCGTTGGATGAGTAGAGGAGACTGGTGGAAATTAAGACAGAACGATTTTCGGAGGCAGCACGGGAGGGGCTGAAAAATGCTCATGCTCACGGCTTTCTGAAATTGCGGGCCAACTTTGTCCGGGCGAGGAGGGAGACCGCTCTTTCAACATTCCCCGACGCTGCTGCTGCCCAAGCCTACGGGGCAGCCATCCGTGAAGAGGCGATCGCCAGGCTTCCCGAGCTCCTGGAGGAGTTTGAAAAGAATGCGCTGGCCAACGGCGCCAGAGTTTTTTGGGCTCGCGACGCGAAGGAGGCAAACGAATACATCGTCCATCTGGCCAAGGAGAAGGGAATCGAATATGTCACCAAAGGAAAATCCATGGTCACAGAGGAGTTAGGTCTGAATGAGGCTCTGGAGAAAAACGGTGTGAAGGCTTGGGAGACAGACCTCGGCGAGTTCATCATCCAGCTCTTGCATCTCCCTCCGTTCCATATTGTGGGCCCTGCTATTAATGTCCCCGTTGAAAAGGTACGCGATGTGTTCATCGAAAAAATAAACCTTAAGGAACCAACTTTGGACCCTGTCCAACTAGGTTATGCAGCCCGGCTTTTCCTCCGGGACAAGTTTCATCGGGTACGCATGGGCATTACAGGGGTGAATATAGCGGTTGCAGAAACCGGGACCCTCATTAATGTGGAAAACGAAGGGAATATCCGCTTCAGCAAATCATCCCCCCGCACGCAGATATCGGTGATGAGCCTGGAGAAGGTGGTTCCCACTTTGGAGGATGCCCTGCACTTGGTTCGGCTCTTGTGCCGAAACTGTACCGGGCAAAAGCTTTCTGTTTATGTTTCGATGGACAACAGTCCTAAGAAGGGCGATGAGATGGATGGACCGGAGGAACTCATCATCGTCATTGTCGACAATTGCCGGTCGAAGATTTACCAGGACAAGATTGCCCGAGAGGCGATGCGTTGCATTCGCTGCGGGGCCTGTTTGAATAGCTGCCCGGTTTACCGGGAAATCGGGGGGTATGCTTACGGCTGGGCTTACTCAGGGCCTATGGGTCAAGTTCTGAATCCTCTCCTTCTTGGGTTAGAGAGAACGCAGGATCTTTATCGGGCGACAACTCTGTGTGGAGCCTGCAAAGGCGTCTGTCCGGCCGGCATTGATCACCCCGGCTTATTCTTACAATATCGGGCAAGAGATGTGCTGGGGGAAGCAACTTTCCAGGCTAGAAAACGTCCTTGGATGGAGAGAAGCTTTTTCCGGTTATGGACGTGGGCGGTAACCCGTTCCTGGCTGTGGAATTGGGCAGTACGAATCGTCCGGCCTTTCATTAACAAGGACGCACATGAAGGCCTGCTCGGTAAGGTGAGAGGCCCCTTTGAAGGTTGGTTTAGAAACAGGGATTTGCCGGCCATGGCCGAAAAGACGTTTCATGACCGTTGGAGAGAAACACAGAAAACAGAATTCAGGAGTCAGAAGCCACAATAAAAAGATTCATAAAGATGGTATTTTTCTATTCTGGATTCTGAATCCGGATTTTGAATTTCAGAGAGGTTTTTGAAGTGGAACAGAGTGCCCGAGATGAAATCCTGGGTAAACTCAAGTCCGCCCCGAGAGAAGCGGTAGCTCCCCGGCCGGAGAGGCCGGCGCTGAAAGAGCTTTCTCTGACCGGGGATGAATTGATAGAGATTTTTTCGAAAAACCTTGTGCACGAAACAGGTATCGTTCATCGAGTCAAGGACCGGCGAGAAGCTCTGGAGAAACTTTCTCAGATCGCTCAAGAGGAGGGGCTGAAGAAGGTGATGATTGCCACGGACGACGTTGTTGCTCCGCTGAATTTAGCGGACTGGGGCAAAAAGAGCAATGTGCGGGTTATGACTCCCCAGGATTTTGGCAACCGGGATTCTTATGTGGACGCGGTCTTTGAGGAAGCCGATGCAGGGGTTACCGGGGCTGATTTCGCCGTCGCCGAATCAGGAACGCTGGGCCTCGTTCATAATAGGGACCGCGCGAGGTTGGTGTCTCTGGCTCCGATCCTTCACATCGCCATTGTGCCGGTGGAAAGGATCGTGGCAGTTTACGAGCAGGTGCTGGAGAAAGTCTTTGGGAAAAAGGAATACCTGCCCAGCCAATTCTGCTTCATCACGGGGCCGAGCATGACCGCGGATATCCGGGGGATCCCGTTCAAAGGTATGCACGGACCGAGGAAAGTCATCGTGATTCTAATCGGATGATAACTGCAAAGCGCAAAAAGAATATAGCTTCATTAAGAACAGTCGCTTTGCGCCATGATTTTTTGGAGAAGGATATGAAAAAAATTTCCATTCCCTCAAGGCTTTGGTATGAGAACAAGGAATGGGAGCTGACCCTCCCCGACCGGTGGAAGGTAGATAACCTCAGCCCACCCGGGTTTGACAAGCCTAAACTCGCCCCCGAAGAAATTAGAGAAAAGATTGATCACCCTATCGAAGGACCTACCCTAAGAGAAATGGCCAAGGGGAAAAAACAGGCGGTCATTGTCTTTGATGATATGACGCGACCCACACCGGTTAAGGAAATGGCTCCTTACGTTCTGGAATCCCTGCACCGGGCCGGAATGAAGAAGGAGCAGATCCGCTTTATTTGGGCTTTGGGGTCGCACGGAGTTTACGACATGATCAATGCCCGCAAGAAATTGGGAGAGGAGATCGTAGAGAATTATGCCGTCTACAACCACGACCCCTTTCAAAACACGGTGCGGGTGGGAAGAACTCCAACGGGAGTGGAGCTCTGGTTCAACCGGGAGTTCATGAGCTGTGATTTGAAGATCGGGATCGGATGCATTACCCCTCACGTCCACGTGGGGTTTGGTGGTGGAGCCAAGATCATTCTTCCGGGAGTAGCCGGGATCGAAACGATCAACCAATTTCATAATCAACTCTACCGGGACCAAGCTCGAACCGGCCTGGGGAAATTTTCCGACAATATTATGCGGGCCGAATGCGATGCTGCCGGAGACGCTGTAGGGCTAAACTTCAAACTCGATTGCCTGGTCAATCGCCGGGGAGAGATTACCAACCTCTACGCCGGGCATTTCCGGGCCACCCATGTCGCCGGTGCAGAAGAAGGAAAAGGACATTATGGAATTCCCCATTCCACCGGATATGACCTCGCAATTTGCAACGCTTACGCTAAGGCCAATGAGTCGGCCATCGCCATTATTTTTGCTCTCACGTTGCTGAAACCCCGGGAGGGAGTGGCCGTGCTGATTTCCGACGCCCCGGAGGGCCAGGTCCCTCATTATGTGATGCGAGTCTGGGGAAGCGATTGTGGCGGCCGCCATTATTCTCCGAGACCAAGAGGTCTTGTGCAAACGCTGATGAAGAAACTGATTGTGATGGCCCCCTATCCGGACCGGACCAGTTTGGACCTGATTTGTCATATTGATGATGCCCTCATTGTGAAGACCTGGCCAGAGGTTCTGGCCTTGGTTGAAAAAGAATTTCCAGGGAAAGCGAAGGTGGCCGTGGTTCAGGACGGCACGATGATGCACATGCAAGCACCTAAATAATGTCAAATGTCAAAGCTCGAAGTTCAAAGGAAATCCAAAGCTCAAATTACGAAATTTGAACAAGAAAAGTTTTGACATTAACTCTCTTTGGCATTCCTTTGGCATTTGAATTTTGATATTTGAACTTTTGTGCCAGACAGAATTTCTCAGTGACTACCTCAGTTAGATTTACCTCATAAGGATAAGGAAAACCGGTGAAAGAGAACATCCTCATCATTCATTCAACAGATAATGTCGCGGTCGCCCTGAATGCGTTGGGTGTTGGAGAGCTAGCCGTGGCAAGAGGGATAGAAGGATTCCGGGCTTTGGAAGAAATACCCGCCAGCCACAAAATCGCTCTCAAGGATATTCCCAAAGGGGAGGAAATCATAAAATATGGAGAGATCGTGGCAGTCAGTACCCGCGATATCAAAAAGGGAGAATGGGTCCATACTCATAACCTTGAAAGTAAGCGGTGGAAGAAATGAATGAGATCACTGGATACGAAAGAAAAGATGGAAGATTCGGCATTCGCAACCATGTCCTGGTCTTACCCACGGTTTCCTGTGTAAACGGGGTGATCCATCGTATATCCGGGGAAGTGCCGGAGGCGGTCTGTCTCCCCCATGCCTACGGATGCGGTCGAGGAGGTCCCAGGGACTTACAAATTCTGTCCCGGATCTTTTCGGGTTTGATCCGTCATCCCAATGTCGGCGGGGCGGTCATCATCGGACTGGGCTGTGAGATTTCCAATACGAAAAGTCTGTTTCCCCTGATCAAGGAGGCAGGAAAACCCATCGAGGTCTTTAATGTGCAGGAGGATGGAGGTTCCTTGAAGACAGCGAAGAAAGGGGCTGCCGCCGCCCGCCGGATATTATCGGAAATCAGTGGCCAGCCGAGGACTGCGGTTCCCTGGGATAGACTTCTTGTCGCGATGGAATGCGGCGGCTCGGACGCCATGTCGGGCGTGACGGCCAACGTAGCCATGGGCGCTGTCTCCGACTGGCTGGTAAAAAGTGGAGCCACCGTGATTTTTGGCGAAAATACGGAGATGATCGGGACAGCCCATGTACTCGCACGGCGTGCAAAGAATGGTGAGGTGGCCAAACAAATTGAACAGATGATCGAGCGCGCCGAGAAATTAACCCGGGAGGTGCTGGGAGATCTCGCGAGTATAGTCATCTCCCCCGGCAATATGGATGGAGGCATGAGCACCATTGCGGAGAAATCTATGGGCTGCATCTTTAAAGGAGGCACCACCACAATCAACCAGGTGGTAGATTATGGCGAGGCTCCTTCGGAACGGGGGCTCATCTTGCAGGACGGGCCGGGTTACGATGGAGACTCCATGGCGGGGCTTGCGGCCAGCGGCTCTCAGCTTATGTTTTTTTCCACCGGTCGAGGCACTCCGGCCGGGTTTCCGGCTTTGCCAGTGATCAAGGTGGCCAGCAATACCAGAATTTACGAAGCCATGAAAGATGATATGGATGTCAATGCGGGAAGCCTGGTGGAAGGCCAGCCTCTGAGTGGCTTGCGGGCGGAGATGATTGAGTTGATGACCCGCGTGATCAATGGGGAGAAAACCAAGGCGGAAGTGAACGGCATGGACGTCTTCACCCTGATGACCGTCCATCCACCATTTTGAGGAAACAGTTGGAAATTCGAAGTCATTAGTATGCAGTGCTTTTTAAAAGGGCGGATTACTGGCAAAAAAGGTGGAAGGGACGGCACTCTAAAACAGTACAGTAGAGAAAGGAGAAAAAAGATGGCTATCTGGGCGGAGATGACCGAGGACTTCAAAACTTTATTACGGCTGAGGACTGAGCCAGTCGCTTTTCGCCGCCTGGAGAAAGCCGAAGATCTGGACAAAATTGCAAATGTAATCCGGGTGAAACGGGGATTTACCTTCTGCCAGGTTCCTTTCATGGTGAGAGTATTGGGGCAGACCGTAGGAATTACCAAGGAAGACCCGATTGGCGACCGGTGTACCAGGCTTCATGGGTTACGCGCGGCAACCGAAAAAAGTATGCAGAGCGAGGCCGCAATGCTGTCCACTACTTGGTTCGGCTCTCCTCAGGAGGCCTTAAAACAGCAGCGCGAAACACCGCGCGTTCCTGTCGGAGAAGCCATCGTCGTCGCTCCCTTGTCCAAGGAGAAGTTTGAACCCGAAGTGGTCTTGATCTATGCCAACCCTGCCCAGGTCATGATGATCCTGTGTGGGCTGCAGAAAGAAAAATATGAGCGCTTTCAGTTCTTTTTTATCGGGGAGGGCGCCTGCGCCGACTCGCTGGCTCAGTGCTATCTCAGTGGCAAGCCTTCTCTTGCAATTCCCTGTTATGGTGAGAGGGCAATGGGGCAGGTGCCGGATGACGAGATCGTAATCGCTTTGCCGCCGGGGGAGATGGAGCGGGCTGCCTCGGGAATAAAGAAACTGGCTAAAATAGGGTTCAAGTACCCGATTGCTTTCATCGGAGGATTGGCTGATCCCGCTCCTGTCCTCGCCCAGTTTTATCCCGATCGAGCCAAAAAATAATCTTGCGGCAGAGCCCCTACTTTGCAACCGGGTATTCTTTCTTCCTTACACGAGTCCATTTGTCTGGCCAGGATCCCCTTTTTATGGTTTTTTCTTGCACGGGATTGAATTCCTCCGGCGCGTCGTCCCTCTGAAGGTGTGAAAAAATTCGCGGAGCAGGGTGGGCAAGAATAGGATTTTCGGAGGCGTTCTTGCCGGATTGTCGGATTTCACCCACGCCTCAGTGAGGTATTACATCCTATAGTCTTTTTTGCTTGACAGATAACACCGTTTTTCGTATGTTCAACTCACTGAAAGCAAATTTTTATCATTGGGTGGATGAAAAGAGGAATTCTTAACCTAAACATTACATCCCGCCAGCGAATTTGACGAAGTGATACCCTGTGGCCCGGGGCCGGAAGGCGGACTTGTGAGAGTAAGTCCGCCTTTCATAATCTCTAAAACCCTTAGAGGGTCCGCTCCCCTGATTCGAGGGGGCGCAGGACCATAAAAGGAAAGGAGGTCTGGAGATGTCGAAGGAAACAGAGGCAATCCCTAAGGAAGGATGGGGACGCCGCGATTTTCTCAAACTGATGGGAGCCGGAGCTGTAGCAGGGGGGCTGGCCATCAATAGCCCGATCAGGAAGGCGATTGCAGCTACTGCTCCAAAAGAACCCTTCAAGCTGGCCATTGTAGCCTTCACCACCGGACCAGCCGCAACCTATGGCTTACCCGGGCATGAAATGCTTGACCTGCTAGTTCCCCTTTGGAATAGCAGGGGAGGCATATTAGACCGAAGGATCGAGCTGTCGAAATATGACGAAGGTGCCGTAGCCACTGTAGTGGAAACTTTCAAAAAACTCACCAAACAGGATAAGGTAGATGCTATTGTGGGCTGTGCTTCCAGCGCCAGTGCTCTGGCGGCCGCTCCCATTGCGGAAGAGTCCAAAACAATCTTTATCAATTGTTTGGCCCGAACCCACAAAGTTACATGGCAGAATCCCGATGACCCCACTAAAATTCGAAAATACGTTTTTAAATCCGTCAACGATACGATTACCCAATCCCTCTCCGCCGCTTTAATCGTAGCCAAGTTTTACCCAGGGGCCAGAGTCGCTCACATTCATCCGGATTATGCCTATGGCCATGAGATTCATGAGATTTTCACTAAAGGTCTCAAAAAAGTCGACCCCAAGGCGACGACCGTGGCCGAGTTATGGCCCAAGCTTTTCACTCCTGACTTTTCACCCCATATCACCAAGATTCTGGCCGCTAAGCCGACAGTCGTCTTCAATAGCTTCTGGGGAGGCGACGCTACCCGTTTCGCCGATCAGTGCATTCAGAAAGGGGTAATGAGCAAGGCCAAGGTACTGGGGGATCAGGGCGAATTCTATTCTGTCGAAAAGAGACCCCTGCCCAAAGAGCTCATCGGTCATCCTCTCTTCCCGATCGAAGGCCTCCCCGGAGCGCCCGATCCAAAAAGATGGGCTCCCAATCAGATCGATTTTGATTTGTACTATAAGAAGCACCATAACTCGCCACCTCTCGCCGCATCTTTCACGGCTGCCGCTTTCTACAGCCTGGCCGCAGCCATTGAGAGAGCAGCCGCGTTGTTTGGCCAATGGCCTAACAACGATCAAATCGCAGCTGCATTCAAGGGCCTGGCCGTGGCCGCTCCTCACGGCTGGCATATTTACCGGGACGATAACCGGGCCGTTTCCCCCAAATGGGCAGGAGTCTATAAGATGCAACCTCCTTATTCTTACGGCATCGACAAGGTTGTGCACCAGCCTATAGAAGAAATCACGGCTCCTGTTGGAATGGATCCCATAAAATGGATCGATACCTGGTGACAGTTACCCTCTCCGCCCTCCCCTAACGGGGAGAGCGGGGTGGGGGAATGCACAGCAGCCCTTTTACTCTTTCCTCTAAAGAACAGAACCTTGCGAAGATAGGGCAGCCTTGCTTGAATTATCTATAAACATCGTGCTAAACGGCCTCTTCTACGCCGGGATCCTTTTTCTGATTTCTGCCGGCCTGCAGATCATCTTCGGAGTCCTGCGCATCGTCAATTTTGCCCATGCCGGCGCCTACATCCTGGGCATCTATTTTACCTATGCGATCATCAGGACTCTTCCCCCGGAATATTCCTTCTTGCTCTGGATGGCTCCCCTCATCGCAGCGGTTTTGGTTGGCCTTCTTGGCTTAGCCTTTGAACGAGGTCTGCTCAAGCTTATCTACCACCGGAGCCATGTCTTCCAGATTCTGGTTACGGCAGGGGCCGTGTATATTGTCGATGATTTGATCCGTTTCACATGGGGAGGTTATTCCATTAGCGTTGGGCCGCTCACTTCGGCCATGTTGAATATTGGTGGTGTAGCTTATCCGCTTTACAACTTGCTGATTATTCTGGTTGCGTTAGCCGTGGCCATCCTCCTACAAATTCTATTTCGCAAAACCGATATCGGGAGAGTCATTCGGGCTACGGCCCATGATGAAGAGATGACCAAAGCCATGGGCGTGAATGTAAGCATGGTCAAGGCGCTGACCTTTTTGTTCGGTTCGGCCATTGCCGGCTTGGCCGGAGGATTGATGCTTCCGGTGACCGGCGGATGGCCCGGGGTGGGAAATGAGTATCTCATCCTGGGTTTCGTGGTCATCGCCCTGGCCGGCTTGGGGAGTGTCAACGGCGCGCTGATCGCCGCCCTGATCATTGGCCTGGTCAACTCGATTGGCGTCCAGTTCTTTCCGGAGATTGAGCTGGCGATCATCTTTATCATCATGGCGGTCATTTTAACAGTGAAGCCAAGCGGGTTGTTTGGGGCTGTGCCCGGTCGTTGAAAAGTATCCTGGATGAAGGAAGGCATTCATGCTAAGAAGATCCAATTTTTTCCTTATCATCGGGCTGCTGATCCTGGCTACCGGGCCGGCCTATTTGCCCGGATTTACCATTTATCTTTTGACCTATGGCATGATCATGTCGATTGCGGCGTTGGCTCTTAACCTGCTGTTGGGGTATACAGGGCTCATGTCTTTTGGCCACGGGATGTTCATTGGGGCCGGGGCATATACCGTGGCTTTAATGATAAAATACGCCGGCATCCATTCTTTTGAAATCCTCATCCCCTTGAGTATTCTCATCTCAGCCGGCCTGGCTGCGCTTGTGGGATGTTTTTGCACCCGGCAGATTGAGATCTATTTTTCCATGCTGACTCTCGCTTTTGGAGAACTACTCTTCGTCTTGTTTTCCAAGTTCTACAGTTTTACCGGCGGCACGGACGGGATTCGAGTGAAAATGCCCACTCTGTTCGGGTACATCTTCAGCAGGGGAGCGACGGATTTTTATTACTTTGTGCTGGCCTTGTTCCTCCTTTGCACGGCGGCGATATGGGTGATCTGCCACTCCCCCTTCGGCAAGACGATTCAGGCGGTGCGGGACAACGAAATCCGGGTGGGGTACTTGGGGCTTTCGGTTATGAAGTATCGGCTCATTGCTTTTATCATCTCCGGGGCTTTTACGGGATTGGCCGGGGTCCTCGCGGTCTCCCTTACCGGGCATGCCGTACCCGAGCTGTTCCAGATTTTTACATCCATATCCATCGTGTTTATGGTCATCCTGGGAGGCCATACCTCCTTTCTAGGGCCTGTGGTGGGCGCGATCGTCTTCGTTTTTTTACAGTCATGGCTGAAGCCCCTCTTCTTCTGGCAGTTCTTCTTAGGGGTATCCATCATTCTCTTGGTGATCTTTCTACCCGGCGGCGTCGTGGGAGGAGTCAACATATGGTTGAGAAAGGCCTTGGCCAAGATATCATCGTAAATATCTCTGGGCTGGCAAAACATTTTGGGGAAGTCCACGCCGTGGACGGAGTAGATATGCAGATTTTTCAGGGAGAGATCCTGGCGATTGTGGGGGCCAACGGGGCAGGCAAGACCACCTTGCTCAGAATGATCAGCGGCGGACACAGCATCGATCGCGGGAGTCTGTTTTTCCAAAGTCTGGATGTCAGCCGCCTCGGGCTGATTCAGCGGGCCCGCCTGGGAATCATTTATTCCTTTCAAATCCCCGCCCTCTTTGAAAATCTGAGCGCCCTGGATTGCCTGAGGATGGCTTTATTAACCCGGGAACACAAAACCGTGCTGTTTTTCCCAACGATTGAGAAATTTCCTTTGGTGAGAAAAGAAGCGGAGCACATTTTAAATATGTTCCAAATCCCGAAAGACTTCCATGCTTGCCTGCTTCCCCATGGGCAAAGGAAGCTATTGGATGTGGCCATGGCTTTTGCGCTCAAGCCACGGCTCCTGCTCCTGGACGAGCCAACCTCGGGGGTGAGTACCAAGGAAAAAGGTCAGGTGATGGACACCATCATGCCGATTATCCGGCAGACGAACACGACAACGGTCATTGTCGAGCACGACATGGAGATTGTGACCCGCTACTCGGATCGGGTGATCGTGATGGACCAGGGTCGAGTCCTGGCCCAAGGCACCCCCCAGGAAGTATTAAATAATCCCGAGGTTGGCGAAGTTCTCCTCTGGAGGTGATGGTGGTCACTGGGAGAGAAGCGGTCATCAGTATTGAAAAAGTCAATACCTTTCGCGGACCCGTTCATGCCCTGCGGAATGTAACGATATCCGTAGATAAGGGAATCACCTGCATTGTTGGCCCGAACGGGGCGGGTAAAACCACCCTTTTAAAAAGCGTCCTGGGTCTCCTTCCGGTGGTGTCCGGGAAAATTACTTTCCTCGATCAGGAGATTACCCGTCTGCCGACCCACCGCATCGCCTTATTGGGGATTGGCTATGTTCCGGAGGACAGGAGAATTTATCCGGATTTCACGGTGAACGAGAATATTCTCCTTGGAACCTGGCGTCGGAAGGTCAATACTGACGCGATCTTTGAAAAAGTCTACGCCCTTTTTCCCAAACTCAAGGCTTTGAGCCAATCTCTGGGAATCCATCTCAGCGGCGGCGAGCAGAGCATGTTGGCCATTGCCCGAACTCTGGCCCTGGAGCCCCGCTGCCTCCTGTTGGATGAACCTTTGGAAGGGCTGGCACCGGCCGTCCGGAAACGTTTAGCCGAGGGCATCAGCGAACTCCGGGCTCAGGGATTGACTACCCTCACGACGGCTTCTGATATGTCGTACGTTCCAGACATCGCCGATACCATTTATACCATCGACCGCGGAGAAATCGTGGACCGGACCGATAAGAACCCTTAACTCTTCAGAAGATTTTTTGAAAATTATTCCGTGGGGGAAGAAAAAATGGAATTCAATTATGCAAGATACGGAGTTGAAAATGTTGCTCGCTTTGGGGAGTACGTTTCTCTCATTTATGAGGAAGAAAATCACGTTGAAAAGCTCACGAACGTTCAAATCCAGCGCGAATCCAACTCTCTGGCGAGCGGCTTAGAGCGGCTGGGCGTAAGGCGCGGGGACGTTGTCGCGGTGATTCTTCCGAACGGGCCGGCGGTTCCTGTGGCCTTCACAGCCATATTCAAAATGGGGGCGGTTTTCCTGCCCGTCATCTTCGCCCTCACAGCTTATGAAATTCGTTATATTTTGGAAGATTCTCAGGCCTGTACGATCATCACCGATGGGAACCTCCATGCCAAGGTCGCCGAGGCTTCTAAAGATCTGAAAAATGTAAAGAGCATTATCGTTAAAACCGAAGGCCCCCTTCCTACCCAAACCCATTCTTTTGGGGAAATGATCACGAACTATTCTGCTGAGTTCGAGATCGTTCCGGTCTCTCCAGACGACCTGGCTGTCCTCATGTATACCTCAGGGACCACCGGTTCGCCGAAAGGAGTCATGCTCAGTCATCAGAACATCAGCTCGAATGTAGAGGCAGGGATTCCGGCCTGGCCAACGGGACCAGAGGACACTATGCTGATTCCTCTTCCTTTAAACCACATCTTTGGCTTGCTGATGGTGAACGAATGCAATTTGACTGGGGCGAGGATGATACTCCATAAATGGTTTGAGCCCCGCCTTGTCCTCCAAAGTATCATGAGGCACAGGGTTACTGAGTTCGTCGGCGTCCCCACCATGTACATCCGGTTGATGGAGACCTATGATCCCACTGTTCACAACGTTCAATCCATTCGCCGACTGGCCTGTGCAGCCGCACCTCTGAGCACTGAAACGATTCGTTTGGTAGAGTCAAAATGGGGAAAGCCCTTATTTCAGGGTTATGGCCTGACCGAAACCTCGCCGACGGTAGCCCGACAAAGGGAAGGTCGGCCACGGAAACCCGGTTCAGTTGGACCAGCCATTGACGGGGTTGAGATAAAGATCTTTGACGAATTTGATGGGGAGCTTCCAGCGGGCGAAGTGGGAGAAATCTGCGTGCGGGGACCAATCATAATGAAGGGCTATTTGCATAAAGAAGCGGAGACACAGGCATCCCTCCGGAGCGGCTGGTTCCATACGGGGGATATGGGGTATCTCGATCATGATGGCGATCTCTTTATCACCGACCGGAAAAAAGACGTGATCATTCGCGGAGGAGAAAATATTTCCCCTGGGGCTCTGGAAGACATCCTTTATAAGCATCCCGCTGTCCTGGAGACAGCCGTGGTGGGGATTCCCGACCCGGTCTATGGGGAAGAGGTGAAAGCCTTTGTCGTCCTGAAACCCGGGACCAAAGCTTCGGAACAGGAGATCATTGATCACTGTCTCAAATTTACTTCCCGTTTCCGGGTTCCCAAAATGATCGCGTTCCTGAATGAATTGCCTAAGAACTCTGTGGGCAAAATCCTGAAACGCACCCTCCGTGAAACGGAGAAGGTGTAACTTTTACGGCTCTGTTTTATCACAGGTTTTTCACAGAAGCTCTACAATAGATTGCTGACTTTCTGGACGATTTCCATTCTTCCTTCGGCCCCGAATTTCTTCGAGAAGAACCAAGTAGTTTCTAAAGATTGTTTTTAGTGGAATTTGCATGTGGCCATATTTTTCTGGCAATATCCGATGGTCTCTTCCGGGGCGGCCTGCTCCTTTTCTTTCAACACCGCAAAAGCTTTGACTGTTTCGTCCCGATACGGGTCCCGCATTCCCACAATGGAGGTCCCCTGAATTTTTGGGTGCTGAAGGGACTGCATATCCTATTAGTAATGCCTCACTCTCCCGTGCAAAATTGACGACATCCGGCGAGGATGCCGGAGAAAATATTATGGCGGCAACCCCAGCTTGTAGGCCAGCTAAAAGAATTCCAGGACAGTAACGAGACCCGATGATGCTCCTGAATGTTACCCTATTAAACGTCCGCCTTATAAGATTTTCGGAGGCATTCTTGCCGGGAGGTCGGATTTCACCCACGCTTCAGTGAGGTATTACATCCTATAGCCTTTTTTGCTTGACAGATATCACCCTTTTTCGTATGTTCAACTCACTGAAAGCGAGTTTTTTCCAAAGAAATTCCAGCCGACAAATTGTGCTGAAGGAATCGGGTCCAAACAGAGAATTCTCGTCTGGGATGCTGATTTTCCTGGCGATCTCTCACCCCAAAAGGGTCGGTTCAGCTATGTCAACTCAATGCTACCTAACATCTTAGGGTATGAAGGCCCGGAGGAGTTGACCGGGAAATCCCTCTGGGAGTTGATACATCCCGATGATCGAGGACTGGTCAGACTCTCTATGGAGAGGGAACAAGCCCAAGGGTTTCAAGAATATTCCAGAAGACCTCTTTTTCTAGTTGACGATATTCTTTATTGGCGCCACCCTCCCAAGGAGAGGCCTATCAAATGTTGCTGAGATCCCCCCGACAGGATAGGTGAGCTCTGTTGGGGGCGTTAAGAATCCCGGCTCACGGAAATAAGGAAATCAAGAACGCCAATTCACTATTTTTAAAAAGAAGGAGGAGGACGATGAAGAAATTATCACACTGTTCATTTATCACATTGTTGGTCCTCATGGTGATCGGGCTTGGCTTCTTATCTACACCTGCCAGTGCCCACTATGAAATGCAGTTCCCGGCGATTAGGCCTATGGTTTTTGTTCATGGCTATACGGGCTCAGCACAACAATTTGAGTGGCAGGCCATGCGTTTTTCGAGCAGCGGCTACCCCCAGGAATACCTCAACGCGTTTGAATACGATTCTCCCAATTACTTTACCACTGCGCCGCTAGTTTTGGCTGCTCTTGATGCACGTATCGACGCCATTCTGCAGCAGACCGGCGCCGATAAAGTTGAGCTTTTAGGGCATTCTCTGGGCACATTTGTGTCGACGGCATACCTGAATAGTTCACCAGCGCGTGCTGCGAAGGTTGCCCACTATGTGGCTCTTGACGGCGGATCAGGCGCCAGCCTTCCTGGGGGAGTGCCCACCCTGGCCATATTTGGCGGGTTTGGACTGAACCCCAATGGTTCGATAACGGGGGCGCAGAATGTTGTTGTCCCCAAAGCTCCTCATAACGAAACGTGCACTTCTCCTGTGTCATTTGCCTACATGTACAAGTTCTTTACAGGTCACGATCCTGAATCCACGGCTGTTTTGCCTGATCGTGATGGTCACATTAACCTTGCCGGAAGGGCGGTCCTGTTTCCGCAAAATGCAGGCGTGGCCGGCGCTCTGGTCGAGATCTATGAAGTCAACGGCGAAACCGGCGCCAGAAAACATAGACACCCGGCGGCAAGTTACCCGATAGACGAGAGCGGAAACTTTGGACCGTTTAGGGCCAGGGCCGGCGACTATTATGAAATTAACATTGCCCGTCCCGGCGGAAATCATCACTTCTACATCGAGCCTCGGGTAAGGAGTGATTACTTTATCCGCCTCAACACCTCTCCCGTCGGCCAGGGTCTTGGTGCTTTAATGACCAGGAACCCCGATCAGACCAACCTGATTATTACGAAGAACCGGGAGTGGTTGGGTGATCAGAGTGACGGCTTCGACGACGTTCTCGCCATTAACGGTATTAACATTGTTAATGCGATCAACGCCCCTCGACCGCACATGTTAGTAGCGTATTTTGTTTACGATTTGGGTTCGGATCACATTACGAACTTGACCAGGCCGATCACTGATTTCCCTCCGTTATTATATACAACTTTTCTTAGCGCAGTTGACGTTTATCTCCGTGGGGCTACTCCTCCGGATGCGACGATCTCCATTGTGGAGATCCCGCGAGGGGATTGTGGCTCGATCCATGGGATCAACGTGCCCAACTGGGCAATCATAAATCAGGATGGATCTTTCAGTGAATCGATCACAGTCCAGATTAATGACTACATACCAAGCAGGTGCAATGAAACGTGGCACGCACATTAGAGGCAAGGACACGATTATCGGTAATTAATCACGAAATGAGTGATTGCCGAAAGGCTGGCGGAAAGGGGGCAGGAATAGACCCTGCCCTCTGACTGCCGGTCTGTCAAAAGGATGTTCCATTTATTGGTCCGTAGATCTATTCAAAGGAAACACGGTTGTCCCTCAGGGGATGAAAATGAGTCACCAACGAAGATGCCTTTATAAATCATCCAGAAGGACTCTTCGTCTCCGGGGGGGGACATTTTTGATTGGCGCCATCCCCCCCTGATCGAGAAAAACCTCCCCTCCCCCTTTCTGTTAAAGAGGGCATCGGGTCCAAATACACAGGTTTTGTTTGGAATATTAAATTTCTCAGTGAATTTTTTGCTTGACAAAAACTGGAGGGTAAACTATTTATATTAACCACTTATATTCATCACCCCAAAAATCAATACTTAAGTAACTTAATTTCAAGGCTTCGCGAAAAAGGATCAGGAAGAGTTTTCCGCAACCCTAAATGTTTGATAAGGGAAAGGAGGTTCAACATGAAATCGATCGGCAAGGGTATTTTCATTCTCGTATGTATCGTTTCTTTTTTCTCTGTGATGACCTTTAGCCCATCCACGGCGATGGCCTTCGAGCCCCTCAAGGGGGACCTTTCCAAGTATGACCCGAACAACCAGACTCTCCCAACCGGCGATGTCATTAAGATCGCCATGTGGGATCAGGTTTCAGGGGTGAACGCCTATCTTGCGGAGGCTTACTCTGCCTTACTTGGATTTGTCGCCCAGGACGTCAACTCCCAGGGCGGGATCAAGGTGGACGGCAAGATGAAAAAGGTCTCGTTCGTCCTGGCGGACACCCAGGGGAGGCCGGACCCGGGCAAACGGTCGGCCGAAAAGGCGATCCTGCAAGATAAAGTTAACGTATTTGCGGGAGTCGCCGGAAGCCACGTTGCCAAGGTGGGCCAGGCGGTGGCCAAAGAACATAAGACCATTTTCATGAACGTCTCCGCATACTCCGACGAACTCATGGACCTTCCGGACTGGAACGAGTATGTCTTTCGCACATGCGGGACTTCCGCCACCGTCGGCAAGAGTCTGGCCATTTTTTATGAAAAACGCCCCGAAACGAAGTTTTACATCTTAGCCCAGGACTACCTCTGGGGACACTCCTCCTGCGCCGCCTTCAAAAAGGCCTTAAAAGAGTCTAAGCCCAAAGCCCAGATTGTGGGCGAGGAGTACTTTCCCGTGTACACCAAGGATTTCGCGCCCTACTTAGAAAAAGTGAGGGCCTCCGGAGCCGAGGTGATTGTTCAAATGGCCTGGGGGGCCGACAATGAGAACCTGATCAAGCAATCGAGACAATTAGGTTTGAAAAGCCCCTTGAAACCGGAATATTACATCCCCATGGCCAGTCCCTTTCTGGATGATACCCGCCCCTTAGTGACTGTCGGCGGCCCGGCAGGGCGAGGCCTGGTTCTGTGCACAGATTTCTACCTGGACCGCAGGGTGCCGAATGTTAAGAAATTAGCCGACATATGGACCGGCCTGTGGAAGACATGGAAAGCGCCCTATAACACAGAGCTGTACCAATGGCCCGGCGGCGGCTGGTATAGAAACCTCACCTCCTACTACTGGTACCTTCAGGTTGTCCAGAAGGCCGGCAGCACCGATGCGAAGAAGGTTATCGCCGCCTGGGAGGGGGACACCTTCGATTTCTTCGGCTGGAAACATTACATGCGGCCCGCTGACCATCAGGTTATAGCGGACCGCCCCATCGCTGAAATGGTCTTCCCCAATACCTGGGACAACCCCAATTGCGCGATGCCCGGCGATCCGACCTGGATACCGTCCGCGAAATGCTTCCCCACTTTCGATGAAAAACTCAAAGGACGGCTGAGCAAGAAATAGGGTACCTCAACGCCCTGCTAAAAGCTCGCCTCCACTTTCAGTCGGGGGCGAGTTTTTAGGGGAATTATTAAACCGCTCCGTTCAACTTCACTTAGCTTTGCTCTCTCATGAGGCTTTTAGCAGGAGAATAGATAGATGAGCCCCACCGCTGTGTTGTATGTTGCTCAGGCCATTCATGGGTTGGCCTACGGGATGTTGCTCTTTCTCTTGTCATCCGGCCTTACCATGATTTTTGGCATGATGGGGATTCTAAACATTGCCCATGCCTCTTTTGCCATGCTGTCCGCCTATT
This sequence comes from Thermodesulfobacteriota bacterium, assembly GCA_049684675.1. Taxonomy (GTDB): domain Bacteria; phylum Desulfobacterota; class BSN033; order BSN033; family UBA1163; genus UBA1163. Next base: position 5,322 of record JBAVGF010000063.1, on the reverse strand, counting down.
TTTGTTATCAGGTTTTAATCATGACAGGAAATTTTTGGGTGGCGCTGCTGATTGCCCCGGTGGTCGCAGGAATCTGCGGGGTTCTGGCGGAGCGTTATCTCTTGAGAGCCGTCCATAAACAGGGACATCTTGCCGAACTCCTCATCACCGTGGGGATCATGATGGTCATTTTGGAAATCGTCAAAATCTTCTGGGGCAGCGAGAGTCTGGTGGTAAAAGTCCCCCCGAGTTTGAGCGGGCTCGTGAATTTTGCGGGTCTGACCTACCCGGTTTATCGATTTTTCGTTATCGGGTTGTCCATCGCGATTTTGGGCATTATGGGCTTGATTCTCTTCAAGACCCGGTTGGGCAAGATCGTGCGGGCTGCCGTTTCCGACGCGGATATGGTCAATGCTCTGGGAATTAATACTCCCGTGGTCTTCATGCTGGTTTTCGGGATCGGGACATGGCTGGCCGGAATCGCCGGAGTGGTGGCGGGCCCGCTCCTGACCGTGTTTCCGGGAATGGCCGACCAGTTGGGCATGGATGCTTTCGTGGTCGTGGTTGTGGGAGGATTCGGGAGCCTGGGCGGGGCTTTTATCGTGGCCCTCTTTTTAGGGGAGTTGAATGCGTACGGCATCCAGTTCATTCCCCGGCTCGCGCCGATCCTGATGTTTGCCTTCATGGCCATTGTCTTGGCCTTCAAGCCTATGGGCCTTTTTGGACAAAGAGAATGAAGAATAACAACTATAAGTGGATCCTATGGGTGGTGGTTTTTATCATCCTGGCTGCCTTCCCGCGTGTTTTCGGCATCTATTATATCAATTTCTTTGCCGCCTTTGCCATCTTTTCCCTGTATGCCGTAACGCTCAATTTGATGCTGGGTTATATGGGGGTTCTCAGCTTTGGTCACGCGATGTTTTTTGGCACCGGGGCCTATGCCACAGCCTTAGCCTTAACGCACATCCAGGGGTTTCCCCTGTTGCCGGCGGTCCTGGTCGGCGGGTTGGCCGGCGGCCTGCTGGCCTTGATTCTAAGTCCTCTGCTGGTCAGGGTCACCGGGACCGCATTTGCCATGTTGACCCTTGCCTTTGGCCAGCTCATCTTTGTTCTCGCCCTGAAATATAGAGAGGTAACCGGCGGTGAGGATGGAATCGGGGGATATCCCATTCCGCCACTCCACATCCCTGGAGTGGTCTCCATCGATATGACGAATCAGGTAAATTTTTACTATTTTGCCGTAGCGGTGGTCGCGATATGCCTTTTCATCCTGTGGTTTTATACCAAGACTCCGTTTGGCAACGTCGTGGTTGGCGTCCGGGATAATGCCATGCGGCTGGACTACTTGGGTTTCAATCTGCCGCAGACCAAGGCGATCAACTTGATCGTCTGTGGTGCCTTCGCCGGGATTGCAGGTGCGGTTCACGCGCTACTTCAGAAACTGGTTTCCACTGTGGGCGTATTGGACATAAGTACTTCCTTTGCACCCATCATGATGGCATATATCGGGGGCGTAGGAAGCTTCCTCGGCCCGATCATTGGCTCGGGTGTCCTTCACCTATTGGAAGACCTGGTTATCAGATTTACACAGCGGATTGGCCTGGTGAACGGCGTGATCTTCATCCTGGTGGTCTTATATGCGCCAACGGGTCTTGTCGGTCTTTTCGGAGCAGCCAAGGCAAAATGGTTTCATAAGGAGAAGGCTTCATGAACATTTTGGAAACCAAGAGGCTCTATCACGATTTCAGCGGATTGGAAGTGCTTTTCGATGTCAACCTGCAGGTTGAAGAAGGAGAGCGACACGCCGTCATCGGGCCCAACGGCGCGGGCAAAACAACTCTCTTCAACGTCATCACAGGGACTTATCCGCCGAGCCGGGGGCAGGTGTTCTTCAAAGGAAAGGAGATCACCGGGGCCAAGCCACACAGGCTGACGCGCCTCGGAGTGGGACGCTCCTTTCAGATCACCAGCACCTTTAATCGGCTGACCACTTTCCAGAACATTCGGCTGGCCATCCTTTCTAAAAAGGGTATCCGATTCCATTTGTTCCGCAAGGTCGACAAGATGGAGGACATCACTAAACAGACCGACGAGGTGTTAAAGCGAATCAACCTGGATCGGGAGCGGGATATGCCCGCTGGTATGCTGTCATACGGGAAACATCGTTCTCTGGAAATCAGCCTGGCCCTGGCGACAGACCCGGACCTGATCATGCTGGACGAGCCCACGGCCGGCATGTCCCGGGATGAAACGCATTATGCCGTGGAGCTGATCAGGCGTCTCACCGAGGGCAAAACCGTGGTCATCATTGAGCATGATATGGACGTGGTTTTCTCCCTGGCAGACCGCATCACGGTACTCCATCACGGGGAGATTCTCGCGACAGGCCCTCCGCTTCAGATCCGGCAGAATCAGGCGGTGAAGGATGCCTACCTGGGAGAAACGGAAGTTGAAAGCGCTGGGCGCGTAGCGTGAGAAAAGCGCAGTGCTCTATGCGCACTGCACTTTCTGTAAGGAGCAGGGATGTTGCTTGAAATCCGTGATCTAAATACCTACTACGGCACGAGCCATGTCTTACAGGGGATCTCCCTGGGCGTTGCTCAAGGGGAATTGATCGCCCTTCTGGGTCGAAACGGCATGGGGAAAAGTACAACCCTAAAAAGTATCATAGGCCTGGTCAAACCGAAATCGGGGTCGGTGACCTTTCGGGAAAAGGATATTACGGGTCATCCGCCTTACAAGGTGGCCAGGGCCGGTATCGGCTATGTTCCTGAGGAGAGGCGTATCTTTCCCAATCTGTCCGTGCTGGACAACCTGTTCTTGGGAGTCAAAGGAGGGAAAATCGGCAACCCCAATGATCCAAGCGTATGGACAGTGGACAGAATCTTTCGCCATTTCCCCATGCTACAAAAGAGAGCCCAGCAGCCGGGAAGGTTCCTATCCGGAGGTGAGCAGCAGATGTTAACCATTGGCCGTTCCCTGATGGGTAATCCCGGATTGCTGTTAGTTGATGAACCCACGGAAGGCCTTTCGCCGCTCCTGGTCAAGGAAGTCAGGGATATCCTGGAAGAGATCAATAAGGCCGGCGTCTCCATTCTCCTGGTGGAGCACAACATCAAGGTGGCTATGTCTCTGGCAGACCGTGTCTACCTGATGGGTAAGGCGCACATCGGGTTTGCGGGTACCACAGAGGAGTTAAAGGCCAAGCCACAGGTCCGCGAAAAATATTTGGAAGTCTGAAATGGTTAAGAGGGAGAAACAGCATCCATCTCTAACTTTCTACACCTATGTAAAACTTTTTCGGCATCCATGCCCGCCCTCTACGCTTGGGAAAAATTTTTTCACACCTTTCCTTTCTAGAGGCGGGGGTGGAGGAGATTTGCGAGGCTAAACGGATGGATCCGAAGACTGCTATGTATGTGGCCCAGGGAATACACGGGCTTGCCTACGGCATGATACTGTTTCTGGTGGCCTCCGGCCTCAACATCATCTTTGGCATGATGGGGATTCTGAACCTTGCCCATGCCTCGTTCTTCATGCTCTCCGCATATTTTTGCTACCAGTTTATTTCCATGACTGGAAGTTTCTGGGTGGCCCTTGTCCTGGCACCGGTTGCCACTGCTTTCTTTGGAATTCTCCTGGAAAGGTTTCTTCTCAGAAAAATCCACGCTCTCGGGCATATGGGCGAATTGATCATAACGGTGGGAGTCTCTCTGGTCATTCTGGCCGGCGTAAAGATCTTCTGGGGAACCGAGAGCCTTCCCCTTAAGATTCCTCCGTTTCTGAGTGGATTGGTGTCGATCGCTGGCATGGACTACCCGGTCTATCGGCTTTTCATTATCGCACTGTCTCTGGTGGTTTTGGGGATTATGGCTTTACTCTTGTATAAAACCCGTTTGGGAAAAATCGTTCGCGCGGCTGTTTCCGACGCGGATATGGTCAATGCTCTAGGCGTCAATATGCCATTGGTCTTCATGTTTGTCTTTGGAATCGGTACATGGCTGGCCGGGGTGGCTGGAGTAGCCATCGCACCCATACTCCTAGTGTTTCCCGGACTGGCGGACCAGATAGGCATGGATGCCTTTGTAGTGGTAGTGACAGGGGGATTCGGCAGCCTTTCGGGAGCGTTTATCGTCTCCATTATATTTGGGTTGCTGAGCTCCTATGGCGTGCAGTTCCTTTCTCAGCTCGCGCCGCTCCTGATGTTTCTCTTCATGGCAATAGTCTTGGCAATTAAGCCCACGGGCTTCTTTGGAGAAAGGGAATGACGAATAAAGTTCTTAAATGGATTCTTTGGATTGTCCTACTCGCGGTCTTGGCCATTTACCCCAAGCTTTTTGGTATCTACTATACCAACTTGTTTGTCACTTTTGCTGTCTTTGCCATTTTTTCCGTCTCTTTTAATTTGCTCCTGGGCTACACCGGGCTTCTCAGTTTTGGCCATGCCATGTATTTTGGTGCTGGAGGTTATGGCACGGCCCTGGCCTTGAAGCATATCCAAGGGTTACCCCTTTTACCCGCTGTCTTGTTCGGTTTGCTATCGGGAGTGATCCTCAGCCTTATATTCTGCCCTTTAGTCGTCAGGGTCAGTGGAACAGCCTTTGCCATGCTCCATCTCGCCTTTGGCCAGCTCATGCATATGCTTGCATACAAATTGAGAGGCATCACTGGCGGTGAGGACGGTATCGGAGGGTTTCCTATACCGCCGTTCAGCATTCCTGGAGTTGTTTCTGTGAATATGAAAGCCCCGGATAACTTTTATTACTTTGCCATAGTCGTCCTGGGGGTTAGCCTCTGGATCATGTGGTTCTTTACGAAGACGCCCTTTGGTCAAATCCAGATCGGTGTCCGGGATAACGCCATGAGGGTTGACTACCTAGGGTTTAAGGTGACCCAGACCAAGGCAGTGGTTTATGTTGTTGCCGGGGCTTTTGCCGGGGTTGCCGGCTCCATTTATGCATTGTTTCAAAACCTGATTTCAGCTGGCGCCTTAGACATCTTTACTTCTTTTACGCCGATCACGATGACCATGGTTGGGGGGATCGGCAGCTTCTTCGGCCCCGTCCTGGGTGCAGCCATCATTCAATTGATAGAAGAATTGAGCACACGTTTTACGGAACAGGTAGAGCTGGTGGTGGGCCTGATCCTCATTCTGGTCATTCTATTTGTTCCCATGGGGTTTTTGGGGTTGGCCAGATTTCTGAAGCAAAAATGGTTTACCCATTCTGTCCCGGAGGCCAACTTGGAGAAGGCTTCATGAACATTTTGGAAACCAAGAGGCTCTATCACGATTTCAGCGGATTGGAAGTGCTTTTCGATGTCAACCTGCAGGTTGAAGAAGGA
>JBAVGF010000062.1:0-1923 GCA_049684675.1 Thermodesulfobacteriota bacterium | reverse complement strand
CTGAAAGACACCGAACAGCTTATTTACGTACTGCATATCAAACCCCACCCCGTTGTCTTTAACAGTGTAAACATTTTCATTCCCTTCGCTTCTACCATCGACCTCAATCACTCCTCTCTCCTTGGGTCTTGTAAATTTGACAGCATTGGACAAAAGATTGACAAAGACCTGGCGAATCATTGCCTGGTCTCCTTGAGCGGGAATGAGAGTGTTTACAGTGAATTTTAACTTCCGCTCAGGAACCGCAAGTTTAAGTTCTTCAGATACAGCCTTTGCCAATTTCCCCATGTTTATTTCTGAAACTCTTATCTCCTGTCGCCCTAAACGAGAGAAGACGAGAAGATCATCAATAAGTTGACCCATCTTCTTGGTATTACTTTCGATGATGTTCAGATATCGTTTACCTTCGTCATCGAGTTTAGTGGTATAATCTTCCAATATCACGCGTGAGAACCCATCAATTGCCCGAAGTGGCGCACGCAGATCGTGTGAGACGGAGTAGGAAAAGGCTTCAAGTTCCTTGTTGGCAGCTTCAAGTTGCGCGGTTCGATCACGGACGCGCTGTTCTAGTTCGGCGTTGAGCTTTTGGATCTCCTCCTCCGCCCGCCTGCGCTCAGTGACATCCCGGCCATAGAAGTTGGCATAGCGGGCATTCACAATAGGGGCAATAAAAAATGAGATGATCCGTTGACCATGCTCTGTATCAATCATTTTTCTAGCCTGCTGTGTCAATGTCTCAGAAGCCGCCTCCCGCAAAACCAATGGTGCCGGTTTGTCTATCTCCAGTTGCCAGTCTTGAAGAAGCATATAACTGGCCTCATTGGCGTAGAGTAGAGTGCCGTCTCGTCCAACTCGCAAAACGGGGCTGGGATTTTCAGAGGGAAATTTCGCTAAGCTTTCTATTTCTTCTTCCGCTCGCTTACGCTCGGTGATGTCTCGTGCCGCAGCAAATACTCCCATCACGTGTCCGGCCTCATCCCGATAAACCGAGGCATTGTACAAGACCGGCGTCAAATGTCCGTCCTTGTGCCGGATTTCAAGTGCATAATCTTGAACGAACCCATCGTGAAATACCTGTTGATACCCTGCCTTCGCCTTCTCAGGTTCGCTAAAATAGTCCATGAAGTCAGTGCCAATAAGTTCTTCACGGGAATGACCGGTAACTTTCTCTGTGGCAGCATTCACATCGGTGACCTTCCCTTCCGAACCGATTGTTACAAGGGGATCAAGGCTGGCTTCAATCAGGCTTCGATTATAAGCGTTCGCCAACCTTAACGCTTCCTCTGCCTGCTTGCGCTCGGTAATCTCCTTTTCCAATTCCGCAAAGGACCCTTTCAATTGAATAGTCATTTGGTCAAAAGCCCTCGAAAGCTGTCCAACTTCATCCTTTGCCATTGTGCCCACTTTGTAGTTCAGGTTACCGGCGCCGATGATTTCCGCTCCCTCGTGAAGCTTCCTGATCGGCTTCACTACCCCACTGTGGATTGAAAATGAAACTGTCGCTACAACCACTGCGATAATTAAAACGAACAATACAACGAGTAAATAAGCCTTCTGCTGAGAGGCTGCCATCCTTGCACTGATTATTGCAGCCAACTGATAGGCATCAGAGGCCATAGAGCTTGATTTCTGCTCCATATTGCCCACCAGCATCTCATCCAATCCCCGAGATATACGCCCTCCCGCGCCCTGATAACCTTCGTAATTAGAGACCTTCTTTAAAAACATGGTCTTTATATCCTCATGGCTTTCACGCACCCTTTTTAAGAAGGTCACCTCCTCCGGATCTTTGAATTCTACTTCTTTCAGAAGCTTGCTTAGAGAGTTATGTTTTATTTGCCATTGTGTTTTAGCCCTTTCTTCGTGATGTATGAAATACTCATGGGTGAGAATGTTAAGCTCAAACAACTCTCTGATTATCTC
>JBAVGF010000061.1:0-32832 GCA_049684675.1 Thermodesulfobacteriota bacterium | reverse complement strand
GTCTACAACCCCGATTTCGCCTACGTGAGCCTTCCCTCCAGGGAAGCCTCCTTCCTCCTGCGGGAAGTTAAGAAAATGGATCTCAAGACCAAATGGATCTGCAGCATGAGGGCTTTTGATGAGAATCTAATCCCTTTCAACGGAGTTTTTGGAGTACAACCCGTCTCTCCTTTTGGTGAAGATATCCCAGGGATGGCCGCCATCAAAGAGGCCCATCAAAGATGGCACCCCTATGATTCTCATACACTTTCCTACGTTGAAGGGTGGGCGACGACGCAGGTGATCTCAGAGGCTTTAAGAAGGTCCCTTCCAGGACAAGGATTCTCTCGCGAGAAGGTGAAGCTCACCCTGGAAAGGTTTAAAGATTTCGTTACAGGGGGGCTTATCCCGCCTCTCACCATCACCCCCAAAGATCATCGTCCCAGTGTAGAATCCAGGATCTTTATCGTCAAAGGCGGAAAGCTCTCACGACATACGGGCTTCATCTCTCTGGGAAGGTAGCAAATAAATTACCTTGACAAGAGCAATAGAGAGCGATAAGGAAAAGACATTTATTGTTATCAGAAAATTGGGTCATCACGTTTCAGAAACAAGAGTTTTTAAACATTTCCGCAGGTGGGGAAAATAAGGTTATTAAGGAGGTAGAAAAATGGAAAAGCCGAAACAATGGGTAGGAGTATTCTCTCTTGTACTGGTTTTAGTGGGCTTGCCTTTTTTAGTGGATCAGGCTAAGGCAGCGGGCAAACCGATTATAATCGGAGCTCCTCTTGCTACAGCCTTTTTGTACGGCTGGGATGCAGAGAGGGCAATGAAGCTGGCTGCGGAGGAGATCAATGCCAAAGGAGGTGTAGCTGTTGGTAAAGAGAAGAGACCACTTAAGATTGAAGCGATGGATACTCGAGACCTTGAGCCTGGAGTGCCGGTCAGCGATGCCCTCTTGGTAGTGGAGAAACTTATTCTCGAGAAGAATGCAGACTTCATTGTCGGCGGACCTGTCCGGTCGGAAGGAGCGTTGGCAGCGATGGACTTGCTCTCCAAATATAAGAAGGTATCTATTTTAACGACAGGAGCGTTGACCCCAGCGTATCAGAAACGGGTGGAAGCCGAATATGATAAATTCAAATATTGTTTTAGAATTTCGGGTGAAGTGGGCTGGATGGTGGCAGGAGAATTTGTTCCCTGTCTAATGGATATCAAGACAAAATATGGCTTGAGTAAACTTTTCATTATGGTCCAGGATGTCGCTCATGCCAGAGCAGCCGGTGATGCGACGGGGAAAATGGCTTCGGAAAAAGGCTGGGAGATCATAGGTAAGGAGATTTATCCGACTGGAACCACCGATTATTCGGTAGGTTTACTTAAGGCCAGGAAAGATAACGCTCAGGTAATTCTCATCGTGATGGATATGCCCGAAAGTTCTATTCTTCTTAAGCAATGGTATGATATGAAGATCCCTGCCCTTCCATTCGGTACAATCATCGCGGCTGCTGAGCAGCCAGGATTTTGGAAAGCTACAGAGGGAAAAGGTGAATACTGCTTGGCCAGTGTGGTTAATGCAGGCAATGCTCCCTCTAAAGCAACTCCCTGGACGATGAAGTTTGTTGACGCCTACAAGAAAAAATATGGGTTGGAGCCTGAAGGTTACGGGACTTCCTCAAGTTATATGGCGGTTTATGTCCTGAAAGATGCCATTGAGCGGGCTGGTTCGCTAAGCTCCGATGCTGTGGTAGCTGCTCTTGAGAAAACGGACTTAATGGGCGTCTACGGGAGAATAAAGTTTAATCCAAAGAACCATCAAGTTATCCCCAGCGTTGATCCAAATGAGGGCGCTGTGGGTACAATCTTCCAATGGCAGGCAGGAAAAAGAATCGTGGTTTTTCCGCCCAAGATTGCCGTGGGTGAGATCAAACTTCCTCCCTGGATGAAGAAGTAATAATGACTTCCTTGGGGAAAAAGGGGTGGGGGAGACCCCTCCCCTTTTTTGTATAAATAGTGTTCGTGAACGCTTTGAGTGATTGGTCAATCTAAAACACGAATCACTATCAAGATTCACTATCACAGGATTCATCATGGATATTCTCATCTACGGAATCATCAATAGCTTCTCCTTGGCTTTGATGGCGATTGGTTTTACTCTGGTTTACGGGATCAGTCGCCTCCCCAATTTTGCCCATGGGGCGCTCTATGTCATTACAGGCTTTCTTGTCTGGAGTCTAATAAACCTCCTCAAATTAAACTATGTCGTCTCTATCATCCTGGCATTGGTGATTATGGGACTGGTCGGAGCAGCTATTTACCGGTTCGTTCTCATTCGAGTGAGAGGGATGGCCACCTCTGAAATTATTGCCACCTATGCCCTGGGACTGGCTATTCTTGAATTCTTACGGTGGGGAGGGTTCAAAGGAATGACCTACACGCTTCCTCCCTTCATTGAAGGGAGCGTCACGATAGGAGGCATTCCCGTCGACTTTCAACGGATTATCGTCATAGGCATAGGAATCATCGTGATCTCCTTCATGTGGCTTTTTACCCACTTCAACAAAACCGGCTTAGCGTTTAGAGGAATGGCCCAGGATGAACATGCTGCCATGATGCTGGGGATAGACTCTGACTGGATGGCCGTCATTGCCATGGCCATGGGATCTATTTTGGCCGGACTCTCGGCCATCGCCTTACTTCCTTTGGGCAATATTGTCGTGGAGGCGGGTTACAATGTGCTAATCCTTTCAATTGCCGTATGCATTGTGGGCGGCTTAGGCAGCTGGATAGGTGCGATTATTGCTTCGTTTATGATTGGATTCCTTCAAATTATTACTGTCGCCTACATCCAATCCCATTTCCAGATGGTCGTGGCGCTCCTCGCCATTATCGTCACCCTGATACTAAAGCCCTCCGGACTCTTCGGTAGGCAGAAGGAATTGGAGGAAAGAGTCTAATTCCCAATGATCAACAGGCAATCATCAATTGTCAATTAGCAATGGCCAATAACCTATGAGTCATAACCAGTGAACTAATAGCCCAATGAATGAACAATTAACAACTGCAGAGAGGCGCAAAGAAAGGATAGATCGGGGTATCAAAGTCCGGACAGAAGGAATATACGCTGTCTCTTCATGGCAAGAGGTTACTTACCTCGTTCTTCCGAGACTGATCCTAATTGCAGGCCTTCTTCTCCTTCCTCTCGTTATTCCGTCCCTTTATTGGAAACGGGTTGTATCCATTGCCGGCATATATGCCCTGCTCGCCCTCGGGTTTGACTTCTTGGCCCATTTCGTAGGGTTGGTCTCCCTGGGTGGGGCTTTCTTTATCGGGGTGGGTGGATACACTGCGGCCATCCTCGACAAATCATTAGGACTGTCCCCTGCGCTCACCATTCCCATGGCTGCCGTCGGGGGAGCCTTCATCTGCACCCTTCTCCTTTTCCCCGCCCTTCCCCTCAGGGGAGTTTACTTTGCCATTGTGACCCTTATGTACCCCCTTGCCCTGATGAGAATCATTGAAGCATTAAATATTTTCGGTGGAACCGACGGCATCCTCGGAGTGTCCAGCTTTCCCAATAGATGGATTGAACAGTATTGTATCATCTTTACCGTGATCTTTGCGCTCTTCGGGTTAAGGAGATTGGTGAATGAGGATATCGGACTCGTGTTTCGGGGAGTCAAGGATAACGATCAGGCTGTCAGAGCCTCTGGATTAAGCATCACCCTTTACAAGGCAATCGCTGTCTTCATTGCATCCGGGCTGGGTTCCCTCGGAGGGGCCTATCTCTCTCATATCTATATGTGGTCAGGGATATCCCAGTTCGCCCTCGACTTCTCTGTCATTCCCATCGCCGCCACAGTGATTGGTGGAGGAGGCACTCTGGTAGGCCCTGTATTGGGTTGCTTCTTTCTTGTTCCCATCTCAGAATGGCTAAGAGAGTTCGGAACGTTAAGGATTGTCTTCTATTCCGTGATCCTGATGGCGTTCATTATGTTTCGAAGCGAGGGGGTCATGGTCTATGCCCAGCGGAAATACCATCAGTTTGAGAGGTGGGTGAAGGTATGAGCGGGAATGACATTCTCCAAGTGATGGATGTCTCTAAAGCCTTCGGCGGCATCCAGGCCTTATTGAATGTCAGTTTTACTGTTCAACAGGGCGAGGTCTTTGGAATCATTGGTCCCAATGGATCAGGGAAAACGACGCTCATCAATTGCATTACCGGCTTTATCAAGATGGATTCTGGGAAAGTCCTTTATAAAGGTAAAAATATCAGTAACAGGACGCCCAATAAGATTGCCAATCTTGGACTCACTAGAACCTTCCAGATCATGAGGCCTTACTACAGCCTGCCTACTTATAAGAATTTAGTCATCCCCTTATTCTCGCCAAGGGCCAGAAGTACAGGCGGTTGGAGAGGAGGAGGGAAACTTGGGAATCGAGAAACAGTAAGCATTGACATCTTGGAAGAGATCGGTTTTGAGCGGGATTCTTTTGTTCCCTATAAGCTCGCGTCGACCTTGCCAACAGGCTATCTTAAGCGGCTTGAACTGGCCCGATGTCTCGCTTTAAGACCCGATGTCATTCTTTGTGACGAAGTTTTCTCAGGACTCAGCATGAGTGAGATTGCCAGCATGGTTCCCCTCATCGAAAAGCTACAGATGGATGGAATTACCTTGATCATGGTCGAGCACCGCCTGAGGGAACTCTTTCGGGTGGCCAGTCGTGTGATGGTGCTAAACTTTGGACAAAAACTGACCGAAGGCATCCCGGAAGAAGTCATGCAGGATGAGAGAGTCAAAGAGGCCTACCTGGGTCCAGAAAAGGCTTCGGACTATATCTGAAGCCTCCCCCTCACCATTCCCTCTCCCCGTTGGGGGACAGGGCGGGGTGAGGGGACACTCCGAATTAGTTGTTTAGGATTCTCAATGAGTAATTTGGAAAACGAATTAACTTTCACCCGTTTTGATCGGATGTGCGAAAAATATCCGGATCGGCCGGCCATTATTTATCTGGGCAATCATTTCTCTTACGGAAGACTGAAGAACCTTATCGATCGATTTGCCGCATCTTTGGTCCAGCTTGGGATTGGCAAAGGGGATAAGGTGGTGATCTATATCTCGAATTCAGTTCAATGGGTCATCACATTTTTCGCCATTCAAAAAATTGGGGCCACCGCTGTCCCCGTTCCTCCTATCTATACCTCGTTCGAGATCGAATATATGATTAACGACTCCGGGGCAGAAACGATCGTCTGTCTGGATACCAATTTCTGTTACGTGAAAGAAATATTCTCCAAGACCTGCTTGAAGAGGGTGATCGTCACCAACCTGGTTGATCTCCTCCCTTTGTGGAAGCGAACCATAGGTTTCCTCTTCGACAAGATTCCTCGGGGAAACATTAACAAGGACAAAAATGTATATTCCTTCAAAGACATGCTTAAGAACCCGCCCAAGAGGATGGATGTCCAAATTGATCCGCAAAAGGATTTTGCCTACATCCTGTATACCGGCGGGACAACCGGCTTCCCAAAAGGAGTTCCGGGCAATCACATGGGTATGACCTCTTATGTCAATGACATCACAGAAGATGTGACAGCGGGATACCTGAAGGAAGGCAGTGACACCTATATTGCGATCAATCCTCTTTTTCACATCATGGCTCTTGGACTGTTTGTAGCCATCGGCCTGAATTATGGCAATACGACGATCATCATGCCCGTCCCACAGGTTGATGCTATCTTGCAGACGATACAAAAACATAAGGTCAGGTGGTTTTTAGGCGTCCCTGCCCTGTACCGTATGATCCTGGAAAACGATCGCTTAGACCAGTACGATCTGAGTTCTCTTAAATACTGTTACTGCGGAGGGGATGTTCTCCCTGTCGAAGTCTCGAAGAGATGGAAAGAGCTTTTCGGGCTTTCCATCTATCAAGTCTATGGGTCAACAGAAGCCGGTCACGTGACTTACTCCCGGCTCGATAGAAATCCAGAGCTGATGTCCATCGGAGTACCTCTAAAAACCAGGGAATGTAAAGTGGTTGATCCGAATACTTTGGAGCCGGTGCCCATCGGAGAGATCGGAGAACTCTTGGTGACTTCCGACTATACGGTTAAGAACTATTGGAATAAGCCTGAGGAGACCAGGCGCTCTTACGTGGAGATAGAGGGGAAGATTTACTATCGCATGGGAGATTTCGTCAAACAGGATGAAAGAGGGGAGATCTACTACGTTGAGAGATCCGCTGATATCATCAAGGTTAAGGCTTATCGGGTTTCCGCCTCTGAGATTGAGGCGGTGTTGCAGGACCATCCCACGGTCATTGGCGCCTGTGTGGTAGGGGTCCCAGACCCCAAGGTAGGAGAACGGATTAAAGCCATGGTCGTTCTCAAGGAGGATGCAAGAGGTGTCGATGCCTCCGAACTGACCCGATGGTGCCGAGAAAGACTCGCCCCGTATAAAATCCCGCAGTACATCGAATTCAGGGATATGCTGCCTAAATCGAAAGTGGGAAAACTCCTGAGGAGGGAAATCAGAGAAGAAGAACGCCGCAGAATTTCTAAAGAAAAAAGACAAGGATAGAAGCGGACGTTATTATGCGGAGCATGAAGTAGTGTGCTCCTAATAGTATTTATTGCTGAATGAAGAGGCGGTGAAATGCTCGATATCAAAAACCTCATGGTGTTTTATGAGAATGCCATCGCCATCAACAACATCAGTATAAAATGCCAAGGTGGAAAAGTGACAGGCATCTTCGGCGCCAACAGCGCCGGAAAGTCCACACTGATGTATACGATCTCGGGAATCATATTGGATGTGAAGAAGAAGGAAGAGATGAAAGGGGGAGAGAGAATCACCGTCCTGGGCCATATCACTTTTGAAGGAATGGATATCACATCCATGAAGCCAAGCGAGAGAGCCAGGAAAGGGATTATCCTCTGTCCTGAAAGACGGAGGATCTTCGCGGAGAGTACCACATTGGAGAATCTCAAGATAGGAGGCTATTTGGCCACAAAGGCTCAAGCTAAAAAGACTCTGGAATATGTCTTTGCTATTTTCCCGGCCTTAAAAAATCTGAAGAAGAGAGAGGGAGGTTTTCTCAGCGGAGGGGAACAGCAGATGCTGGCCATTGGAAGGGCCTTGATGGCACAGCCGAAACTGCTCCTCTTGGATGAGCCCTTGCTCGGGCTGAGTCCGATGATCGAGGGGATGCTTGCCCGATCCATCCATGACATTAATTTACAGACAGGAATTACCACCCTCATCTCGGAACAGTATGCTCGTCCCATCTTGCCGATCATCCACCATGGGTATGTCCTTGAAAACGGAGGAGCGGTCTTAGAAGGAAATTCCCAGGAATTGATGGAGAACCCGGATGTGAAATCCGCTTATTTTGGGCTGTAAGGCTAAAAGAGAGAGTCCCATGAAGATCTTGGCGTTGGTTGGAAGCCCCAGAACATATGATTACTTGGGAATGAAATTTGCGGGAAAGATTTTGGCCAAGGCGTAATACCCACTAATACTCTCTTCCTGAAATCGTGATTCTTAACTCTCGGTTCCAAATGCGATATTTCAAATAGGAATCCGCAGCGTGATAGCTTAATAGGCTTCTTTTGACCTTGAATCTGAAGAATTCAATGATTAAATTTTATCCAAGGGACGAGGATCTCAATGAATAAGAAGATAATTTTCTGGGGAATAACGCTGTTAATTGGGCTTATGTTGACAGGTTGTGCAGAGCATTCTGGCGGTTATGGTTATCGTGAGTATCCTTATTATGACAACTGCCCTGGTGATTACGGAACACATTATTGCCCTCACTAACACTTTCCTGTCCAATCATCATCGGATATTTTCTATGAAAACCAAGAATATTCATTTGCGAAAGATTAACGGCAGGATCAGAAATGGCTA
Organism: Thermodesulfobacteriota bacterium; assembly: GCA_049684675.1. Lineage (GTDB taxonomy): Bacteria > Desulfobacterota > BSN033 > BSN033 > UBA1163 > UBA1163. The sequence goes on along the minus strand of JBAVGF010000061.1, from coordinate 24,940 downwards.
TGCTTTTTTTATGCACATTTCAGTTCGTAATCGTCAACCTACCCAATTACCTTTCTATCCAAGATAAGTAGGTGGAGTCTCCATCCCCCCTTTTCTCAAAACTGCCTCAGAAAGAGTGATTTCTATTCTCCAGGGATTGTCATTGCGAATCCGGAGCGCGTGCCTGCACGCCGAAGTGCCCCATTAATGCATCTGGCAAGAAAGAGTTTGGGCACGCAGGCGTGGCAACCTCAGGGGATTGTTTCGCTTCGCCCTGTATCCCGCGAAACGCAGGGCGGTGCAGGGCTTCGCTCACAATGACATTTCTGTCGCAATGGATCTGAGATTCAAAAAATACTTCGCACCTTTACAAATCGGAAAAATTGAAATACATAAACATAGATGCCGACGCAGAAAATACTGACCCGGGATTTTGTCCTCAATTTCCTGGCTCAATTTGCTTTCTCATTTGTTTCCTTTATTCTCATTCCGACCATCCCGGTCTATCTTTCAAGATTCGAAGCGAAAGCAGGGGAGATTGGTTTCCTGATTGGGATTTTGAGCGTCTTCTCCTTGATTCCACGGCCGTTCATAGGAAGAGCCCTTTCAAGAATCCCCGAAAGAAAATTCATGATAGCGGGAGCGGTACTCTATATCCTCTCATCTATTGCCTATGTCTTAGCTCCTCCCTTTTGGCCCTTTTTGATCGTGAGAATCTTGCAGGGGGTTGGATTGGCCTTCTTTTCGACGGCCTCAGTCGCATTGATCGCCAACATTACCTCTGAAAATCGCCGCGGCCAGATCATCAGTTACTATTTTTTATCCTTCAATTTCGCTTTTGCTCTAGCCCCCTATTTCGGGATGGTCCTCATCAACCAATTTAGCTTCACCGTCCTCTTTTTGGTCTGCACTGCGTTATCTTTATGCACTCTATTCATCACTCTCAAATTGAGGAAGACGCAGGGTCTTCAGATAGAAAATGAATCGATACAAAATCAGCCCTTCTTCAGTCGTGAAGTACTTCCGTCAGCCATCATGGCCTTCCTGCTCAATGTCATCTGGGGAGCCTTGGGTGCCTTCTTCCCTCTGTATGCCCTGCGCCATGGTGTTTCGAACCCCGGGATCTTCTTTGCTTTTGTGGCCATCACTCTCATCCTGGGCCGTTCTTTGGGCGGAAGGATATTGGATATCTACAGGAGAGAGAGAGTGATCACCCCTTGTCTCATCGTTGTCATTCTTTCCATAGTCATTCTCACCTTTTCCACCACCCTTCCAATGTTTATTCTTGTGGCCATCATTTTTGGAACGGGATGGGCTTTTCTCTATCCCTCCCTCGTCGTTTACGCCGTTGAAAATTCTGGATCCGCACGGGGTCCTGCGATGGGCACCTTTACGGCACTCGCTGACCTGGGAGCAGGGATCGGCCCGATGATCATGGGCCTGATCCTTGAATGGACCAATTATCCGATGATGTTTTTCTTTCTGGCTCTCATCGGGGCCATCAATTTTCTTTATTTCCGTTATACGATCAGAGAAAAAAAGAAGAAGGTCGGTTGAATGATGAATGAAAGAATGCAAGAAGGAATGGCCTGAATATTCTTAGCCCTTCTGTCGGGTTTCACCCATGCTTCGGTGAGGCATTACTGTTCGGTCAATATTTGCCTTGCAGATTTGGACGGACTTTGTTAATTTTATTCAGTTTTAGTTGTATTTCAGGTAGCTGAATATGAGACTTGAAGAATTCGATTACCACCTTCCGCTATCCTTGATCGCTCAGTACCCACCTCCTCAAAGGGGAGAGACTTCTTTAATGATCCTTCACCGTCAGACGGGCGCCATCGAGCACCGCACCTTTGGAGATATTGCTCAATACCTAAACTCTTCCGATCTCCTTGTGATGAATAATACCCGTGTTCTTCCGGCCCGGCTTATTGGGAAAAAGGAGACCGGGGGACGGGTCGAAATGCTACTCATTCCTTCATGGAATGGCATGGGAGGAGAATGGAAAGCCTTGATCAAGGGGTCAGGGAAGATGAAACGAGGGGCTCGAATCCGATTTGAGCAGGGACTTGAGGGAGAAGTAGGAGAGGTGAAGGATGGAAAGGGAAAAGTCACCTTCTCCGGTCAAGGTGAGGTCATGGATGTCCTTCGGAAGTTCGGCCACATCCCCCTCCCCCCTTACATCAAGCGAGGGGATGAAGGATTGGACAGGGAGCGCTATCAGACCGTTTTCGCAGAGAGGGAGGGTTCGATTGCCGCACCAACTGCGGGCCTGCATTTCACCCATGCCTTGCTTCAATCGCTTACAGAGAACGGAGTGCGTGCCACGATGATCACTCTCCATATCGGAACCGGAACCTTCGCTCCGGTAAAGGCCCGTGACATCGAAGACCATACCATGGAAGCGGAATGGATCGAGATATCAGAAGAAACGGCGAGAGAAATTGAGGGTACGAAGGCTCGGGGCGGAAAGGTCATTGCCGTCGGAACGACCACAACACGCGTCCTTGAATCCTTTTCTAACGGAAGCGGAGGGGTAAGACCCGGTAAAGAAATGACTACCTTATTTATCCATCCTCCCTATCGCTTTGGAGTCATAGATGGGTTGGTCACCAATTTCCATCTGCCTAAATCAACATTGCTCATGTTGGCATCGGCCTTCGCAGGAAGAGACTTATTGATGAGGGCTTATCGGGAAGCCATTCGCAGAAAATACCGGTTTTATAGCTATGGCGATGCGATGCTGATTATATAGGAAATGACGTGACCGGTGTCTCTGCCTACCGGCAGGCGGTGTGTCGCGTGTCCGAGAAAATAATGTAAAAATGATTCCTCACGGACACAGATCACCGACACGAATCACGTGCTTGTGAAGATATGGCTTTTTGTTTTGAGATAATCAAAAAGGATGGTTTTTCCCAAGCAAGGCTGGGGAGGGTGGATACGGACCATGGCTCTTTTACCACTCCTGCCTTTCTTCCCGTTGGAACTCAGGGTACCATCAAATCCCTCACCCCTGAAGAATTGGTGGAAATGGGTGTTGAAGCAATTTTGGGCAACACTTACCATCTCTACCTCAGGCCGGGACACGAAACAATCGGAAGATTGGGAGGGCTCCACGCTTTCATCCATTGGGAAAAACCGATTTTAACGGATAGCGGTGGTTTCCAGATATTCAGCCTTGGAAGTCTTCGAAAGATTTCAGAGGAGGGAGTGGCTTTTCAATCCCACCTGGATGGCTCTTCTCACTTCCTCACGCCGGAGAAGGTGGTGGAGATACAGCGGGTCCTCGGTGTGGATATTGCCATGGTTTTGGATGAGTGTGTCCCCTACCCCTCTGCTTACGAATACGTGAAGGCCTCTATGGAGCGAACGAGCCGTTGGGCAAGGAGATGCTTACAGGTGAGGCGAGGAACCGATCCTGCCCTGTTCGCCATTGTCCAGGGAGGTATCCATCGGGACTTGAGGGAACAGAGCGTTCAAGCTTTGGCGGAGATGGGATTCCAGGGATACGCCATTGGCGGCCTGAGTGTGGGCGAACCGAAATCAATGATGGTGGATGTCCTGAAGTGGACAACTCCCCTCTTGCCCGAGGACACCCCTCGATATTTGATGGGCGTCGGAACACCCGAGGATATTATCAATGCCGTGATGCTTGGAATCGACTTCTTCGATTGCGTCCTTCCGACAAGGAATGCACGAAACGGGACACTTTTTACCTCTTCGGGAAAGATATCGATCAAACAGGCCCAATACGCCGAGGACGGAAGGCCCGTCGATGAAACGTGCGCCTGCTACACCTGCCGCCACTATTCCAGGGCTTACCTCCGTCACCTTTACCTGGCCAAAGAAATTTTGTCGTCGAGGTTGAATACTATTCATAATTTGTATTATTATATAAATCTTTTAGTAAAGATGAAGGAGGCAATCCAAGAGGGCCGCCTCCTCGATTTTTATCAATCCCACACCGCCTCATATGGATTGGAAACGAAATGGCCGGTCCCTTTTCAATCAAACGGATGACGGAGGAAGAGTTTAAAAGGAGGAATTTATGGGAATAGATTTGGCTTACGCAATGGGAACGCCGGGAGGGGGTGGAGGTCAAGGATCTTCACTCATGACTTTTTTACCCATTATTTTGATCTTTGTCGTCTTTTATTTTCTGCTCATTCGACCTCAACAGAAGCAGAGAAAAGAACATCAAGGCCTGCTGGCAAACCTCAAGGTGGGAGATAACGTGTTAACCTCGGGGGGAATCTACGGTCGAATAACCGGCATCAAAGATGACAGGGTGACCGTCGAAATCTCGGACAAGGTGAGGGTGAAGGTCAATCGGGGCAATATTGCCGGAGTCGTCAAGCAGGATGTATTGAAGGCAGATTAACTAGATAAACAATGCCAAATGTCAAAATTCTAAGTTCAAATGAAATCCAAATCGTCTAAAATTTTTTTCATTTAGTCATTTGTCATTAATTTGACATTTGGTCTTTGAAATTTGATATTGCCGTCCCAGGCAACCCCCTTGCTCTAAACTTTGTTTTAGGGCTATAATCCACGAGGAGGTGAAGCATGAGGAAATACGAAATTATTTTCATTTTGGACCCTGATCTCGAAGAAGAACAGGCCCAGTCGTTGATCGAAAAAGCCAAAGGAATTATCACGCAAGGCAACGGAGAAATCTTAAAGGTCGAAGATTGGGGAAAAAGAAAGCTCGCCTACGAAGTCAAAAAAAAACCCAAAGGTCATTACATCCTCATCCACTTTTTGGGATCGCCCGCTCTGCTCTCTGAATTAGAGAGAAATTTCCGAGTGATGGATGCCGTCATCAAGTTCCAATCTGTGCGCTTGAGCGAACGACAAGCCTCCTCCTCGGAAGGTCCGATATTAGAGGAGGCCCCGGAGGAGGAAACCGAGGCCGCGGGGAAGACATGACCTCTTTAAACCGGGTGGTCCTCACAGGAAAGGTGGTCACCCCTCCTCGACGTCATTATCGTCCGGACGGCTCACCCGTGATCCAATTCCCGCTGGAATTAAACGACTCAGAGGACCTGACGGGTCAAGCCCGGCACCGAGATGGTACAGGGCAACGAGGTCGAAATCGGATCGACATTGTGGCCATCGGAAAATTGGCTGAGTTTAATCTTGACCTCCTCCAGAGCGGCCAACCCTTGATGGTTATCGGCAAGCTCAATCTACGATGCTGGCAAACGCCGGAAGGGAAAAATCGAACCCGCACAGAGGTCATCGCCTCGGATCTCCGGAGGATCGAAGAGAAGAGGCAGACATCGAGACCAGAGAAATAAGGAGAACAGAATGAGAAAACCAATGGAAAGGCCAGCCTCTGACAGGAAGAAGAAACCCTTCATGAGGCGAAAGGTCTGCCGATTCTGTACGGACAAAAAATTGGATATCGATTATAAGAATCCAAAGATCCTTCGATATTTTATTACAGAACGCGGAAAGATCATTCCTCGAAGGATCTCAGGAAACTGCGCAAAGCACCAGAGACAGGTGACGGTCGCGCTCAAGAGGGCGCGCAACATCGCCATTCTTCCGTTTACAACGGCGGTCCATTAAACTCACGAAGTTTAAAGGAATAGGTAAGAGGATTAAGGCAAAATCTTTTAGCCTATAGCCTCCAGCCTAAGACCTCTAACTTTGATTAAAACCGGAGGTGATCCATGAAGGTTGTTTTGTTAGAGAATGTCCCTTCCTTGGGAAAGGCCGGAGACCTGGTGAAGGTCGCTGATGGATATGGAAGGAATTATCTCATTCCTCAAAAGAGGGCCCTTCTCGCTACAGAAAAAAGCCTCAAAGTAATCGAACATCAAAGACGCCAGGTGCAGCAGCGTTTGGAAAAGGGGAAAAAGGATGCGGAGAAATTGGGTCAGCAGATCGAAAAGCTTTCCTGCACCTTTGCAAAAACAGTTGGAGAAAGCGGAAAACTTTTCGGTTCCGTGACTTCCATGGATGTGGAGAATTATCTGAAGGAAAATGGAATTGACGTGGACCGTAAAAAGATTTCCTTGGAGGAACCCATCAAGAACTTGGGGATGTTTACCGTGCCGATCAAACTCAGTGCCGAGGTGACCGCCCATCTTAAGGTCTGGGTGGTCCAGGAGTAACGTTTCATGAACGAGACGGACTTCTCCTCTCACAAACTTCCTCCTCAGCATATCGAAGCGGAACAATCCATACTGGGAGGCATCCTCATTGAAAACGAGGCGATCAATCGGGTGATGGAAATCCTCGACGCCGATGACTTTTATCGAGATGCCCATCGTAGGATCTTTAATGCTTTAATTAACCTTTCGGAACGTGATGAACCCGCTGATCTGATCACCCTGACCAATGAACTTCGAAAAATTGACCAGCTCGATTCCATCGGAGGAGCCTCCTACCTCGCCTCTCTGATTGATTCCGTTCCTACCGCTGCCAACATTGAATACTATGCCAGGATCGTCAAAGAAAAGGCCATCCTTCGTAAGTTGATTCAGACCTCCACAGAGATCATCACCCAAAGTTACGAGGATCGAGGGGATGTGGAAGGGTTCCTGGATGAGGCGGAGCGGTCCATCTTTGAGATTTCGGAAAAAAGAGTGCGCCCCTCTTTTTACCCGATCCGGGAAATCGTCAAACAGAGTTTTACGACCATTGAAAAACTCTTCAAAAAGAAGGAGGCCGTCACCGGCGTTCCCTCAGGGTTTAAGGAACTGGATCGCATGACAGCGGGTTTTCAGCCCTCTGACCTGATCATTATTGCCGGAAGGCCCAGCATGGGCAAGACGGCCTTTTGCCTCGATGTTGCCGAGTATGCCGCCATCGGGAATAAAATTCCGGTGGCCATTTTTTCGCTGGAGATGTCAAAGGAACAGTTGGTCATCCGTATGCTCTGTTCTCAAGCCAATGTGGAAGGGACTCGGCTCCGGACAGGCTATCTCAACGAGAGCGATTGGCCGAAGCTGACCATTGCCGCAGGGAATCTATCGGATGCACCCATCTACATTGATGACACGGCAGCCCTCTCGGCCCTTGAATTGAGAGCCAAGGCCCGTCGCCTTAAATCTGAATATGGCTTGGGCATGGTCATTGTTGACTACCTTCAACTGATGAGAGGAAGGGCAAGAGTCGAAAGCCGGCAGCAGGAGATCTCAGAAATCTCCCGGTCGTTAAAAGCACTTGCCAAGGAACTTACTATCCCTGTGATCGCTGTCTCCCAGCTCAGCCGGAAGACCGAGGAACGAACGGGCAACAAGCCCCAGCTGTCGGACCTTCGGGAATCCGGCGCGATCGAGCAAGACGCCGACTTGATCCTTTTCATCTATCGTGATGAAGTGTATAACAGATCAGAAGACAACCCGAATCGGGGAAAGGCGGAGGTCATCATCGGAAAGCAGCGGAACGGTCCCATCGGAAAGATCGACCTGGCCTTTTTGGATAAATTCACGACCTTCAAAGACCTCTACAGGGGAGGGACCGAACCTGTTTACGAGTAACCATGCTATAATGGTCCGGAGTGCAGAGTTCGGTGTTCCCGAACTCTGCACTTGAATGTGAGCGATGAACCTACCCAATCTCCTGACATTAACGAGAGTCCTCTTGATTCCCCTCTTCGTCATTTTCATCATCAATAAATACTTCGAATGGGCCCTTGTCACTTTTGCCGTAGCAGGGATCACAGACGGCTTGGACGGCCTCATTGCACGCCTGACCCACCAACGGACCGAGCTGGGTGCTTACCTCGACCCCATCGCTGACAAACTCCTCATCTCCGCCGCTTTTATCTCCCTTGCCATCATTGAAATGATCCCCAGCTGGCTGGTGGTCATCGTCGTCACCCGGGATGTCATCATCCTGGTCGGTATTCTGGTGATGATCCTCACCAGTTATCCCCCCAAGATCAACCCCAGTTTTTTAAGCAAGACAACCACTACTTTTCAAATCATGACCATCCTTTTCGTATTAATCGCATGGTACTATCCGATCTTTAAACTACTCTCCGTCATCGCCATTTATGGAACCGCCGTCATCACCATCCTATCCGGGACCCAGTATATTTACATTGCCACTCGAATTCTGAATGAAAGAAAATAAGCATCCATCACTGAAGGGAGAAATGGATATGGCGATCATCGTCGAGGTCACTGGAAGAGAGATTCTCGATTCCCGGGGAAACCCCACCGTGGAAGCAGAAGTCTTTTTGGAAAGCGGTTTCAGCGGGAGGGCCTCCGTCCCATCCGGCGCTTCGACCGGAAAGCATGAGGCCTTGGAACTGAGGGATAACGACCCCAAACGCTATCTGGGGAAGGGCGTCCGGAAAGCAGTTCGAAACATTAATCGTGTGATGGCCCCTAAGCTCCTGGGAATGGATGTCCTCGATCAAAAAGCCATCGACACAGCGATGCTCCAATGGGATGGGACTCCTAATAAAACCCGATTGGGCGCCAATGCCATCCTGGCTGTCTCACTAGCCTGTGCGAAGGCCGCTGCCAGCCATCTGGGACTCCCTTTCTATCAGCATCTTGGAGGCCTTTCCGCCGCACGGCTTCCCCTCCCCATGATGAACATTCTCAATGGCGGCGCCCACGCCGACAATAATGTAGATCTCCAGGAATGCATGATCATTCCTGTGGGAGCCAAAAATTTCAAGGAAGCTCTCAGAATGGGAGCGGAGGTTTTTCACCATTTCAAGTCTATCCTGAAACAAAAAGGTTACAAGACCTCCGTCGGGGATGAGGGAGGGTTTGCACCGGACCTTCGTTCTAATGAGGAAGCCTTCTCTCTGATCCTGGAGGCCGTCAGAAAATCAGGCTATCAACCTGGAAGAGAGATCGCTCTTGGCATCGATGCCGCCGCGACCGAGTTCTACCGGAAGAGGGCCTATTTTCTCAAGGCCGAGAAGAAGTCGAAAAGGACTTCTGCCGAAATGATCGACTATTACGAAGCGCTCATCAAGAAGTTCCCCATCGTCTCCGTGGAAGATGGTCTTGCCGAGGACGATTGGGAAGGGTGGAAGAGGATGACGGCCCGTCTCGGCAAGAAGATCCAATTGGTTGGAGACGACCTCTTTGTCACCAACCCTGATCGACTCATGAAGGGGATTCGAGAAGGGGTGGGAAATGCGATCCTCATCAAGCTTAACCAGATTGGGACGTTGACCGAGACCCTTGAAGTGATTGAGATTGCAAAAAAGGCTGGCTATCGGACCATCATTTCCCATCGCTCCGGCGAGACAGAAGACACGACCATTTCAGATTTGGCCGTGGGCACGAATGCGGGGCAGATCAAGACCGGCGCCCCCTCGAGAACGGATCGGGTGGCCAAATACAATCAACTTCTTCGAATTGAAGAGGAGCTTGGAAGCCGGGCCGCCTTTGCACCTCCACTTCGATGGGGCCCAACCCTCTCCTCCCGGCCAACCTGAAGACCGACTCCTCTCCTGCGCTCTTCATCTTCCAGTCTTCAACTTTTGAATTGACAAACACTCTGTAATCTGGTAATTCCTGTTCCAATTTGAGTTGATTCTCTACGGTGGGGTCGGCAAATACAAGACAGAGAACTTCACATTCACAATTTCTCCTTTTAGAAAAGAGGCTCCGAGATAAAGAAGGTTCGGGGTCTAATCCAGCATCTAAAGCGGTGCGCGAACGGTCAAAATTCGAAAGGAGGTTGGGTTATGGCTAAGACAATTTCGAGAAGAAAATTTTTGAAGAACGCAGTGGTTGGTGGCGTTGCCCTGGGAACCGGATTAGGAGGTTATCGGGTGGCCTATGGTCAAGCTAAGAAACCAGCAGGGCCCATCAAGATTGGTGGACAAGGCGCTACCTCAGGGGCCCATGCCGATTATGGTTGGCAGATGATGGCTGGAGGAACGCTTGCAATCGAGCAGATCAATGCTAAAGGTGGCATCTTAGGTCGAAAACTCGAACTCAAATTTATGGACGAGGAATTAAAACCGGCCACCGCCGTCAAGAATGCTCGATATCTGGTCACGGATTGGGGGGCTGATTTCCTCTTCGGTGTGGACTCGAGTGGGAGTTCGATGGCCATCGGTCCGGTATTACCTGAACTCAATCGACTCTGTTTCTTCACCCATGCATCCACTCATCGGCTGACTGAAGAGTTGGTGTATCAAAAGGGGATTAAACAGATTTTCAGGATGGCGGCACCTGTTTATCAAGATGCCCTGGCTGCCTGGGTCTTCAAAGACAATCCGGAAATTAAGCGTTGGGCGGGCATCAACTGCGATTATGAATACGGATATGTAGCCTGGAATTTGTTTAAAGAAACTATCAAAAAATTCCGCCCGGATGTGGAATTTGTTGCAGCCGCCTGGGCTCCTTTCTGGACCATGGACTTCTCATCCCATATCTCTGCTGTCATGGCCGAAAAACCCGATGCTATATTCTCAACCCCATGGGCAGGAGAAGGAATGATGCTTATAAGACAGGCCCTTATGCTTGGAGTATTTGACAAGATTCAAGCATGGTGGCAATGTATGGGCGGCTCCGTTGATCTTCTTGAAGGGATCTCCAATGAAGTAGCAGCAGATAAATTCAAGGGAAAACTCTGGGCGACAGCTCGTTACATTCACAACTGGCCAGCAACGCCGGAAAACAAGGCCTTTGTGGAGGCCTTTAGAAAGAGATGGGGAAGATTCCCCAACTATTCCGCAGAGTCGAGTTACTCATCAATTTACGCAATCAAGACCGGGGCTGAAAAAGCAAAGACATTGGAAACCGGTAAGGTCGGAGCAGCGTTGGAGGGAATGGAATTGAAAACTCCTGCAGGGCCTCGGTTGATTCGAAAAGAAGACCATCAGGCTATCTATACCGTTCCGGCAGGAAGGGTGATGCGGAGTCCGGATTATCCGATCCCCGTCCTCGGTGATCTGAAAATCATTCCGGCAAAAGAATATTATCGCAATCCGCCCTTTACACCAGTGGCGGCAACAAAATAACTTTAACCACGGAGAGGGAGGGGATTGACTGCCCACCTATTCTGGGAAAGCCCCTCCCCTTTTTAATTTGAGACATGTTTGAAAAATTAATTTTTCAAAGTCTTATCGGTTTGAGCTTTTCGATGTACCTTTGGCTTCTTGCCGCTGGACTCACCCTTGTCTTCGGGGTCCTGGGTGTGTTGAATTTTGCCCACGGCAGTCTCTTCATGCTGGGTGCTTATGCTGCATTTACCTTCTATGGAAAACTTGGGCTCAATTTCTGGCTTTCGATTGGACTGAGTCTCATCAGTGTCGGTATTATTGGAGCAGTCCTTGAGCGCCTCTTTATTCGTCGTATCTATGATATCGACCTCGCCTATCAATTGATCCTAACCTTCGGTTTTATTTTGATCTTCGACGATTTAGTAAAGATGATCTGGGGAGGGGTGGCGATGATCCCACCGATGCCTCCTTTCTTCGAGGGTAACCTTTCGATCTTGGGGAGGGCTTTCCCCATCTATAATCTTTTCATCATCGTTGCCGGGCTAGGAGTGGCGGTAATTCTCTGGCTGATTCTGGAGAAGACCTGGTGGGGAAGGATGATTCGAGCCTCTGCCTCTGACCGTGAGATGGCAAGTGCCATTGGAATCAACATTCCTATCCTTTTCACCACCGTATTTGTTTTTGCAGCCATGCTCGCCGCCCTGGGAGGTGCTTTGGGAACGCCTGTTCGTGTAGTGGCACCTGGAATTGGCACGGCAATGATCATTCAAGCATTTGTCATTACGGTCATCGGTGGTTTGGGAAATTTGAAAGGGGCTTTTGTAGGAGCTCTCATCGTTGGCATCTTGACTTCTTTCGGAATTTTGCTCTTCCCCGTCTTTGAACTCTTCATCATCTTTGTCGTGATGGCGATTGTATTGATGGTAAAACCGGAAGGACTCTTTGGGAAGTGATCCCCCACCCTCACCCTCCCCCCTTGAGGGGGAGGGATGGGAAGGGGGCTCATTGCTAATTGTTAATTTTGTAATGCTAACTTTACAATGAAGAAAATCAAACCTCTTCTCCTTGCAGCATTGATCCTATTTCTTCTTCTCCTTCCCACATTTTCAGGGAAATATCTCCTCTATATGACCATTCATATTCTTCTACTCTCGGTCTTCGCACTCGGTTTTAACCTCCTCTTGGGTTACACGGGATTGCTCTCCTTCGGCCAGGCAGGATTCTTTGCAATGGGAGCTTATGCTTCAGCCAAAATTCTTCTCGTCATCCCATCCCTCTTGTTGGGAGCGATCGCAGGGATGGTAGCCGGAGGTATCTCGGCTCTCATCCTTGGTTATCTCTGTGTTCGTCACACGCGAATCTATTTTTCCATGCTGACCCTTTCTTTTGGGATGATGATTTATTCACTCGCATGGAAGTGGCGTGATGTAACAGGTGGAGATGATGGACTGGTGGGAATTCCCAGGGCCCCTTTTGAAATTCCAGGAATTCTCAGCATTAATATGAACCCCATGGGGAATTATTACTACTTTGTTTTGGTGATTTCATTGATCGCAATCTACATTCTCTATCGTGTTGTAAACTCTCCATTCGGCCTCACTCTAAAAGGAATCCGCGATAGCGAAAATCGTGTTGCCTTCGCAGGAATTTCAATCAGGAATTACCGCCTCCTTTCTTTCACCATCGCGGGATTATATGCAGGGCTCGCTGGTTCCATGATACCGCCACTGGAGAACACGGTCACTCCACCCCTTGCCCACTGGACCCAATCAGCCGAACCGGTCATGGTCACCCTGTTGGGAGGTATCCAAACTTTTTCAGGTCCTATTGTTGGGTCGATTCTCTTCTACCTCATCAAGGATATTATTGTAAGATATACGCAATACTGGTTGATTTGGTTTGGTTCCATTGTCGTCTTCCTGGTTTTGGTCTTCCGTGGAGGGATCGTGATTTTCTTTACGGAGCGACTCTGGCCTCTCTTATCTCACCGTTCCCCTCCCCCTTGATGGGGGAGCGCGGGGTGGGGGTGACCCTTCGACAGGCTCAGGGTGACATGGTGAGTTTGTCGAATCATTCCCTCACCTCAATCCTCTCCCACCAGGGGAGAGGAGATCTTTAGGAAATAAGGTATTTTAGTATGGCGGAACTCCTCAGGACAGAGAAACTCAGAAAATATTTTGGTGTGGTCAGTGCGGCAGAGGATATCGACCTCCATATCGAAGAGGGAATACTCACTTCCATTATCGGGCCCAATGGAGCGGGCAAGACCACGCTCATCAACCTCCTCACCGGAAACATCTTGTCCGATTCAGGAAAGGTTTTTTTCTGTGACGAAGATATTACACACCTTCCCATCCATAAGAGAGTGAAGAAGGGGATTTGCCGTTCTTTCCAGATTATGAACATCTTCCCCAAACTCACCGTCCTTGAGAACCTTCAGATTCCCATCCTCTCTCTTATGAATCGGAGTCTGAGTTTCCTCAAACCCGTTGATCGGCATACCGATGTAATTGAGCGGGTGGAAAAGTTACTGAACGAGATTGGTTTGATGGGTAAAAAAGGCCTCTTAGCCGGGACATTATCCCATGGGGATCAACGGCTGCTGGAGATCGGTCTCGCCATGGCCCCTGACCCTAAACTCCTCTTCCTCGACGAACCCACAGCAGGAATGAACCCTGTAGAACGCGTAAAGATCTTAGAAAATATTCGAAGATTATCCCGAGAGCGGCAAGCCACCTTTGTGATCGTGGAGCACGATATGGATATCGTCTTCTCTCTTTCGGATCGGATCATCGTCTTGCATCGAGGCCAGATCCTGGCTGACGGAAAGCCTGACGAGATCAAACTCAATGAGGATGTGAGAAAGGTCTACCTGGGTGAGGAACTCTTCTGGGAAAAGATATGACTCCGGAGTCTCCCGACACTATTCTCAAGATCGACCAGATCAACACCTTTTATGGCCAGAGCCATGTCCTCCAGGGGGTCGCCCTGTCCATTCAGAAAGGGGAAGTCGTTTGTCTTTTAGGAAGGAATGGCGTTGGGAAGACGACTACGCTGCGTTCGATCATCGGACTTACGCCTCCCCGATCGGGTCGGATCCTTTTCAAAGACATTGATATCGTGGGGAAACAGCCTTTCCAGATCGCTCAGATGGGCATGGGCTATGTACCGGACGACCGCAGGATCTTTCCCGATCTGACCCTCTTTGAAAATCTGGAGCTGGCCCGTCGATTGTCGAGCAAAGGCAAGACCCAGTGGACCTTCGAAAAGATTTACGGTCTCTTCCCCGTCTTTGTCGAATTGAAGGAGCGGAAAGGAATCCAGCTAAGCGGCGGCGAACAAAAAATGCTGGCGATCGGAAGGGCCTTGATGAAAAATCCCGATCTCCTTCTCCTCGACGAACCCTCGGAAGGCCTGGCCCCTCTTGTCGTTCAAAATCTCGCGGAGGTGACTGACCGGATTCGGAGTGAAGGGGTAACCATCCTTCTTGCTGATCAGAATCTGAAATTCTGCCGGAAGACTTCAGACCGAGGCTACATCCTGGAAAAAGGCATGATTCAGTACCAGGGCATCATGGAAGAAATCTGGCAGGATGAGGAGATCGTTCGCAAATATCTCGTTGTTTGAAGATCCAATTCTTCGGCTTTTTCACCCTATCTCCCTATCACCCCATCTCCTTATTTCTCGTTTCATTGCGCACTCTTTACAAAGAATCAATATATTGATAATGAATTAAGACATGGGAAAGTCACCCCTCAAAATTTCTTTGCTTTTGATGGGGCTGAGTGGTATCACGGCTCAGATCGTCCTCCTCAGAGAACTGCTCGTTTCCTTCCTTGGCAATGAACTCACTCTTGGAATCATTCTCGCCAATTGGCTCATTCTGGTGGCAGTCGGCTCTTTTATTATTGGTAAATCTGTTGAAAGAGTTGAAAGAAAATTGGAAGTCTTTGTCGTGTTCCAAATGGCCCTATCTGTCGCTTTCCCCCTTACCATTTTTCTCTGCCGGATGTTTAAAAATATTCTTCTCGTTACACCGGGAGAAGCACTTGGGTTTGCCCCTATCTTCTACTCATCCTTGTTGATACTCTTCCCCGTGACGCTTCCCTATGGAGCCCTTTTCACTTACGGATGTAAACTTTATGCCCAGTATGATGGTGAGGATGCTTCTTCTATCGGGCAGGTTTATTTTTTTGAAACAGTGGGATCCATGATCGGGGGCCTGCTCCTTACCTTCCTCCTCATTCAATATTTCAATTCTTTCACGATTGCCCTCCTGATCTCTTTATTGAATTCACTCACGTCAATATTTCTCCTCTGGCTCAACCCAGGATACTCAAAGGCCGCCTTTCAAAAGGGTCTCATGATTCTATCGATTCTTTTTTCCTTTCTCTTTGCCTATAGCCTCCTGCCTCAAACCTCAAGCTCGATTAATCAATCTTCTATCCGATCCCAGTGGACTGGATTGACCGTCATTCATAATGAAAACTCTATTTACGGAAACATCACGGTCACAAAAAGAGGGGAACAGTACACCTTCTATGCCGACGGAGTCCCGTCCATCAGCACTCCTGTTCCAGATATCTCATTTGTTGAGGATTTTGTTCACTTCCCGATGCTCTTTCATGAAAAACCCGAATCGATTCTGATTCTGAACGGCGGAGTTGGAGGGATGATTCATGAGATCTTGAAATATCCCATAACCCGTTTGGATTATGTGGAGCTGGATCCCCTTCTCTTGAAAATGGTCCAGGAATTCCCGACACCCCTAACTCAATCCGAGCTCTCAGACAAAAGAGTAAAAATTCATTATATGGATGGCCGGCTGTTTGCCCAAAGAACCCAAGACCGATTCGACATCATTTTTATCGGCATCTCCACACCTCAGTCTTTACAGACAAACCGATTGTTCTCCTCGGAATTCTTCTCTCTGGCCAAAGAAAAGATGAACCCGAATAGCATTCTCGCGCTTACCCTTCCCGGTTCCCTCACTTATATTAGCCCGGAGCTAAGAGATCTAAACGGGTGCATCTTGGACACCTTAAAAAGTGTTTTTCGATCTGTGAGAATCATCCCCGGTGATACCAATCTCTATCTGGCCTCAAATTCCAGCCAATCTGAAAAGGTCACGACTGGGGAAATAATCAAAAGGTTTGAGGTAAGGAAAATCCAAACAAGCGTCTTCACCAAAAACTACCTGGAATTTCGACTACACGAAAGATGGTTAAAATGGTTTTTACAATCCATGGAGAGAAAAGGGATTCAGATCAATTCTGATTTTCGTCCCATGGCTGTTTTCCTTAGCCTTTCTTACTGGAATGCCCTCTTCTCCCCCTACCTAACAGGAATCTTTAAATGGTATGAAAAATACAGTCTGACCTTATCCATTGCCAAAATCATTCTCATCACCATCATCCTTGCAACGCTTTTTATAAGAATGCCTCGTTTCTCCAGGCATTCCATCACTTATTCCATCTTCACTACCGGGTTAACAGGGATGGTATTCAGTTTAGCCATTATCTTTGCTTTTCAAACCCTTTACGGCTATCTCTATCACCAGATTGGCCTTCTCATAGCGATCTTCATGTTCGGGATTGCTTCAGGGAGCTTCTTTATCACGAAACGTTTCGATCGGATGAAAAATGATTCTCTCCTTTTTCTAAAAACAGAAATAGCGATCATCCTCTTCTCCATCCTGTTTCCCTTTGTATTCCTCGTTCCATCTCATAATCTTGAAAATAAGGTTATCTATTTCATTCTCTACGGAGCCGTTCTGATCATGTCTTTTCTTTCTGGAATGTTCATCGGATTCCAATTTCCTTTAGCCAACAAAATTTATTTAAGGTCCCGTCCTGGAAAAGGAGGACTCGCCCAAACTGCAGGTTTACTCTATGGGGCGGACCTATTCGGAGGTTTCTTCGGAGGGTTGTCCGGAGGTATTCTTTTGTTGCCAGTGGTTGGTTTAAAGGAAACCTGTTATATCATGGCGATGCTCAAAATCAGCAGTGGAATACTTTTCCTTCTCTTCATGAAACTCTACAAGGTTAAGTAAAAGGAAAGGGTTCGAGGATTCGAGAGGCCGGAGGCAAGAGGCACGGTCTACAAATGAGCATTCTGATGCAGATATCCTTCAACGCCCGTGCTCAGCCGCGTGGTTTGGCGAAGCTCTCCCAACCTTACTTCTTTCTACCTTTAGACCCTTTACTGCCACTAGAACCCTTTTTCGGTTTGGCCGGCAAAGACAAAACATAGGCTAAAGACTTTTCAACCCATACCCGGAGCTGATCAGGCGCATTCAGCAATACCCTCGGGACGATCACATACTCCCGCATCACTCTCCCGGGCATCGGCTCGAACTGCTCCGCACCCTTCAATCGAAGAAACTCAGCCCGCTGTTCATCGGGAAGCCGGAGGACCATTCCCGCCTCGTGCAAACCGGCAAACATGTTTCCCCTTGCAAAGACACAGGAGTAGCCAAACATCTTACGCGGCTCGGCCCCAGGCAAGCCAGAAGTTGCTGCCTCAAAAGCCGCAACCGCCTCGCCCGGAGCTGGTTTCCATTTCTTCATGACGTTCTTCTCAATCGAGATTTTAAGCCCGACGTGTTAGGCTGAAGCTCAGCGACAGTTATCAGCCGTCCGCTGGATTGATTCGGACAGAAAATAGAGACTATACAACCCTTTTCCCATCCACTGGATCATAAATGGGGTGCGTCCCTATTTTAAAATAAAGATTTGAACCCCAGAATCCAAAGTTGGAACATTTCCTTAAAGCCCCATTGAGTTGAGCCGAGCACCATCAGTACTATTACCAAGCCGACAAACGCCAAACAGACATAAATCAACTCCTTACTGACAAGCAGTTGAGTCCTCTTTTCCATCTCACTTTCTCCTTCCGGCCTTTTTTAAATTGGGATTATCCCTAATTCTCATTCTTATACCATTGCATTGTAAGGCAGTATAGATAATACTTAGGTAACTGTCAAGACGGTCCTCTCCGCTTTCCCCCTGCTTACCTGCAGGCAGGCGTTGGGGGAGAAGATGGGGGGAGGGGCCGCCATTAAAAAAGAGGGTTAACGATGGACCTTTTTGATTTAACTGGTAAAGTGGCGTTGGTCACCGGGAGCACACGGGGGCTGGGTGAAACCGCAGCGAAAGCCTTAGCCAAGGCTGGCGCGGAGGTAGCGGTTTGCGGCCGAAATCCTGCTGACCTCAAACGAGTGCCGGCGGAAATCCAGGCGATGGGTCGGAAGTCTGCTGGGTTCGAGCTCGACGTCCTCTCCGCGGAGAAAGTCAAAAAAGGCATTGGAGAGGTACTGGGCCACTTCGGCCGCATCGATATACTCGTTAATAACGCCGGCACCAACTATCGGGTTCCAGTCCTTGAATATCCTGAGGAGAAGTGGGACTTGATCATCAACACGAACTTAAAAGGATATTTCCTTGTGGCCCAGGCTGTCGTTCCTCAGATGATCGAACGCGGATACGGCAAGGTGATCAATATGAGTTCCATTTTTGGAAAAGTGGGGCTCGCCACTCAATTAGCCTATGCCTCCTCGAAGGGTGGTGTGATCCAGATGACCAAGGTCATGGCTCTTGAATGGGCCAAACAAGGTGTGCGTGTGAATGCCATTGGCCCGACGTATTTCGAAACCGATATGGTAAAGCAGATTCGGAATGACCCGTCGAGGTTCAATTTCATCAATGAGCGCACGCCGATGGGAAGATGGGGTTATCTCCCCGAACTGGAAGGGACCGTCATTTTTCTTGCCGCCCCTGCTTCCGATTTTGTGACCGGCCAGACGATTTATGTCGATGGGGGTTGGACGGTCTGGTGAACACTCCAAGCCCCCCTCACCCTTCCCCTCTCCTCGCCGGGGAGAGGGAGGGGGCAAGGGGCGGCGATGCAATAGACAGCATGAAGAAGCTCGGAGTCAAATACTGCGGTGGATGTAATCCAACTTATGAAAGGGTGGAGATGGTTCAGCAGGTCCAATCTCTATTAAAAGACCGATTCATTTTTTCTATTTACGACCAGCAAGATTCGGACATCATGCTGCTCGTGTGCGGATGTCCCCGGGCCTGTGCCAATAAAAATTCAAACCACCCGGAGGTTCCCTCCCGGTCGATGATCGGAGAAAGCGATTTTAGGAGCTTGATCGATTGGCTGGAAGGTCTCGACGAGAAAGGAGATTTCTGATGAATTCAACATCTCAATCCAGAAAATGGCTTTCTCTCTACCCTAAAGAATATCTTCCCGATTTAACACCTGAAGCAACGAATGCTTTGGACCATCTTCGAAAAACCGTTCAGCGCCATGGCCAGAGCCCCGCTCTTTACTATTTCGATAAGATTATCTCTTACAAGGAATTGGATGAGATGAGCGATGCCTTTGCCTGTGCGCTGAAGGACCTCGGTGTGAAGAAAGGGGATCGCATAGGACTTTACCTCCAGAATATTCCCCAGTTCGTCATCGGCCAATTCGGCATCTGGAAGAGTGGCGGAATTGTTGTTCCGTTAAATCCCATGTACAGAGAAAAAGAGCTCTCTTACTATTTTCGGGATGCTTCGGTTCAGGTTCTCCTCTGCATGGAATCCCTTTGTGGGGAGATGCTTCGCAGGGTGGCCAAAGAAACAGGCGTCCAGCACGTTGTGACCACTTCAGAATTGGATTTTCTCGACCCAAAAAGTCCACTCCCTCCGATCCTGAAAGGAGTGGAGAAGATGAAGGGGCTGGAAACCTCAGACTTCATGAAGCTCCTCGAGCGGTATCAAGGGAAGCATCCCCCGGAGGCCCGGCTTTCTCGAGACGACGTGGCCTATCTCACCTATACCTCCGGGACCACAGGCCCTCCTAAAGGGGCCATGAATACACACGGAAACGTTGTCTTTAACTCTGAGGTCTATCGTCATTGTTGGAAATTAACGCCCTCGGATATCATGCTTGGGGTAGCTCCTTTCTTCCACGTCACCGGAATGGTCGGCCATATTGGAACCTGCATCGCTTCCGGAACTCCTCTCGTTCTGTATTACCGTTTTGATACCAAGACAACATTTCAGATGATTGAGAGATGGAAGGCCACCTGCACGATCGGAGCCATCACGGTCTTCATCGCACTGATGAATGATCCGGAAATCGGAAAGTATGATCTCTCCAGCTTCCGAAAGGTTTACAGTGGCGGAGCTCCTGTGATCCCCGCTGTGGTAGAACGGTTCGAAAAACTCACAGGGACTTATATCCATAATGTTTACGGCCTCACTGAAACCACTTCACCTGCTACTCTGGTCCCACTGGGGTTGAGGGCGCCTGTAGATCCCTCGACCGGAGCCATTGCCATTGGGGTTCCCATTCCAAGCCATGAGGCTAAGATTGTTGACCTCAGCGATCCTCAGAAGGAGCTTCCTCCAGGAGAGGTAGGGGAGCTGGCTGTCAAAGGACCCGGCATCGTTCGGGGATATTGGAACAAACCCGAAGAAACCGCCCATGCCATCCGGCAGGGGTGGCTTTTTACCGGAGATGTGGGTACAATGGATAGTAAGGGGTGGGTTTATCTTTTAGATAGAAAAAAGGACATGATCATTGCGTCCGGGTTTAAGGTCTGGCCGCGAGAGGTGGAAGACACTATCTACCTTCTTCCTTCTGTTCGGGAAGTCGCAGTGGTCGGGGTTCCAGATCCGTATCGGGGAGAGAACGTCAAGGCCTTTGTGGCTTTGAAGGAAGGATATGAAGGCAAGGTGACCGAAGAGGAAATCATGACCCATTGCAAGGAACGGATGGCTGCCTACAAATATCCCAGACAGGTCGAATTCGTTAAAGAAGTGCCAAAGACGGCCACCGGAAAGTTTTTGCGGAGAGCCCTGAGAGATTCTAAAAGCTGAAAGTTTTTTTTAACGCTTTGCGCCATGCTCTATGCGCTATGCTTTTTGGGAGGAGAAAGAGATGAAACGGATTGTTACCAAAGAGGATTACATCCAGAGCCTTAAAGACCTTCATCACGTAGTCTATTACAACGGGAAACGTGTGGAGAATGTCATCGACCACCCTGCCCTTCGGCCCCATATCAATTCCGCAGCCCTCACCTATGAACTCGCCCTTCGGCCTGAACATGAGGACTTGATGACCGCCACCTCTCATCTGACCGGCAGGAAAATCAACCGATTCACTCACATTCATCAGAGCGTGGATGATCTCATTAAGAAAGTCCAGATGCTTCGTCTGATTGCGCATGAAACAGGCTCATGCTTTCAACGATGTGTGG
Source organism: Thermodesulfobacteriota bacterium (assembly GCA_049684675.1). Taxonomy (GTDB): domain Bacteria; phylum Desulfobacterota; class BSN033; order BSN033; family UBA1163; genus UBA1163. The sequence continues at coordinate 3,761 of JBAVGF010000061.1, read as the reverse complement.
GATTCGATGCCCTGAATGCCACCTACATGACGACTTATGATATCGATCAAAAATATAAGACAGATTACTTCGAACGATTCAAGAAGTATCTGATCCACGTCCAGGACAGTAACGTAATGCTGGTGGGCGGGATGACCGATGTCAAAGGAGACCGGTCTCTCCCTCCTACCAAGCAGTCTGACCCTGACCTTTTCACTCACGTCGTCGAACGGCGGTCCGACGGAATTGTCATTCGTGGAGCCAAAGCCCATATGACAGGAGGTGTGAACTCCCACGAGATTCTGATCATGCCCACTCAGGCGATGAGGGAGGAGGATAAAGACTATGCGCTGGCCTGTGCTTTTCCCCTCAATGCGCCGGGTGTCATTCTCATCTTCGGCCGCCAGACGAATGAAGAACGAAAGTTTGAAGAAGGGATCGATGTTGGCAACCCTCAATACGGGCTTGTCGGAGGAGAGGCCCTCATCATCTTTGAAAATGTCTTCGTCCCCTGGGAAAGGGTTTTTCTCTGCGGCGAATATGACATGGCCGGATTACTCGTAGAACGATTTGCCACATTACATCGGCAGAACTATGGGGGTTGTAAAGGAGGGGTCTCCGATGTTCTGGTTGGGGCGACTGCATTGGCTGCCGAGTATCAAGGAACGGCTAGCGCTTCTCACATCAAGGAAAAACTGGCCGAGATGATTCACTTAGCTGAAACGATCTATTCCGGGTCTGTGGCCTGTTCTGCCATGGGATACAAGACTCCTTCCGGAGCTTATTATCCGGATCCCCTTTTGGCCAATACGACAAAACATAATGTCACACGTCACATCTACGAAATCGCCCGTCTGGCCCATGATATCGCCGGGGGAATCGTTGCGACCATGCCTTTTCAAGGTGATCTCGAGAGCAGCGAAGTGGGCCGATATGTGAAGAAATACCTGGCAGGCGCTAAAGGGATCCCTACTGAAGATCGTATGAAGATTCTGAGGCTTATTGAAAATATGAGTGGAGGGACGGCGCTGGTCGAATCCATGCATGGCGCAGGGTCGCCTCAGACCCAAAAGGTCATGTACGGTCGGTTGGGCAACCTCGAACAGAAGAAACGCTGGGCCAAACGCATCGTTGGGATTGAATAACTGTGGAGTCCTCGCACCAGGAAGGGGCTCCGACCCACTGATTTCTGACCTCACCTACAAATGTTGACCCGGGTGTGATCCTCTGGGGCGAGGATTACTGCTTGAAAGTGAGCATTAAAGATTTAGGTCAGTGGTGCCTGTAAGCCATGCGCTGGAGTACCTTGATATACCAACCAGGCCTAGCCCAAAATCCTCTCCAGACGTTTCGGTTCTGTCTCGTGTCGGCTCTTTATCTGGCTCAATGCGTAGTCGCAGAACTCTTTCAGCTCCCCTCCCTTTGACGTTCTTGAAAACATTTCGACATATCGGAGGTCATCCGATACGCCGCAGTTTCCTAACGCTATCAACACATTCTTCAAATACTTCGTGTTATACTCGGGTACGAGTTCTGTCGCCAGTCTTGGGAAAGGATGCTTATGGGCGGGTGGCAAGCCGGTAGTTCCTGGATGAGATATAGCCGCATCAACAGGTCTTTTTCTTGGTGCAACTCTGGCATTGGCCGGACATATGTTTTGGCAAATATTGCATCCCCATATCCAATTGCGCATTTTACTAAATAATTCTTTGGGTATGGTATCCGTGCGATGCGTCAGGTGCGTGATACATTTATTCTGATCGACTTTATATGGTTCAAGGATGGCGCTGGTCGGACAGGTGGAAACGCACGTTTCACATTTCACGCATTGGGCAAGCCCTTGGAAATCCTCCGTGACCTGTATATCTGTAAGCTCAAGCGGTGCATTGGTAAACAACTCAACCCAGTTGTTGAGATAGGATCCGTACCCGTCAATGTAAATGATGGAATTCTTACCATACTTACCTACGCCCAGCCTGTTCAGAACATATTTTACCGGCAGGATCGCGTTGAACTCACCATGAGGCTTCGCACGAAAGCCTCGACCCTCAAGAAATTGGCTCGTGTTCTTGACTGCCTCCTCGGCAATTCGCCAGTAATTCTGATGACTGCCCGTCAAGCCAATCCCCTCCCTTTGGTTTCGAACTGTGGCGAACAGGTCATCATAGCCGAAAACGCCCATGAGCACGATAACAGGAATGTCCCGGTAATCATCCGAACAGGCTTGCTCGAAGTTCTTTCTGTAGGCCTCGGGCGCAAGTTTTGCCAATTGTTGAACCTGGATTTGGCTTAGGATAACGGTCTTCTGTATTCCCTTTGATTCAGCATAAGCAAGGAAATCTCTCGTCAAGCCTTGCATGACACCAACTCTCCTTTTCATCGGCGAACTATTAATAAACAAAATACTATTTGTCCCGAATTTCGACTTCTACCGTATCACAACCGATAGAGAGTTTCAAGCGTAGGTATTTGTGAACAAAAGACATTTATTTTAACTCTTTTCGTATTTGCCTTGTAATAACATGTCACACGAATTTCGTATAACATGGGTTTGTTGTCAGTCTGTACAAATTGAGCGGGCCTTCACCGAAGAGGAGTTGTTCCGTCGAATGAAGGGATGGGTGATGGTCGATCCCTCAGAGGTCATCGAGATTGTGAATCGATTTGGAAGGCTGAAGGTCTTGGATGACCCGGAACTGTTCATTGAAGTGAAAAAGGTTGAAGATTTTCGGAACCTCCAGAAGGCCCTTTGTGAGACTTCAGGGGCAGAGGTGGATCTCGAAAAAATTGTCAGAAAGTAGTGGTTCAATGCACTGAGTGTCACCCCCGAGAAACCTCATTTGAAAAGCCTCATAATATTGATAAATTATAAATATTATAATATTTACAAAAATTTTTCTTGACAAAAGAATTTCTTTTTCATATAAGAGAAACCGTCCCTAACCCATCTAAGGTTTAAAGAATCCTCGATGTTCGAAACCGTTAAGCCTAACAAAGTCTCTGAGCACATCATTGAGCAAATCCGAAAAGCAATCTTTGAAGGTCAATTGAAGCCCGGGGATAAACTTCCTTCTGAGAGGGAGTTGGTCGAGAATTTTAAAGTCAGTAAGGCAACCCTTCGCGAGGCAATACGGTCGCTGGAAGTTTTGGGGTTCTTAGAAATTCGAAAAGGAGCATCTGGAGGTTCATTTGTCACTGAAGTGGACATGGAAAAAGCAAGGGACTGCTTTACCAATTTCCTTCATTTTAAAAATCTTTCGTTAAAAGACCTTTCGGAGGTTCGTCTCCTTCTGGAACCCCACATTGCAGAAAAAGCTGCCCTTGGAATTAATGAAGAAGATTTGAAGCGGTTAGAAGAACTATTGAGAGAGTGTGATTATGTTCTGAGGCATGACATCCCCATTGAGTCTCGAAAAAATGAGGTGGAATTTCACAGGATCATTGCGAGTGTGACGGGTAATCCCATCTTGATGTTCATTCTCGATTTTGTTGAAAACCTCCTCATTGATACGAAGGAGATTTTACAGCCGAGCAGAGAATTTTCCCGGAAAGTTCAGAAGGCCCATAGGCGTATCTATAAAGCACTTTTGGAGAGAAATGGAAAAAAGGCACGTGCGGAAATGGTTAAACATGTTCGGGAGGTGGAACAAGATCTTGTTGCCCTCCAGAAGGAGAGGCGTATCAAAGAGCTAAGTCTCCACGGGGTCGTGCGGGAAAAAGAAGGTATTATGTTTTAGTTATAAAATCTGAAATCCCCTCGGTTCTTTCCTTTTTTCTTATTT
>JBAVGF010000060.1:0-13436 GCA_049684675.1 Thermodesulfobacteriota bacterium | reverse complement strand
GATGAAGGGGGGTTACCAGAGGGGGATGCCACCCACAAGAAAGCCGAAGAACCTTCACTTCATTTGAACATTGAGGATTTATAACATTGGTACTTGGGATTTAGAATTTTTTTCCCTTACAACGCCCTTAAGTAATCCGGTCGTAGTAATTCCGGATCCTTCCTTCGGAGAACTTCTCGAATTCGCTTAAGGGCTTCTTCTTTCTGCTCTGGCATTTTAATTCGAAGAGGGAGATAGTTGGAGGCATGATTGGAGGCGAAAAAACAATCGGTGAATTGGCAGTTTGCAATCATCGTTTCCAGTTCTTGGATCAGACCGAAAGGAGTAGGCAAAACCAGCTTTCCTGTTTCGATTTCCTTCTCAATGGGCGTTCCGGGAACGATCATCAAGGAGAGGGCACCCACATAGTCCGGGTCTATCTCGGAGAGAACCTTTCCGGTCTCCACAGCGTGTGCTGGACTGCCCTCTACGCCCCCAAGCCCCAAAATCACGGTCACGGAGAGAAGAATCCCTGATTCCTTCACCCTTTTCCCGGCACGGATCAATTGATCCACGGTGGCACTCTTCTTAATTCGGTTCAATATTTCCGGATCTCCTGACTCCAAACCCAGATAGAGTATTCCTAACCCCAGGTCTTTTAGAGCCTTCAGTTCCTCCAGATCTTTCCGGAGGATATCTTTTGCGTTGGCGTAGATCCCTATTCTTTCGAGTCCCCCTAATTTTGCTTTCAGGTGGGATAGGATTTGAAGCAGTCCTTTTTGGGGGATGCTCAGGGCATCCCCATCCGCCAGGAATACTCTTCGAACTTTATACGGGCTCACCTCATCGATTTCCTCCTTGATCTCTTCGAAACTCTTGATCCGGAAACGCTTCCCCTGATAGGCACCGCAAAAAGTACATCGATTGTAAGAGCAACCCACCGTGACCTGGAGGATCAAGCTGCCCGCTTCGCTGGGAGGCCGGAAGATCATCCCCTCATATTTCATTTAGAATGCTCCTTCCCCTTTGAAGGGGTATCGAATTGGTAAATGATCTCTCCTTCCTTGACCATTCCCAACTCCTTCCGGGCGATCTCTTCAATATATCTCTTATCACTCTGCAGCCGTTTTACCTCTTCCTTCAACTTTTGATTCTCTTCCTCCAACTTAAAATTCTTGTCCTTGATCCGCGCTAACTCCTTCTGAAGACGGAAAAGGTGGAGAATCCCATTTTCTCCGAAGAAGGTGAGGGTTCCGAGAATTAAAAGCGAAATAAGAACCAGGAGAAGCAGACGCTTCTTTTTCATTTCAGATTTCAAATGCCGGTGCCGCTATAGGAGGGATTTCAACCCGCAATCCCTGCCTGCGGTAGGCAGGCGCGATCTGCAATCTGTAATCACATTATTGCAGCTTAAATTTAATCGGGATGGTCCCCGATTGTTCAACCTGAGGTTGATCTTTCGGGAGTGGAGCAAACCGCCACTGTTTCAAGTACTGGATACCAATCCTTTCCAGCTCTATATCCCCTTTGACCGAGGGGACAACCCGATCCACTGTCCCCGTGGGTAATACCCAGAGCGTCAACTCGATCTCTGCCTCTACTTTCACCTTAACCTGAGGGAGATTGGGTCTCTCCAGAATCTTCCGCCTGACGAGAGACCCCTTTATCCCCAACCGGAGGTTTTCCTCCAAAGGCTTTTCCTGAGCATTTCCTTCCTTGGACTTCAGAAGCCTTCCGATCACCTTCTCCGCCCCTCTATCCTTTAGGGAGGTTAGGTCGGTTGCGTCTTTCAGAGAGGGAGTAGGAGCTTCTGGATAAAAAAGATCCTCCCTCTTTTTCAAATATTCTTTTAGCTCTTGATCCATTTCCTTAAACTCCGGCGAATTTTTCAGGGCCTTCAGCTTCTCCCCGGCGTTGGGAGATTCAAGCTTTTTCGTTCGAGGATATTCTGCCGCAAGGGTTCTCCAATCTTCCCGGGCACTCGCCTGTTCCATCTTCTTAAGAATGACTTCCTCCCGTATCCGTTTCTCCTCGGGAGGGATCAAGCCTTTTTCCCAGCCCAAAATCCTTTTGCTTTCATGGGTGAGAGCTTTCCATCCGTCCCTCAACCGAACAGGTAAGTTAGGGACAAAAATAAAAATACAGGACAAACACACGATGAGGACAAAGAGAACTCCGATGAGAAGAAAGGTTCGCTTCCGGTTTTTCGTTGATCGCCTTTGCATCAGCGAATACTCCCCTTATCCATCTGGTTGAGCATTTTTCTGGCCATCTCTTTTCGATCTTGCCTCTTGCTCTTATCTAACAGCTTTTGGTAGACCTGTCTGGCCTCAGGGATCTTCTTCTCTTCCATATAGAGGGCCCCCAATTTCAGAAGGGCCTCTTCCATCAGGTCGGTGTGATGGGGATAGAGGTAAACTACCCTTGAAAATTGAACCAAAGCCGATTCTCTATTGCCAGCCTCCAGATAGACCTCTCCCATTTTGAATTGAGCCTGACTGGCCACGGGCTCTTCAGGGCTTCGAACCGCTACGGATAAGGCAGCAACAGCCTCCCCAAATTTCCTCTGGGCGAGATAGAGAATCCCTAACCTCAATTGTCCTTCAAACTGGATGTCATCCTGGGGAAAACCGCTCACCAGCTCTTTCAAAATCTTCTCGGCCTGATCCATCTTCCCCAGACCCCGATACCCTTCCTCCATCCCCAGATGGGCTCTCTTGGCTAACGGATGCTGGGGATGATTCTTAATCACCCATTCGTATCGTTCGATGGCCTTGGGGTAATCTTTGAGAAGGAGATAGAGACTTCCTTGTTCGATATGGGCTTCGACGAAAAGACGCCCTTTAGGAGAATGACCAATCATTTTGTCCAATTCCTCAACGGCTTCAGCCCATCTTCTATCCTGTATGAAGAGAAGGGCAATATCGAACTGTGCCTCCTCCGCCCACTCGCTATTAGGATAAAGGCTGATCAGCTCTCCATAGGTCTTCACCGCTTTTTCTTTCATCCGTTCTCGCTGGTAGTAATCCCCCAACTGCATCAAGGCCTGACTGGAGAGGTCATGTTGGGGATACCGTTTTAAAAAGGCTTCTACCCGGGAAACAAATGAGTCATACTTCTTTTCTTGAAAGAGGCAGAGGAGGATTCCAAAATCGGCTTCGGGTGCTTCTTTTGATTTTGGATAGGCCCTCACCACATGGGAATAGGAATTGGCGGCCTGAGCATACCCTTTAAGGTTGTAATGACCGTCTCCGACCTTCAGGAGTGCAGAAGGCACAAACGGGCTTTCGGGATATTTTTGGGTAAGACGTTGAAACTCTTCAATCGCTTTATGGAACTCTTTCTTCCGGAAATGGCACCATCCGATCCAGTATTGGGATTCATCTGCAAAGGGGCTCAGGGGATCTGATTTCAAGAGCGTTTGAAATTGATTGATCGCCTCGTCAAATCGTTCCTCTCGATAAGCCACCCATCCAAGGAGATAGTGTGCCTTGTCTTTGCTTTCATTCCCTTCCCTTATGGAGGCCAATCGTGTAAGATAGCTCTTCGCCTTCTGATAATCATTTTGGTTCAAATAACATTCGCCCACCAACAGAAAGAGGGGAGGGGTAGACCCATATTGAGGGAATTCTGTGAGGATCTTCAAGAAATACTGGTTGGCCTCCTTCCACTCTCGCCTTTGGTAGTGGTACCATCCCAAGCTGTTCAGTCCTTTCGGATATAAGGTTGGATCTCCCCGCAATTTATCTACGTATCCAACCCCTTTTCGATAATCTTGTTTTAAGAGCGAAGCCTCGGCTAACCAATAAAGAATTTCGTTCTTCTCCGCTAAATCAGGAAAATCGGCAAGAAGCCTGTCCCAATATTGAATGGCCACCTCATATTTTTTTAAATAAAAATGGGCGTAACCCAATTTTGAGAAAACTTGGGGTTCAAGTCTTGCCCTTCCCCTTTCCTCCAAGACCTGGTGATAGGAGGCGATCGCACCTGTATAATCTTTCTGATTGAACAGGCTTTCTCCCAGCATGAAATGGGCCCACTCATGAAGTTCACTTTCGGGATAAGTTCTGACGAATTGACGAAACGTGTTTGTGGCCTGGGAGTATTCTTTTTTACCGAAGTAATATTGCCCGATATCGAACAGGCACTGCTCTAACCATGGAGAGGAAAGAAACTGTGAAAGAAACCTCTGATAAAGAAGTGTGGCTCCCTCCACTTCATCGGCGCCCAAATAGGTCTTCACAATCCCCCAGAAGATCGGATCCGAAAGTTTTGTTCCAGGATAGGTGAGGAGAATGTCCTCAAAGGTTTTTCTCCCTTCGGAATATTGTCCCAGATAGACCAAGCTCCAGGCCAAGGCATAACGGGAACTCTCTTCCAAGGGATGACCTGGATAACGCTTCAAGAAATCCTTGAATTGGTCTACCGCCTCCTTGAATCTTTTGAGCCGAAAGTAGCTCGCACCGATCAAATATTCAGCTTCGGGCCGCAGCTTCCCACCCGGGTACTTTTGAAGAAGGGTCTCCACCTCCTGAAGTGTCTCTGCATATCGACCAAGCTGATAGAGGGCGTACCCAGACCAAAACAGGGAAGACTCAGCAATGGGAAGAGCAGGAGTTTTTTCATGGACTTGATGAAAAAACTGATGCCCTTCCGCAAAGGCAACATGTTTGAGTCGGATCCAACCACAGGCATAGAGGGCATAGGCATAGAATTTACTTTCAGGATATTTTTCAACCACTTTGTGGAAATAAGAAAACGCTTCCTGATCCTTCGCCTGGTGATATCTTGCCTCCCCCATCCAATAATAGGAAGAACCAATCAACTCACTCTTAGGGTATTGCCGGATCAGCTTCTGAAAAGAAGTGATGGCATCTTCGTAAGCCCCTTTCATATAACGATATCTTCCTTGTTCATAAAGGGCCCTGTCCCCTACAAAGGGTTTTGTCAGAGCCGAGGTGAACCGACTTGAATAGGCACAACCGGGCTGCGTGGTGGAAGGGCTCATCTTTTCCATCGGTCCGATGGACTCCTCTCTGAAATCGAAGGAGTCTACCCAGGGCTCTTCCTTTATCCCTTGTCCTATCATCACGGGAAGGCGTACCTCCCTCTTCTCGATCCATTTCGTCTCTTCCTTTCCAAAGAAGGTAATTTCAGAGGCTCCATTATGATTTCGATATTGACCCCGGCTTTGGAGAACGGGAAAAGAAAAGGCGATGGAAATCAAGAGGCAGAGGCTCACAATTTTGATCAATGAGTTAAACATAATCTAATCCTTTGTTAGAAAAGTATCAAATATATGGAAAAATTGTCAAGGATTGACAGGATTTTTACCACTGTGATAGGCTGATGACGATGAGAAAGATGATATTCGTAACCTTAGCTTTCCTTATTCTTCCAATAGTATTTACACAATGCACCGATGGAACCAGGGTTTCCGAATCAAACCCAAAGGGGGATTTCAAACTGATGCGTGAGAAGATGGTGGAAATTCAAATTAAAGCCAGAGGAGTGAAAGACCCTCGCGTCCTTTCTGCACTGCTCAAAGTAGAGCGACACAGATTTGTCCCCGAAGAATATGTGAATTCCGCTTACTCTGATCAACCTCTACCCATTGGAAAGGGCCAAACCATCTCTCAGCCCTATATCGTTGCCTTAATGACAGAGCTTTTAGAACTGAAGGGGGATGAGAAGGTGCTCGAAGTCGGGACGGGTTCGGGATATCAAGCCGCTATCTTAGCGGAATTGGCAAAAGAAGTTTACACCTTCGAGATCGTTGAATCCCTTGCCTCCACGGCAAAAAATCGACTCCTGGAACTGGGCTATCAGAACATAAGAGTGAAATCTGGGGATGGATACTTAGGGTGGCCTGAAGCCGCACCCTTTGATGCCATCATCGTCACTGCCGCACCCGACCACATCCCGAAGCCCCTCCTTGACCAATTGAAGGAGGGGGGACGGATGGTCGTGCCTGTGGGAAGTTATACGCAAGAGTTGAAGAAAATTGTCAAGCAGTCAGGAAAGATTGAGACAACCGGTATTATCCCCGTTGTTTTTGTCCCCATGACTGGCGAAGGTGTGAAGCCGAAAGAGTGATGATGATGTCTCACTTTTCGGTTTTCTTCATTTTCCAATATTCGAGCCTCTTTTTAATTTCTTTCTCAAATCCCTGTTCCGTAGGGCGATAGTAAGTCCTTCCTTTCAGGTTCTCAGGAAGATATTCCTCTTCGACGAAGCGGTCTGGATAATCGTGAGGATACTTGTAATCCTTCCCATAACCCAGATCCTCCATCAACTGGGTGGGCGCATTTCGAATGTGGAGCGGAACAGGCATATTCTCGACCTCCCTTATATCCCTCTGCACTCTCTGATAAGCAGTATAGACCGCATTCGACTTTGGAGCCGTGGCCAAATAAACAGCCGCCTGGGCAAGGGCCAGATTCCCCTCCGGCAGGCCGATAAAGTGAAAGGCCTCCATCGCCGCTACTGCCGCCTGCAGGGCCTGAGGATCTGCCATTCCAATATCTTCCGAGGCAAACCGGATCATTCGGCGTGCAATGTAGAGTGGATCTTCACCAGCCTCCAACATCCTCCCAAGCCAGTAAAGCGCTGCATCAGGATCACTCCCTCTCAAGCTCTTGTGCAAAGCTGAAATGAGATTATAATGCTCTTCCCCGGACTTGTCGTAAAGATATGCCTTCCTTTGAAGAACCTCTTTCAAATCCTCTTTTTTGATCTGACGAATACCCTCTCCGTCGGGGGAAGTTGTCAAGACAAGCATTTCTAACGTGTTCAAGGCCGCCCTTGCATCTCCATTCGCCAGCTGGCAAATGCCCTTTATCACCTCTGCCTCAATGACCGTTTGGTAATTGCCCAATCCTCTCTCTTTATCCGTCAAAGTCCGGCTTAAGATCAACTCAATCTCCTCCTCCTTTAAGGATTGGAGGGTAAAGACTTTCGTGCGGGATAGCAATGGGGAAATCACTTCAAAGGATGGGTTTTCAGTGGTGGCTCCTATAAGGATGATGGTCCCTTTCTCCACATGGGGCAGGAAAGCATCCTGTTGAGCTTTGTTGAACCGATGGATCTCATCCACAAAAAGGATCGTCAGCCTTTTACGGTATTTCCATTCCTCTTCTGCCTCTTGGATGACTTCTTTGATCTCTTTCACCCCGGAAAGGACAGCACTGAAGGCGAGGAATTGAGCACCCGTTGTGGAGGCGACGATCATGGCTAAGGTGGTCTTGCCGGACCCGGGAGGTCCCCATAAAATCATGGAAGGAAGATGATCGGATTCGATGGCTTGGCGGAGAACCTTTCCCTGACCCAAGAGGTGATACTGGCCAACAAATTCATCCATTGTCCGGGGCCTCATCCGATCGGCAAGGGGAGCCTCTCTTTTGAATAGTTCTGTTCCCTTCTTCTCAAAAAGTTCTGTCTGCTTCTTCAATACTCTGTCTCTTTCATGAAATTAATTCGCTATGCGCCATGCTCTTTGCGCTATGCGTTAATCTCTCGGATGGCTTGAAGCATGTCTTGATGGATCAACCCATTGGAAGCCAGGATTTCTTCAGAATAGATGCTAAAGGGTCTGCCCTGAAGGTCGCTCAGCTTTCCCCCCGCCTCGGTAATCATTAAAGTAGCCGCCGCCACATCCCAGGGGTGGAGTTTAAATTCCCAGAACCCATCGAAACGGCCCGCTGCTAAGTAAGAAAGATCGATCGCTGCTGAGCCAGGTCTCCGGATCGCAAAACTCTTAGTGAGAAACTGACGGAAATAACGGAGATAGAAATCGGCATGTTGATGAACATCGTAAGGAAACCCGGTGCAAAGAAGGCTTCCGTTTAACCTGTCAACCCGAGAGACAACAATCCGCTCGCCGTTGAGAAAGGCACCCCGCTCTTTTTCTGCATGGAAAAGCTCCTGGAGGGTCGGGATGTAAACCACTCCCGTCTTTACCTCACCTTCCATTTCAAGGCCGATGGAAACACAGAAACAAGGAAACCCATGAAAATAATTGGTGGTCCCATCAAGGGGATCGATAATCCACTTCCACGGGGACCCTTTCCCCTCAAAAGGACTCTCCTCTGTTAGAATATCATGGTCCGGAAAAGCCTCCGAAATCATTCTTACGATGGCTTTTTCACAGAGCCGGTCCACTTCCGTCACGGGATTGAATTCTCCTTTGTACTCCACCGGATGGGGATGACCGAAATGGAGCATCTGGATCCGGCCTGCTTCCTTGGCCGCGGCGACAGCTAACTCGAGATAACGGTGATCGCTCTCCATCGGTTGACAATACCTCTCTCGAAACTATATGATAGCTTAAAGGATCAAGTCAACCGATGATTATAGTCCGTGGGTTAGGGCTAGAAAGCCTGTTTGGTTATTAGGTAAGCGCAAAAAGGTCTAAGTAAAAAATTTCAAGACTGCTGACATAACCTACCCACGAAACTGGCATCTTTCCCTTAACCTCTGAACCAAAATCTATCAATTTATGCCCTTTGTGGAGCACGGAGATGAAATTCGAAACTTTCGGGAACTGTTTTGTCTGTGGAGAGAACAATCCGAATGGGTTGCGATTGAGTTTTGAGATCGACAGAGAAAGACAAACCCTCAAATCAACTTTTATCGCAAGTCCAACCTTCCAGGGTTGGGAGGGTATCGTCCACGGAGGAATTATCAGTACCCTGTTGGATGAAGCGACGGCCAAATTGATTTACGAATTAGGGTATCAAGCGGTCACGGCTTCTTTAGAGATCAGGTTCAAAAAGCCAGCCCCCATCCTCGAACCACTGAGCATCTACGGGGAAATTACAGAGGTAAGCAAAAGATTAATCAGGGCGAAGGCCCACGTGGCCAAAAAGGATGGAACCATTTTGGCCACAGGGATTTCCACCTGCCTTAAACAGAATTTAGCAAAGGTGTTTTCTCCTTAACCCGTTATTCTTTTTTTTGGCTGTACATCCATTGCGCATAATCCGCATCGAACCCGAATCTTTCCAATAAGGTTCGATCTTTGAGCAGTTCTCCCATCGAAAGATCTTCTATTTTTCTCCCTTCATACAGCAAGACCGCCCTCTCGCACAGATCTACCGCCACAGGCAGGTGATGGGTCACGATAATTTTTGTTTGAGGAATGGATTGGATTCGTTCCATCAGCATTCGGCTTCCGGCCGGATCGAGGTTATCCGTGGGCTCATCGAGAGCCAGGATCTCGGAGTCCATGGACAACACGGTAGCCAGAGCAACCCTTTTCTTCTCTCCTTCGCTCAAATGGTGGGCCGATCTTCCCTCAAATCCTTTCAACCCCATCATCTCCAGTGCCTTTGTCACCCGATGCCTGACGTTTTCTTCATCCAGTCCCATATTCAAAGGACCGAAAGCGACATCATCGAAGACCGTGGGGCAGAAAAGTTGATCCTCTGGACTTTGAAAGACGAGACCCACCCTTCTCCGAATTTCTTTCAAATTATTTTTCTCGACGGGAATGCCCAAGATGATCACCTTTCCTTCTCCCATCAGGGTTCCGTTCAGATGATAGAGGAGAGTCGACTTGCCGGCTCCATTTGGGCCAAGGATCGCAATGGATTCATGTTGATAGACTTCCAAGCGGATGTCCCTTAAAGCCGGCGTCCCGTCCGGATAATGATAGGAGAGGTGGCTAATTTCAACGACCTTATTGGGTGTCATGCTAAATAGATCCTCAGAAAAAGGAGGAGAGGAGAAAGGGAGAGGAAAAGAATCTCACCCCATCCAAGTCTGCTCGCCGTGCTTTCGGGCATCGTTCCCTGATAACCTCTTGAAAGCATCGCCAGATAAACTCTTTCCCCACGATGAAAACTTCTCAAGAAAAGCGTTCCGATCATATGTCCGATGACCTTGGTTTGCCAGAACCATCTCCCTCCAAAGCTTCTTGAATCCCTTGCCCGCTTCATTCGGTACATTTCGTCGATGAGGATAAAGGAATAGCGGTACATGAAGGAGGTGAGCATGGTGAATATTTTTGGGGAACCCAGCTTCTCCATGCCTTTAATTAATCGGGGAAAGGACGTAGTGGAAGAGAGTAAGATAATAGAAAAAACCCCCAGGCATGATTTGATGACCACATTCCATAGAATCCAGAGGCCGCTCCGGGAAACCGAAAGGCCTCCGAGGCCCAAATTGTATCCCCCTCCGACTCCATCTTTTTTCATGAATGGGATAGAAATCGTCACAACAAAGAGAAAAGGGAGGACGACCAGAACCTTCCTGAGCAAATGACCTAAGGGGAGCCGTGCCAAGAGGGCAATGCCAATGAGAGCGGTGGCTAAAAGGCCGAAGAGAAAGAAGGAAGTAGGTGGAGAACTAACCCCGATCAAAATAAAAGTAAAGAAGACGATGATCTTTGCCCTGGCATCCAGATGGTGAATTGGGCTCTCTGTCTGGCTGTGGTGATCTAAAAAGGCATGCTTCATCAGCGTGCCTTCCTATCTAATCCGAACCGTCTTGAAAAATTGAGCCCAAGAATTTTTTCCCGATCCTGTTTTGAGAGGCTCGATTCTTCCAATTCTTTAAAATATCGCCGGGGGGGGATCAGTGGAAAGTCTGTCCCAAAAAAGATCTTCTCCGCTCCCACGATCTCTCTGGCAATGGCATAAATCTTCTTTGAATAGATAAAAGGCGATGCCGCCGTATCATAGTAGACATTCGCCATCACCTTCGCTACCTCTGGCATCAACTCGTAGAAGGGAAGACCACCTCCCCAGTGGGCTAAGATGATGGCAAGATTTGGAAAGGAGAGGATCAGTTCGTAAAAGCGTTCAAGCGGTGTTCTCCCCTTCCCGGGGTAGGAATGGCCGATCGTCTCGTTGGTATGGAGAAGAAGAGGAACCTCCCGCTTCTCCATTTGCGTAAATATTGGTTTCATGGAAGAAATGTCCTGAGAAGCCATTTCATCACTATAGAAAGCGATTTCCCCTACCCCCCTTGCCCCGCCTTTCAGGCTCCGATCTAATTCTTTCGCTGACCAATCTGGATTTGAAAAGAGAAGAGAAATAAAGACAATCAGTCGATTCGGATACCGTGAGGCTGATGCCAGCAGGTATTGGTTATGGAGCGAACAGAGGTCAGGTTGTTTCCAGGGAAACCCACAAATGACAGAGCGATCTATCCCGGATTCATCCATCGAGGCGATCAAATCCTCCACTCCGGCCATCCTGGACTTTGGGTCTTTGTAAATAAATGAAAACCCTTCATCCCTTTTACAGAAGGACGCTCGATCCTTTCTTACTTCTTCGGGAAAGATGTGGGTATGACAGTCGATGATCATGGCTCAATCACCTCAGGGTTTGCCCTGAAGTATACAATAGAACCTGATTTGAGCGTTTCTCCATCCACCGTTCTGTCACTTCAGGGTTTCCCCTTTGTAAAACCGTAATGGCCGATGCATTTCGCGAGATTCCAATACTCATTGGCACCCGGGCAGAAGACCAACGGGAGGGCCTTGGTGATATCGATCCGACCTTTCTCCTTTTGAACTTCTTCCTTGACATGGAGGGCAACGATTTCACCCAGAAAGAGGTCGTGGCTTCCCAAGGAGAGCATTTCTTTAACCTTGCATTCCATCTGGACAGGACATTCATCAATCAACGGAGGCTTCACCTTCTGGGCGGGCACTTGCTTCCACCCCATGGATGAAAACTTGTCTGTCTCCCTACCGGAAAGCACACCGCAAGCATCCACCTTTCTGACCATCTCTTCCGAAGGGAGATTGACGACAAACTCTTTAAGTCGCTTCACACAGGCGTGGGAGTATCGTTCCGGCCGGATGGAAATGCCGATCATCGGAGGTTCTGAGTTGACCACTCCCACCCAGGCCAAGGTGATGACGTTCGGTTTTCCTGTTTCATCCACACAGGTCACCAAGACGACTGGAGTAGGGAAAAGCAAGGTAGCAGGTGGTAGACTCTTTCGGCCCATCTTTCCTCCTCTCATGCGCCACGGGCTCTTATCGGAAAAGGCTTACATCCCCTTTCCCTCTTCGAATCACTCTGGGGGAATCACCGGCGAGGTCAATAATGCTCGAATGTTCGGCGACGATCACCCCTCCATCAATGACGAGGTCCAACTGTTTTCCAAACCGCTCTTCTATCCCGGCAGGATCATTGAACAGCCCCTCATCGGGTTTATAAACGCTGGTGCTTATAATCGGGTGCCCCAACTCCTTGACGAGGGCCAAGCATATCTTGTTGTCAGGGATTCTTATCCCGACCGTATTCTGTTTAGTCATGGCTATCTTTGGGACCAGCTTCGTTGCTTTCAACACGAAGGTATAAGCTCCGGGAAGCAGACGTTTCATCATTTTATAAGCATAGTTGGAAACATAGGCATAGCGACTGATATCCTTCAAATCGGAGCAGATGAAACTTAATAGCTTCTTCCCCTCCAATTTCTTCAGTCGGTGGATTCTTCGGATCGCCTCCGGGTTGAAAAGATCGCATCCGATCCCGTAGATCGTGTCCGTAGGATATCCGACCACACCGCCCTCCTTAAGAACCTCCACAACCCTTCGAATCAATCTGGGTTGCGGATTTTTGGGGTTGATGGTGATGATCATTGCTCACTCTCCTTCGTCTAAATATCCCCTAAATCTCCCTGTCCAATTCTTTGACCCGGACTCCCCTGAGAAAGCGTTGGCTGTAATAAGGGGTATTCAGATAATCTACCCTCACCTCTCTGCTGTAAGAAGAGGCGTGAACAAATTGATTGTCGCCTACGTAGATTCCCACATGAGCACTATTCCCACGCCGTCTAAAAAAGACCAGATCCCCTTCCTCCAATTGGTCCTTCGCAACCCTTTTCCCAGCCGCAAACTGTTCACGGGCGGTCCTGGGAAGTTGGATATTAAAAATTTCGTAGACCTTTTTCACCAAAGCAGAACAATCAATCCCTTTTAATGTAGATCCTCCTAATTTGTAGGGCACCCCTAAAAAGGTCTTCACAACCCTCACCAAAAGACTTCTTTCCTCCAGGTTACTCCATTTTCCAAGGGGGGGAGAGACTGGCTCTCCTTTCTCCCCTTCTCCCTGTGAAGTCCCTACCGTTTCTTCTTCATCCCCCAATTCTTCTGCCTCCTCATCCGACCGACTCCCGTCTCTTGGAAGAAGAAGAATTTGACCGATCTTTAACGCTGAAGTAGGGAGGCCGTTCCTCTTTATAATTTCCTCTGTCGAGAAACCGACCCTCTTTGAAATATTGTAAAGACTATCTCCTTTCTGTACGACGTAAGAATCCATTTCCCCCGTAGTTCTTTTAACAACCCCGCCTGAAAGTTTTTTACTGGCCAGGCTTGGAGATCTTCCCGAAACTTCTGCTGCCTTTTTTCCTGCTCGGGATGGAATCGTAAGAACTTGCCTCGGCTTGATCGATTCTACCTCCAAGGCATTCGCTTTTTTCAACGCCTCGATGCTAACGTC
>JBAVGF010000059.1:0-7000 GCA_049684675.1 Thermodesulfobacteriota bacterium | reverse complement strand
GGACTTGCATTTCACCACCATGCGGATGGAGTTTCCCATGACGCATGCCCTATTTGTTGTCATGTCTCGCACCATTCCCTTTTAATCCCTCAGGACTGCCCTCAAATTTCATTACTGCTTTCAAATGTTTCGTTCATCTCCATAGAAAATACACTCAACAGCTCATACCTGTGTTATCATCCTTATTCAAATCGAGCTCCTCCCGCATAAAGGACAAGACCAGAATTTAATTTCTCAATGTGTACACGACCAGATGTCATCCTCTCTTTTTTTTCTTGTTGATGGATGCATGGTATGGAAGTAGTCCTCTCTTAAATCGAGACATGGAATGCATGGAGGGATCAAAATGAAGACGATTCTTATTTCCATCGTTATCTTCTTTGTCTTTTATTCCAGCGGGTTTGCCCAGACATTGGAGGAGCGGATTAAGATCCTTGAGGAGGCCCTCAAGAAGCAAGAACAGACGATAAAGGAGCAACAGAAGATCATAGAAGAGTTAAAAACTGAAATGAAAAAGGAAAAGCTTCCTGAAGAACAGGTAGTAGCCCAACCCAAGGAAGCTCCGCCTCCTGCAGGACAGGAGCCCGAGAAAAAGTCAACCCTTGAACAGGTGCAGCAGCAGGTACAGCAGTTGAAGGAGGAAGTGGGTCAGGTGGTCGAAACGCAGAAGAAGAGCATTTTGAGCGTGTTCAATCCCGCGATCGGGCTCGTGGGTGAGTCGGTCCTCTCTTATCGCAGCCGGGGATCGAAAGAGACGGGCAGTGACCGGCCTGGCGGGTTCGACTTCAACCAACGTTCGATAGAATTGAACCTGGCCGGATCAGTTGATCCGTTTGCGCGTGGTTATGCGGTGATCAACGCCTCTGCCGACCCGGTTACTGGCGAAGCCACAGCGCAGGTGGAAGAGGCTGCCCTCCAGACGACCTCACTTCCGTGGAACCTGACGCTTAAAGGCGGACGGTTTTTCGCTGAATTCGGTCGCTTGTCGTACATCCACGACCATGAACTGCCCTTTGTGAATCGTCCTCTGGTGCTCGACAATTACATCGGCGGTGAATCGAAGACAGACGGCTTACAGCTCAACTTCCTGTTGCCAATCCCGCATTACGTGAGCCTGACAGCGGGGGTGGGAGATCAGTTTGGCGATACACCAAACAATGTCGGCAACTTCCGTCACTTCAGCGAGTTGAACTTTTGGGGCCGCGCGTCCACGTATTTTGAACTGACACCCGATGTCTCACTCGAAACCGGCTTTTCAGGCCTGTACAATCCGAAGACAGAGGACCGTGGTGGTGTGTTTGTTCAACCCGATGGCAGCACGCTCACGGAACGCAGGCGCGTCGTGGTGGGAGCGGACTTGGCGCTTCGCTACCAGCCGCTGCGTAACAATCAGTTCCAGAGCCTCACCTGGGGCACAGAACTCCTTTACAGTGACAACCGTTATCTCGATAATCCTGCTGAGGGCGGGCCTGCGTTCAACCGCTCCGTTGGCTCGTTTGGCTTGTACTCCTATCTGGCTTACAAGCTCCATAGGCAGTGGATAGTCGGGTGTCTGTTTGACTGGATGGAGAACCCGCAGAACAATGCTGACAAAACCAGCGCGTACTCTGCGTGGATCACTTGGGCCATCAGCCACTGGAATCAGCTGCGCCTTCAATACACGCACACCACCCACAATGCCCTGTCCGGCCTGCGCGACGATGATGCCATTTACCTGCAATGGGCGTGGATCATCGGGTCCCACGCGCATGGGTGGCAGGAACGCTAACTCTGGAAGGAGGAATCGAACATGAAATCCAAACTGTTCCGATTGTTATTAATCATCCCGCTCATTGGGGTGTTATGTGGGAGCGCGATGCCCGCCCACGCGGCCAAAATCCGCATCGTCACAACGCTGACTGACCTGGCAGACCTTACCCGCGCCATCGGCGGGGACCAAGTCGAGGTTCACGGCTTGGCCACAGGCGTCGAAGACACGCACGGGGTTCCGATGAAACCAAGCTTCGTGCCGATGATGAACCGGGCGGACCTGTTGATCTTGGTGGGGTTTGAATGCGAGCACGCCTTCCTCCCTGCATTGATAGAAGCGAGCAAGAATCCGCGTATCCAGAGAGACAGGTCCGGCTATGTGGACTGTTCGAAGGGCATCATCCCTCGCGATGTACCCAAGTCAACCGATCACTCTGCGGGCGACGTTCATCCCTATGGCAACCCGCACTATATGCTCGACCCGGTGTTGGCGAAGATCGCCATCGGGAACATCTACAACGCGCTGGTGGCGTTCGCCCCACAGTATCAGGCAGAATTTACGCGCAACCGCGATGCTTATCTCGCCAGGCTCGATGCCAAGATTGCCGAGTGGGAGAAGGAGGCCAAACCGCTCAAGGGGGTGAAATTCGTCTCCTATCACGAACATTGGCCATACTTCGCGGCGCGCTTCGGCATGGAGTACTTCGGCACGATTGAACTGAGACCTGGCATCGATCCGACGGCGCGTCACATTGAGGAATTGATTGCCGCGATGAAGACGGAGCATGTTCCTATCGTCGTGCGTGAGCCTCAGTTTCCCGAAAAGGTGCCGAGACGCATCGCCGAACAGACCGGCGCAAAGATGGTAACGCTGCCCATCATGCCGGGCGGCGTGCCCCATACAGGAACTTACATTGAAATGATGGACTATATCATTCATACTATGGTTACAGCCGTACAAGGCAGGAAATAAACACGCAAAGAGCGGGTCCGCCCGTGTGTCGTCAGGGCGGCCCCCATTATCAGATTCTCAATAACAGACATATGAATGAGGCGCTCATCACACTGGATAACCTGAGCATTGGCTACAACGGCCAACCCGTGCTGTCCACGATTTCGCTTTCGATTGTCCGCAACAGCTTCACCGCCATCCTCGGTGCAAACGGTTCTGGGAAATCGACTCTCCTCAAAACCCTTATCGGCCTTCTTCCACCACTCGCAGGCCATATCGACATCACCACATCCACAGGAAAACCGCTGGTGTTCGGTTACGTCCCCCAGTCTATTCAGTTCGATCCAATCTATCTTCTGACGGGTTCCGAGATTGCTCTGATGGGCGTGTATGGACGCGTCCGGCCAGGGCGTTTTGTTCCGTCAATCGAACGTGCCTTGACGCGTGAATGCCTTCGCGCAGCGGGTGCGGAGGAGTTTGCCCACAAACGGTTTGCTGAACTCTCTGGAGGCCAGAAGCAACGCGTGCTTATCGCCCGCGCCCTGACAACCCGGCCTGATGTCCTTGTGCTCGACGAACCGACCGCGGGCGTTGATCCCAAAGCGACTCATGCGGTACTGGATTTCATTTCACAGATCATCAGGGAAAGGGAGATCACGGTCCTGCTCGTCACGCACGACTTTGCGTTAGTGCGCGAGCATGCCCAGCAAGTCATCTGGCTTCACGAGGGTGAGGTGTTCCACGGCACCGCGGACGAACTGCTTACGCCCGAACGGATGGCGGAGATTTTTGAAATAGGGGTCGGCTAATATGGAAGCGTTACGTCAGATTCTCTCTCCCGATTTTCTCCTACGTAACTCGGTTTATACCAGCGTGCTCGTCGGCTTCGCTTGCCCACTCGTCGGTGTCTTTCTCGTGATGCGCCGGCTGGTGTTTATGGGCGTAGCACTACCGCAGATCTCCTCGACAGGCGTCGCTGTCGCGCTCTCGCTTCCCTTATGGCTTGGATTCCGTCTGGCGCATCATCCCTCAGAGAGTGCGCATGCCCTCGCTTTTGTCGGCTCGATCACATTTTCGCTGGCCGCGACCCTGGTGCTGGCAGTTCTGGAAAGACGTGGCCGCGGCCAGCCCGAAGGTCGACTCGGCACTGCGTACGTTGTGGCGGCCGCATTGGGTATATTGTTGCTGGCAAAAAATCCATACGGCGAGATCGGCTGGCTTGATATGTTGAAAGGAGAGGTTATCACCATCTCCAATTTCGATCTTGCATTGACGGCAGGAACGCTTGCGCTCGTCCTCGTCTCGCTGGGACTGTTTTACAAGGAGTTGCTCCTGGTCTCGTTTGACCGGGAGATGGCCATTATACTTGGCAAGAATGTTGTTTTCTGGGATGTGCTGCTCTATCTGATGATCGGCCTGACCGTCTCGATGGCGGTACTCAGCGTCGGTCCGTTGATCGCGTTTGGATTTTTGCTGATCCCCGCACTGACGGCACATTTGTTTGCGCACAATATGCGCCAGTTCACGGCACTGGCCTCACTGGTCGGTGGCGCAGTTGCATTCCTCGGTTTCTTGATTGCATATCAATGGGATTTGCCCGTCGGCCCGACGGATGTTGTCCTCCTCGGAGTGGTCTACGGGGCAGCCTGGGTTATCGCAAAGCTTCTCCGTGGAGGCTCACGGGAACCTCACAAGACTTAGGTTAAAAAGGGGATACCGAAATGCGAAATGTGTCGCGATTCTCGCTCATATTTACAGCCTTCGTCCCACTACTTCTCGGCCAGCCATATGTGACTGAGTCGACGGAACAGAAGGAGATTCGGGGCCACCTTCTACCTCTGGATAAGTCGTCCGTTGTTGTCGCAGAGAGAAGGTTTGTGGATAACGGAGACGGCACGGTCACGGACACAAGGCGGAAAATAATGTGGCAGAAAGGCGATAATGGAAAGGAGGTTACTTTTGAGGAGGCGCAAAAGTACTGTATGACGCTACGAGTGGGTGGCTATACGGATTGGCGTCTGCCCAACCCTGACGAACGAGACACCGCAGTGGTCGTCGAATTGATGATGCGCAGACATTCACGCGATGTCTATGCCTTTTTTGATCTCTATTGGTCATCCGACCCCACTGTCTTGCTCCCATTCAACTATAGTCCCTCTTATGGGAAAGAGGTCTCGAGGGTGTACCCTACTCCAAAGAAGCGCGCCAAAGGATTCGTCAGAGCTGTCCGCTCATTGGGGCCCACCAAACCTGAAAGCGGCAGCTAACAGAATTTTTCGCAGTCTCCCTTGCCGTCAGGCACTGTCTGATGCTCTACACGTTTGGATGTCTTGTCCTCCCTGCTCTTGTGGCGAAGAACTTGTGCCGGGAGGTTCGACACATGTTCCTTGTGACGCCAATCGTCGCAGTAGGGACTGGCATCATCGGTTTCTTGATGGCCAATCAGTATGACTACCCCCCGGGACAAATGATTGTAGCGTTGTTTTGCCTTGAATTGGCCGTAGCGTGGATTTTTCGGAGGATGCGCCAATGAGAAGATTCAACCCCTAATTCCCGTCCCTATCTTCCCCCCGCATATTTCTTGACATAGGTTTATCCCTTCGGCATTATATCCAGAGTTAAAAAGAGGTTTAAGATGAAAGAGCTAAAGAGGTTCTGGAAAGTTGCAGGGCTGCTACTGGTTATTCTATCTGGTGTGTCAGCTCTATCCTTCGGGGAAGAAAATGAGATCAAAGAAACGAAAAAGATTCAGGACAACTCTTTCTTGATTGAGGAAGCATACAATCAAGAGCCGGGGATCATCCAGCATATCCAGACATTTCAGTACATGAAAGATGGAACATGGGGGTACACATTCACGCAAGAATGGCCAATCAAAGGACAAACACACCAGTTTTCCTATACCATTCCAGTCTCTCATTTGACTGATCTAGGAAGGACGGGTTTGGGTGACGTGGCTCTAAACTATCGCTATCAGCTTATTAATAAGGGATGGATTGCGCTTGCTCCCAGGTTCTCCTTGCTGCTCCCGACCGGAAAGTTCAAGAGGGATTTAGGCAGGGGTTCCCTTGGGTATCAGACAAACATCCCGCTCAGTTTGGAGCTTTCCGACAGATGGGTGACTCACTGGAACTTGGGAGCGACGTTTACCCCGCATAGAAAAGGACCGGATGGAGGAAAAGCCAACACCTTCGATCTTAATGCGGGAGCGAGTATTATCTACCTTTTATCAGAAAACCTCAACCTGATGCTGGAGGCGGTATGGAATTCTAACCAATCTGTGGAAGCAAATGGGGGAAAGAAGACAGATCATACATTCTTTCTTAACCCTGGGATTCGCTACGCGATCGACTTTAAATCTGGCCTTCAGATTGTGCCAGGGGTCGGCTTTCCAATTGGGGTGGGACCTTCCCGGAATGAATATGGTGTGTTTTTGTACCTTTCTTTTGAGCATCCACTATTCAAACAGAAAGAATTGTCCGCCCAAGAGAAGAAAGGAGACAACGGGATGGAAAGCCAGTAACTCAAGACTTTCAATCTTTTACAAAAGAACACAATGGATCGACCTTGGCGTGCAGTTGAACTTGGTTGGATCTTACAAACTGACAAAAGGGATATCCTTCTTTGTCGGCCTGGACAGATTCTTTACAGGTCGCTTTTTCAGACAAGCCTCGGGAAGCGGGAAGAATATTGATTATGCCTATATCCAGGCAGAGGTGGAGTTTTAGCAGGCTGCTGAAAAACGCCCATCTGCGGCGTTTCCTTATCCTTCCCCGTGTCAAAGCACGGGGCGGGCTTATTGCGGCGTACGTTCAAGTACGCCTCACATCTCAGGATTTCGGGGCCTTGCATCTGGGCATTTTTGAGCAGCCTGGCCTAAATCACTTTTTCAGCATCCTGCTAGTGTCGTCGGGTCAGATCTTTCCGGAAAGGGATTCGGCATATCCGGTTAATTCGACATAACCCACCCCCTTGATAGGGTCATCCTGATATTTTCCATCCACCTTAACACTTCCTTCCCAGTAGATCACCCGAGTGGACTCCTTGGTAATCAATTCTTGATCTTTAACGGTCGGGGAGATGGTCAGGTCAATCCGGCGACCGGGGACCTTTACCCTCCAGTTGGAAGGATAGATAGCTCCGCTCTTTGAGCTTTTCCATTGATCCAGGGTCTCAATCTGAAATTCTTTCTTGAGTAAATGCTGGTATGTTCCATCAGGAAAGATGATGGTCCCACTCGAATAAGGATCTATTTTTCCGTCCTTATGCCGGATCTGATAAAACATTAACTCCATCCTG
>JBAVGF010000058.1:0-3252 GCA_049684675.1 Thermodesulfobacteriota bacterium | reverse complement strand
GGTAGAGGGTAGACTACTCCCTGCTTTCCACTTTCTAAGTCATTGTGGGCGCTAGAGGATTTGAACCTCTGACTTCCTGCGTGTGAAGCAGGCGTTCTCCCCCTGAACTAAGCGCCCGGTACAAGACCTATTTTATAAGACCTTTCTGAAAAGTCAACCCTCCCCCTCATTCTCCGCCTCATTCTACCAGAGCCGAAACGACTGTCAACGATTTTTATCCCTCCCAAATCCCGATTTAGAAAAGAAAACCCTCTTGCCGTCATGTCATTGCGAGCACCTAAAAGGTGCGTGGCAATCTCTCGGAAAGAGCGAGACTGCTTCGTTCCACTCGCAGAGACGGTTCCGTATCCCGGGGGACTTGGGGCCGGTTATTTATCGGTCTGAGATGGCCCTATGAACTCTTGATGGCTGAATATTTTCATAAATAATTTTGTCATCCCATAACCCAGGAGACCCCCTGCTATGACATCGGTTGGATAATGAAGGCTTAAGTAAATTCGGGTCCATCCGATCAAGGCAGCCACAATGAAAAAAATAACTCGGTATCGCGGAAATCGGCCAGCCAAGAGAGTCGCCATCATAAATGCAAACGCAGCATGTGCGCTCGGAAAACTGGGGTCGAGAATTTCTCCCGGACCTTTGGAGAATTTGGAGGCCAGCTCCAGAAACAAAAATGGTCTCTGACGTTGAGTGAGAAATTTGAGGCTGGAGATGACTGCCGATTGGGCGGCGTAAAGAAGAACAAGACGAAGGAGGATTTTTTTTCGTTGGGTCAGGATCCAACTAAGAAGTATGAAAAAGATGACTGCAAAATGGCTTCCGAGATAGGTCAGCCAGGGCAGGATTTGATCCAAGACAGATGAGCTCCACCACCCGTTGGCCCACCTCATAAAATCTAATTCCCAGGACATTTTCTCGTGACCCTGTCCGTGCTCCGTGTCCGTTCTTATTAAATCGGGAGCCTCGGTATGATATCGGCAAGGTTCTGGCTCGGAACACAGACATTGGCTATCTTCTCGAGTTCACAGCAGGACGAATTGAAAGCAACGGAGAACCCTACCATTTGAAACATATCGATGTCGCCTTTGCTATCTCCGATGGCGATCCCTTCTTCAGGCTTGACTCCGAATTTGTTCAGAATCTTTCTCACCCATTCTGCTTTCTTGTCATAATAGACCTGGATCTTCACTCCCCCGGTCAATAGCCCATTTTCATGGAGGAGATCATTAGAAACAGAGTAATCAAACCCATATTTCTGATGGACCCAATCGGAAAGGAGAGAAAGGCCGGAAGAAACCAACGAAAGCTTCAATCCTTTCTGTCTGAGGTAATGGGTCAGTTCATTCGCACCCGGGTGAAAGGGAACCGTCTTAACGATCTCCAGCAATTCCTCGACTTTCATCCCCTTCCAGACTTGGGCATCGCGCTCACAAAATTCTTCATAAGAGATCTTCCCGGCCAAAAACTGATTCTGATAATCTTCTGCAAACCCGTACCATTTGCCCAATTGCTTATGAATATATTCCCAAACGGATCGCTCTCGGGTAAGCGTCCCGTCGAGATCAAGAGTGACCAATCTGAATTGTTGGTTCTTTCTCATGGACATTTAGTATATTTCAAAGAGGAGTCTTCTAAAAAGTGGGCCGTATGCCGGGATAAATCTTCCGGAGGGTGAGCCACCGACGATCTCTTGGGAGTCTCAAGACATGTTTTTGGATAACATACCTACTATCTTAATTTCCTTTATCTTATTCTTTTGATCAACATGAACAATCACAGGTTTGTGTTTTCCAATCTCTTTTTCATCGTGATGAGAGTAAGAGCAGATAATGATGAGGTCTCCTACTGAAACAAGCCTGGCAGCAGCTCCGTTTAAGCAGATTTCACCCTTCCCTTGTTCGCCCTTGATGACATAAGTCGAAAACCTTTGCCCATTGGTGATATTGTAAATATCCACCTTCTCATATTCAACGAGTTTGGCAACACCCATCAGTTCCTTGTCAACGGTGATGCTTCCCTCATAGTCAACGTCGGCTCCAGTAACGGTTGCCCTATGGATCTTCGATTTGAGCATTGTGATAAACACTGTTCTTACCCCCCGTTGATAATATGATCGATTGGTCTCATCGAACCAATGATTGCCGCGCCTTCCACGAACTCAATGAATTATAAGGTCTTTTCTCTCCAAAATCAAATAACTCTTTCTCTTTCCCAAGAAATCGATGGAGGACTTTCCCCTTTTCTCCGCAAAGATTACTCTATGTCCCCTCTGTCAACAGGGCACCGCGTTCTTGAGGACGGACTGAAAGGTACTCGATTTCTCTACTTCTGTCAAGGGTGAACAGCGCTTGCCCTCCCCCAGTTTTTTAGAAGCCCTGAGCTTTTCAGAAACAAGCCCCCCGGCCGAGCCCCTCAGAGAGGCTTCACAGGCGGCACCGCTTTGCGCTCGGGCACATGGATCTCAAGGTTATAAGGAAGTCCCCTATCTTCCTCGGTCAAGTTACATAGTACTCTTTTCGAAATCGGCCAACCCGCGCCATCTCCGTTAGACCATTTTTCCCTTATGGTACATCCTGAATAACTCCCGGCCGATAATCATCTTTTGAATGTTGGAGGTTCCCTCGAGATATTCCATTCCACGTGCATCCGCACTCAACTGGTTGACCAGCTCATTCCTGAAGTAACCTCTTCCCCCCATTAACACCTGTGCCCGGGCGGCCACATCCATAACGACCTGGGAGGCGAATAGCTTTGCTTGAGAAGAGCTCACCCTGTAATAGGAGGTGCCCACTTGTCTCAGGGCATGAAGGCATAACCCTCTCGCAGCATTGATTCGAGTAAACATATCTGAGATCTGAAAGCTGATATCCTGGCTGCTGGTCAAGGGATGATCGAACTGTCTCCTTTGATGGGTATAATGATAGAGTTCGCGAAAAATCCGGTAAGCCAATCCGCAGCAGATGCCTGCAATATGGATTCTTCCTCTATCGATGACGTCGAGGGTCAAGACCAGACCCATCCCTTCACTTCCCACCAGACGGTCGGCAGGGACAGGAGAATCTTTGAAGATCAGTTGCCCGGTCGGCAAGACGTTCAAGCCATCTTTTTGGGGTAATCCTTTAATAGTGAGGCCCGGCAGATTATCCTCCACGATGAAAACGCTCAAGGAACGGGGACCCTGTCTACCCTTTGTGTTGGCCAGAATGGCGTAAAGCCGGGCCAAACCACTGTTTGAGATAAAAATCTTCTGTC
>JBAVGF010000057.1:0-29912 GCA_049684675.1 Thermodesulfobacteriota bacterium | reverse complement strand
ATCCTCTTCTCCTCAAACTGCCTTTCATGCCTTTTGATCACTTCGTCGATAAGGCTGTTCACCGTATCCCTTTTCACCACGGGAGTGCTGAAATTGATATAATCATTGAAACAATCGATCAACGAAATCGTCTTTGTGATATCTTCGTTAACAATTTTGTAAAAATGCTCTCCTAAGTCCTGATCCTTGAAATTTTCTCGCGAAAGAAATGCAAAAGCTTGCATGGCGGAGAGACTGGCTTTGATCCGATTGAAAAGCTCAACGAAATAAATGGGGAGGGGAAGCCGAGTCTTTTCGTTAAAAGGGCTTTCTTCTTTAGAGGGTGACCCTTCACCCCCCGCTTTGTTTAGAAGGGAAGATAGGAAATTCTTGTCGTCCTCCGTGATAGAGAAAGTGGTTTCCATTTAGGTGTCAAATTATGCATAATTGATGCCAAGTTGTGGAAACTACTGTAACTTGCCATTAACCCCGTACTTCTTGAAAAGCAGACATTCTCAATCAGAACGAAAATGACAAATTTTGTCATAAGAGCTTAAAATTGTCGGCGCTCTATCGACCGTCCCTCCCAAAGGGCCGACATCGATTACCGTTGGCTCTTGGACCAAAAAATTTGCTTTAGATTAGAAATGTTCGTCGCCGCCCTTCCCCGATGGATCATCGATCTGAAAACCGGTACTGCGCCCCCATGCGCTCGTCTGCCAATCGTCTGCACGACGGGATTCCGTCACCCAGGGGGGAATGGCGATATGCATGTACTGAGAGAGGGAGTAGGCATAAGGCTCGTACATTCTTCGAAGCTCTGAGAGCTTCTGCTCAACAGCCCTTCCTTCCCGAAGCTTCATCCCGGCTGCGGTGAGCGCGGACCGCAGGGCTTCCAATTTATCGGGCGGAAGTCTATCTTGCTGCGGCTTACGAGGTCGACAGTTGAATATCTGAGCGAGGTCCACAATGGCGTGCCGTGTGATGGCGAAGGTCAGCTCGGCCTGACGTTCACAGGGACCTTCGAGGATCACAGTGACAAAGGCGCTCGCATCCAGAATCGCCGTAAGGGCTTCGAGCCAGGAAAGATTGTCGTGCTGAGAGCGAAAATAGGCAAGCACGGGATAGGAGAGATGGCTCTCGAGCAAGTCCGCCGACCACCGTTCCCACTCGTGAAAAACTTGCCGGAGCTCTTCCATCCCTCGGTCATGGCTGTGTCGGCGCAGCAACTCGCCCGCCGTCGGCGGCGAACCTGCCCGCGCGTCGAGTAACGAAATGTTTACTTCACGCCGGGAAAAGGACTGATTCAACACCGGGAGGTAACCGATCACAAGTGCCAGAAAGCCAAATCCCATTCCCGCCTCAAAGGCGCAAAGACCCCGTCCGAGCGTCGTAGCTGGAGTGATATCTCCCATCCCGAGCGTAAAAAAGGTGGTTCCGCTCAGATAAAGATAAGACCACAAACTGGATGTGCCTTCCGGCGTTTTGATCATCGAGCCCGACGCCCAATGAACCAGGCCAAATCCACAGATCAGCCCGGTTGCCCAAAGCATCAACAGGACAATCAGCGAAAGCGGGCCGTAGAAACTTAAATAGGTCGCTTGGCGTTTACCTGCAAATAGCGAGCGAACCATTCGTGCCCAGGATAGCCAGGTAAATCGATAATAGATACGGGCGAGGCTAACTTGGCGTGTCACGCGCCGGGGGAGAATGATCGTTTCGAAAGCATCCCCCAAAACGATCAGGATAAGAACCACACCAACCACAGCGAATAGGATCGGCATATAACCTCCCTGCAAACTCTTTTGTAGAGAATAGGCCCCGCTTTGCCAAAAACTCTGCCATTCTCAAAAAGAATGGGGTCGGGGGTTTTTTCGTCCGGATGTGCTTTTCATGGCCGCGTGGAACAACCCCCTCTATCTGAGATCAAGCAAAGCCGCTCCTTCGGCCATTTCCCCTCTATCCAAGGCGCCCTGGGTAGAGGTCATAAGAAGCTTTAGGGGTAGGTCCTGGGGATAAATGTTTTGGGCCATCTGGAACTTTAATAGAGCAGCTTCAAAGCGGCCGGCCTTGAAAAACTCAATCCCCTCCCCGATGAAAGGTTCAACTTGGCTCTTGAGATGCCAGACTCCTGGCGGCTCATGATCGCATACCTCGATGATGCCCACCGGTTCTGAAAAGCCCTTCAAAGAAGCCTCGCCGAGCCTCCGTACTTGATGACCGTGTCCCATCGGAAGCTTGTTGGCGACCCGGTCCGTAACAAGCATATCGACGCCCAGCGACCTTGTGGCTTCTTCGAGGCGTTTGGCTAAATTGACGGTCAGCCCTAAGACGGTAGAGTCCATCCGATCGGAGGAGCCGATGGTTCCTAAAATAACTGGGCCGGTATGAACGCCGATGCCGATCTGAACCGCATGATCCGCGGGTCGGCCTTCCTCACGATTGAAGGACCCAACGGTAGTAAGCATCTTCGCGCCACACGTCACAGCCCTCTCGGCGGAGTCCGCTCCCTCGAAAATACAGAGGACGGCATCGCCCAGGAATTTATCGATCACCCCTTGCCGTTCACCGACCACACGGGTGATCCGCTCGTAGAGCCGGTTCACGAAAGCGATTAATTGACTTGGGGTGAACCGCTCGGACAAAGCGGTAAACCCTCTGATGTCGCAACAAAGGATCGTCACCCACTGCTGATCGGCCTCGCCCAGGCGTATCGCCCCCAACCCTTTGCTGGCAATACGGCGAAGATAAGCTGGAGGAACGAACCGTTCAAACATGTTCTTCGCATCGCGAATCGCTTGTTCCAGGGAACGAAAATGGAGAGCAATGGCAACGGCCAAAAAGATTGAGAGCCAAATGGAGGCAAACCACAGTATGCGCTCCTCCGTAAGGAAGGTCACCCCTGCGGCCAGCAGCGAATCGTTCAGCCCTCCTAAAAACCAGATCAGAAGTCCCATGATGACAGGAATCAAAACCTGTTTCCTCTCCTTGAAACGCACCGGTCTGGCGATGATGAGCGAGATGTACAGAATACAGGCCGCCAGGCAGAAAGATTGAATGAGGACCTTAAGGAGCCTGGACTGGGGGCTCCAGAAATCGAAAGAAATAGGGTCGGGTTGCAGAGGAAGCGCGAAGAACAGGGGTCCCCTACCCAGAAGGGCTGAGACGGCCAGTAGAATACCTATTCCGGTCATGACCCAGATGAGCGGCCGTGGTCTTTCGTTAAAGAGCTCCAAGAAGAACCAGAACCAGGTAGCCGGCAGGAGAGCTAATGAGGCGTAAAGGATTCTATATCCTAAGAGGACGGATTCCGGCGATCTCTGAAGTCCCAAGAAAAACCACCCTAAGAAGGCGAAGGTTATGAAAACATAAAAGAAAAACAGGCTCCACAGCGGCCGGTACTGATAATAAATGATCGAGATGACCAAACAGAGAATGGCGAGGATGGCATTGGCGGTTAAGCCACAAAGAGGTCCAATGCTTAAATGGGGGACGAAATCGGGCAGCATGCTGGGATCTCCTGTTGACGAAAAGCGGGATTCGTTTACATCAATAGAAGTCTACTAAATTGAGTTTGGAGGGTCAACAAGAAACTCGTCTCAGATGTAATGCCTCACTGAGGTGGGGATGAAACCCGACAATCCGTCAAGAACGCCTCCGGAAATCTCATGAGGCGGACGTTTAGTAGGGTAACATTCAGGAGCATCATCCGGTCTCGGTACTGCTCTGGAATTCTTTTAGCTAGCCTACGAGCTGAGGTTGTCGCCGTAATATTTTCTCCGGCATCCTCGCCCGATGTCGTCAATTTTGAATGGGATAGTGGGGCATTACTCTCGGATGGTTTATCTAAACGTGATGACCACGATCTCGGGTTTTGTATCAATGCGCATGGGAGGCCCCCAGGTGCCCGCCCCGCTGGAGGTATAAACTAAGAGGTCTCCAAACCATTTCAGCCCGTAGTCGTAACCCTGGTAGACCCTTGAGGTGATAAATCGGAAGAGGAAAACCTGGCCCTGGTGAGTATGGCCTGAAAGCTGAAGGGAAATTCCCTGCTCCCTAGCCACCCGCAGATTGAGAGGGGCATGTTTCAGCAAAATACTTGGTTTATGAGGGTCAATTCCCATCCTTTGTAAAATCGTTCTGAACTGCTCTTCCCTTCTTGAATCACGATAATCGACTCCGACAATCTGCAGGCCATCCAGGTCGACCTTTTCGTTATTTAAAACATGTATCCCAACACGACGAATGGCCTGAAGGTACGGGGCGTTATCAGAAAACTCTTCATGATTCCCCGTAATAAAATAGGTGCCGTAAGGAGCGGAGATTTTCGAAAAGGGTTCGATCGTCTTATCCAAATCGACTGCCAAACCATCATAGAGGTCGCCGCCAATAAAAACAATGTCCGGATGCATGTTCTTTACCTTGGCAGCAATGTGTCGCGCAAACCCGTCGTTTCTTACCTGGCCTAAATGTGTGTCGCTCACCCAAACAGCGGTCTTCCCTTTCCAATGATCTGGTAAATGAGGAAGCTGAACATTGATTCGCGTTGTGCGAGTCACTCCCGCATTGATGAATCCATAGAAGCTTGCCGCCATGGCGATCCCTATCAAAATCTCAATCAATATCTCTCGGTTCATAGGGAGGTGAAATAACTTTGCCAAACCGTAGAAGGTCCAGCAAAGAAATGACGCGAGAATCAAAAGATAAAGAACGCCCAACCAGGAGGCCGCAGCCGTGTAAACCCATCGTATCAGAGGATTGGAATAACGGAAGGCAAGAAAGGAGGTCAGGACAAGGCTGACGGATAGCAGACCCAGTGCAGCTTTCAAGGTCAAAACCTTCGACGGAGCAGCCACTCCAAAAAAGCGCACCAGGGTTCTGTATAAAAACCAGTGTCCCAAAAACAGGATCGATTGGACAATACTGATAAAGAGGACAAAGCGCATAAAAGTCTAAGCATTATAATTGATAAAACTCTGAATCGCCATCGATTCACCCCTTACGAAGTCCTCGAAGCGACTTCCGGCCCCTCACAAACTTGAGTTGTCCCCCTTACCAAGTCTTTCTCTTTTGTGGAAAAGAAGGTTTTAGAAGGGTCAGAACCTATGGGGGGAAGCATGTGTTCCACGATTGCCCGACCGGGGTGGGTCCCTGAGGAGGGTTCATCGGCCCAACCTTTAAAGGTTTGGCTCCCTGACTTTCAGTGGGAAACTGGGATTTCAATATCTCGCGCGTCTTCATCCTGTTTGCCCTTAGCGCGGGCCTTATGAAGCCTGGAGGAGACCTACCCCGGGTCATGGGCAAAGGAAAAAACTGGCAGTGGCAAGAGTGTCCCGTCCTTGACAATCATTCGCTAATATATCACGCTTGCTTTGAGCACTGATCATCACCCTTTTCACCTTGTCAGCACCGAGAGGTTATTTGAAGAGTAACGATAATAGACGGCAGGGCGGCAGTGACCGGGGAGAATCGGGCATTCTGTCCGGTGGACACATTGACCATCCCAACTTATTTCTCATATCGGCTGCAACAGGCTCAAGGGCGCGCAACAAGGCATTCGGCATTCGCTTGCCCCTGCTCGGATATCCTGCCATCGGTCTTGCCACGATCGCATCCCTCACGCCGGACCGATTCAATATCCGTCTTGTTGACGAGGCCAACGAACCTGTCCCTTACGGGGAAGGCTGTCATCTGGCTCTAATTGTCGGACTCACCCACCATATACCGAACGTTTATCGCATCGCCGACCGTCTGCGGTCCGAGGGGACCAAGGTCATATTGGGCGGATTTCATGTGACCGCCCTGCCGGACGAGGCCCTGGAGCATGCCGATTCCGTGATCCTCGGAGAAGCCGAAGCCATATGGGAAGAGATTCTCGGTGATTTTACGCGGGGACATCTGAAGAAAAAATATCTCGGCCAGGAGACAGACCTTGACCGGCTTCCAGGCATGAGGCGTGACCTCTTCAACAATAAATTCTACTACCCAGGAGAAGTCATAGAAACCTCTCGCGGCTGTGCAGTCGGATGTGCCTTTTGCGGCGTTCAGAGATTTTTCGGGAGGAGGTATCGAGGACGGCGGCCGGAAGCCATTCGAAAGGAGTTAATGGCCCTCTTTGGCCCAAGGCCTCCCCAGGCGCGATGGAAGATCTGGCTGGCACGACACTGGCACCCTGACATCCCTTATTTTATCGAAAGGCGCCTCCTCTATGTGATGGATTCCAATTTCGTTTCGGATCCAGGTCATGCCCGGGCCATGCTGCAGGTGTTCAAGGACTGCGATATCAGGTGGTACGGCCATGCCAGCTTCAACCTCACACGAGATGAGTCCATGCTGGACCTGATGGCCGAGTCAGGCTGCATCGGTGTGAACATCGGCTTCGAATCGCTCTCCCAAATAACCATTGACTCCATGCATAAATTTCCTAACCGGACGGCTGAATATGCCGCCTGTATCCGCCGCCTTCGAGAGCGCGAAATCGGGGTTATGGGCACATTCATCGTCGGTTTTGATGAAGACACCCCCGCGGTCTTCGACAAGATCGCCGAGTTCGCCGTACAGAATCGCCTGGAGACTGCCTTTACGCTGATCCTTACTCCCCTTCCCGATACCCCGCTCTACGCGCAGATGGACTCCCAGGGCCGGATTTTCAGCCGCAACTGGCGCGATTACGATCACGGCTCGGTGACTTTTTTCCCCAAAAACATGACTCCGGAACAGCTCCACTGGGGGATGAGATCGACATGGAGGAAAATCTATTCGTGGCGGAGCATATGGCAAAGAATTATGACAAAGCCCCGCGTCCGGCCTTTCTTCTACCTACCGGTAAACATCGGATTTCACCGCTGCACCCGCCTGATTTGCTCCGCAAAGCTTTGGCCTCCCCCCAAACCGGCTCAACGGGAATAATGGTCGTGGGCGGCCTGAACCGGCATCTCATTGCTATTTCCATTTTCTGCAATATGGTGTATAGAGTTTATAACAGTGGAAATTTGTTGCCTTCTCTCAAGATTATCTGATCGGACTGAGGATAAGATCGGGTATGTCGAGTTCACCCGGAGATGGATCGGGTTTGGTTGAAACAGACATCCTATCCCGAAGCGAGTCGATATCAAAAATTGAAGAGGTTGATGATGAAGCATCACGTGAAATGGTTGATCCCTTTTCTATCTGTCTTTCTGATGAACCAGGCTGCCCAAGCTGTTGAGATAGGAGAGATTCCTTCGAAGGTAGAGTTAAAAGAAAAACTGGGAGGACGGCTCGATGGAAAACCGTGGAGCAGCGAAGAGCTGCAGGGGAAGGTCCATGTCCTTTTTTACGTCGACCCTGATGAAAAAGATACCAACAATGATGCCAGCGAAGCTCTGGACAGGGAGAATTTTCCCGGCGATAAGTTTCAATCGGTTGGGATCATTAACATGGCCGCCACCTGGCTTCCCAATTTTGCCATTTCTTCTGCCCTCAAAGATAAACAGAAGCGTTATCCCCGAACCCTCTATGTCCGGGATTACAAAAAAGTGTTGGTCAATGCCTGGAAGATTGCCGACGACAGCAGTGATGTTCTCGCCTTTGACAAAAAAGGGAGATTGATATTCAGAAAAGACGGCAAGCTCACTGCGGAGGAGATCCAGACGCTCATCAAGGTCATCCGCGATCATCTGTAATCTTTCTTCGTCTTCGGTTATCTGTAAATGGTGAGAATTCAGTCGTGTCCATAAAAGAGTCGGCCTTATCGATTAAGGAAAGAGCAGAGGATGGGGTGCTAATAGAGATTGCATATTTCAGATGGCAATGGGCCAGAGGCTTGAGATGCAGAAAATCACCCTTAGAACCCGCAGACTAAGAAAGGGATAAAAAGAGAGATCTATGTCGTGGAAGATCGTAGGTATCGCCGCCGCCTCGTTGACAATGTTCGGGTTTGTTCCGCAGATCGTCAAAATGTGGAAAACCCATTCGGTCAAGGATGTGAGTGGATTAACCCTCATTCAATTTGGTGCAGGTTCCGCGTTGTGGATGTTGTACGGAATGCATCTCAAAGACTTCATAGTGATTGGCGCAAATGCCATATCCCTGGCTATCCTTTTAATCGCATTGGGATTTTATCTGAGGCTAAATCGAAGCATTCAAAGCCGTCATTGAAGATTCAGCTTCCGCGTCATATCTTCTTCGTTGATCCATGAAAATCTCCGTTATTATTCCTGCGTTGAACGAAGCCAGAGGTATTCTTTCCTGCCTAGACAGCGTCAAAACCCAGCAAGGTGAGTTTGAGCTCATCGTCGCCGATGGCGGCAGTGTAGACGGGACGGTCGAGGTCGTCCGGCCGCATGCCAAGGTGATCCGCAGCCAGCAGGGCCGTGCCGTTCAGATGAATTCCGGGGCACGCCAGGCTACCGGTGCTGTATTGCTCTTTCTGCACGCTGATTCCTGCCTCCCTCCCCGTTCCTTTCCCTTACTGGAACGGGCTTTGGCCGATCCCCGGATTGCAGGCGGCACATTTATGTTGAGATTTAACAGCCCGAGACTTCTCCTTCGGCTCATTGCTTTCTTTACCCGATTCGAATTTCGGTATTTCCACTACGGCGACCAAGGGATTTTTGTGAGACGATCGGTTTTTGAGAAACTGAACGGGTTTGCTGAAATAGCTTTTATGGAAGACGTCGATTTCCTGCAACGACTCCACAGAACCGGCCGGGTGACGCTGCTCAATCAACCGATTACGACTTCGGCCCGGCGGTTCCTGGAGCGTGGCGTCCTGCGCCAGCAACTGCTGAATATTATCCTGGTGATTTTTTATCTTCTGGGGGCGAGGCCAGAGACCCTCAAGAAATGGTATGAAAAATAGGGCCAAGAATCTGCGAAAAATCAGGAAGGGCGAGAACCGGTAAAGAAAGGCTTAACGTCTCTGCAGAGTTCCTCTGGAGAGATGACACACATGACTTCATCATGAAGTTTTTCGAAATAGTTAATATCGCTCGTGTGCCAAGGAGGGATGATCATCCTGGGACAAAGCCTTCCATAGACCCATGACCGAACCCCATCGCCATTTCCGGAAAACAGGGAAAGATTAAAGCTGAGGACATGACCTTTCAAATATTGAAAGACCCTGATCAGGCCCTGAGATAAACCGGTCCAGTCTTCGGTCCTCACCTCATCGATCGTCGATCGATTGGAAAAGAGAATGAGGATCTCTCCGAATATGCCACGGGGTGAAAAAGCCGTTAAGAAATGGACATCCCCTTGATGGCCGATATATCTTTCCCCCCTCTTGATCTCTTCCAAAAGAAAACTCTCCCAGAAAGAAGGAACTCCCTCGTCCCGATAGCGGATGATCCCCTCGAGTACTTCTTTGTGCGAGGCCGTGGGGACATCCTCAACGAGGATCTGCATATGGGGATGGAATATTCCTGCTCCCGACGAGGGAAGGTAATTCCAGTTAATGGAACTGTATTGAAACTCGGGCTGGCTCTTTCCGATCCTTTGGATCCCTTCCTGTGCCGCCAGGAAGCCATCCCTTAACATCTCAACGGAGAATTGATCGGGATAGAGGAAATGCTCTTCGCCAAAGACAATCACCCAATTGTACCGGGCATAAGGAAATGCGTTGGGAAACAACCATGCCCTTCCTCTGCGGATTCTCCCCTCGGAGGCGATCTCAGGCAAAAGCTTCGGAGTGGATGAGGAGAGTTGGTCCGCGCAGAAGGGACAGACCTTCCTGGAAGCCTCCAGCATTTCCGGAGGAATGACGACTTCAGGATACTTTCGACGGTAGGGAAGAATCCGAGACCGATGACCGGTCAGATCATCTCTTCTTAGCTCAAGGGAGATAGATTTTCTCGTAAATCCTTCCTTGGGGTCGAGGAACGAAGATTGAACTTCTTCTCTAAAAAATTGAATTTCAGCCATTTCTGTCCTCCGCAATCATTATCATGACGCAATGCCTCACTCTGCTGTGGAAACTCATTCGGATCGGGCAGGGGTGTCGAAGAAAATCTTATAGCGGATACCTCAGCTTGGCCCTCAAACTACAAGAATGTCCTGAATATTGAAAAGACTGTGCTATGACGGAGGAAGGCTGCCTATGCCAATTACAGTTTCAGATCGTCCGCTTGATAATATTTTCAGAGACATTCCTGCTCGATCGGAAGATCTGATCCATGCCTCCGTCAGGCATTACATCATGAGGGTCCTGGATTGCCCTGGAGCCCTATGGCTTCGGCCACTTCCTGCATCCCCCTGATGGTATCCTCAATCAGCTCATCCAACCCCACTCCCAGCATCTCTGCCCCTTTTTCGATGATCGACCGATCCACTCCGGCTGCAAATCTTTTGTCTTTCCATTTGTTCTTCACCGACTTCACCCGGACATCCAAGACACTTTTGGAGGGGCGAATGAGGGCGGTGGTCACGACGAGCCCAGTTAGTTCATCGATGGCATACAGGACCTTTTCCAAGGCTGTCTGCGGCATGATGTCCGAGCATATCCCCCATCCGTGAGAAACAGCCCCTCGGATGTATTCCTCTGGCCACCCGTTCTCCCGGAGGATTTCCCCTGTTTTGGAGCAGTGCTGATCGGGAAACCTCTCATAGTCAAGATCGTGGATAAGGCCGACGATTCCCCATTTCTCCGCGTCCTCGCCGCGCTTTCTGGCAATGTAACGCATCACTCCTTCGACGGCGTAGGCATGCTTGCGCAAGCTTTCAGTTTGGTTATACTGATGCAGAAGTTCCAGGGCCTCCCGGCGCGTTGGTGCCTTCTCTCCCATTGTCAGGCTCCTTTCTCCTGTTTCCGCCTCCAAAAAGATTGCCAAAAAATAAGAACAATTATAACATTAAGGCAGCACGGATGCGAAAATTTAACATGTATCGTAGTCCCTCAGTGACGAACCTATCCGATCCGACTGCGCTCAAGACTGGGGGATGATCATGAATCGAAAGATCTGATCCACGCTTCGATGGGGCATTGGCGATGATTGATTATTCTTCTCTGGATCAGCCATTCTTATTACAATTCATCTTTTATCCCCGGAAGGATTTTACCCCATGCCCGAAAAATGCCTTCGACCTCTCTGTGGCGGTTGGGGACAATGTCTCCATCTCCTGCCGCTTTTACACGGGCCATCGGGAATGGCCGTGGATTCTGTATTTCCACGGGAATGGGGAGGTGGTAAGCGATTATGACGAGATTTCTCCTTTTTACCACCAAAGGAAAATGAACCTGGTCGTGGCCGATTACAGGGGTTATGGAGCCAGCGGCGGGACTCCCACCCTTACCGGTCTTGTTCAGGATGCCCCTCTTATCTTTCATGGGGTCAGAGAGGAGCTCTCCAGAAGAAAGCTACGAAAAGATCTGTGGGTGATGGGAAGGTCTCTGGGAAGTATCGCTGCCCTGGAGCTGGCCTCTCACCGTCAAGAAGAGATGAAGGGGCTCATCATTGAGAGCGGTTTTCCAAGCGTTGTGAGAATTATGTTCCATCTTGGAGTACCCGCACAGGTGATGGGTCGCGAAAAGATAGATCAGGAATCTCTGGAGAGGCTCAAAAAGATATTCCTCCCCACCCTGATCATTCATGGTGGTCAGGATAGCCTCGTCCCTCTCGAAAACGCAAAGGCGATCTATCAACATCTCGGAGCGCAGGAAAAAGAACTTCTCGTCATCCCTTCGGCCACCCACAACGACATCATGATCGTTGGCTTCAAGGATTATTTCAACGCCCTTCAACAATTTATCGAGAACACGGATCGAGCCCCGAGAAGCTAATCAAGGGAAGAAACGGCGGTACAGAATGATTCCACCCCTCTGTCTTTCAGAAAATGATTCTGTTATCATAGCCATGAACGGGGATACATCCCATTTTCCATATTGGCTTGACCCCTTTACCAATTTGATGATCCTATGCTAAATTTCTTTTGCTAAGATTGAAACGCTTTATGTAAACGGAGTTAAAATATTTTCGGGAATGATTTGGAAAAATGGTAATAACCAACTTTTCTCAAGATGGTGCACATGAAAAAAAGTCAGCTGCATTGAGTTCTGTGATTGCGGCCGTGGGCCTGACTGGTTTTAAGATTATCGTAGGGCTTTCCACAGGAAGTCTGGGCATTCTTGCCGAAGCTGCCCATTCTGGACTCGATCTCATGGCTGCAGTGATGACTTTCCTGGCAGTCCGAATTTCTGGCAAACCAGCGGATAAAGATCACCTTTATGGCCACGGCAAGGTGGAAAACCTCTCTGCACTTTTTGAGACCCTGCTTCTTCTGGTAACTTGCTTTTGGATCATCTACGAGGCTACCCACCGTCTTTTCTTTCATGCCGCTTTTTTAAAAGTCACCTTCTGGTCTTTCGCTGTCATGATCACATCGATTGTGGTGGATGTCTCCCGTTCTCGTATCCTTTATCGAGCAGCCAGAAAGTACAATAGCCAGGCCCTTGAAGCAGATGCACTCCACTTCAGTACTGATATCTGGAGCTCCGGGGTCGTCATTTTGGGACTGTTTTCCGTGAAGCTTAGCGAGTGGGTACCGGGTTTAGCCTTCATGCGTCAAGCGGATTCGGTGGCAGCCATGATGGTGGGATTGATTGTGGTTTACGTCAGCGTAAAACTTGGTATTAGCACAGTCCAAGCACTGCTGGACGTTGCCCCATCAGGCATAGAGAAAACAATCATATCTGCGGTAGAAGTTCTGCCAGGCGTAACCGGTTGTCACAATGTAAGGGTGCGCTACTCAGGCCCTCAGCTTTTTGTGGATATCCATGTCCTCGTAGATGGCAATCAAACCTTAATACAAGCCCACAATCTTACGGATGAAATCGAGCGCACGATCCAGAACCTTGTACCGAATGCTGATGTCACTGTCCACCCAGAACCAAATTTGTAATGCGGGCTTTGGGGCAACTCTAAAAAGTATTATTGTTCTAAATCATTGTCTGAATATTGTTATGGAGAGGAAGGATGGGAAAGCCGATCGAGAAGAAGGGAAAGAGTGAAGTTAAGGAGCCAAAACGTAAGCCACCTTATCTGGAAAAGGTCGATGACCGAGGTAATCTGCAAGTATGGATTGTCGACGGCAGTTACGTGCGGACCCATATCGATGAGGAATTTACCAATTTCGGTCAGCATTTTAGTTTTTCCCGCATTCCGAAAAACGAACTCTGGATTGACCAGGAAGCCAAAAATGACGAAAGACGCTTTTTCATCGACCACCTTCTGAAGGAACACCGCCTCATGGAGAACGGTGTACCCTACGATAAGGCCCTGGCAGAAGCCGACAAAGTCGAGCGCAGGGAGCGCCGCCGGGCAGGAGACGTAAGCCGTTTGACCCATCATGGCAAGGAACTGCCGGACGGGAAAGAAGTTCACGAGCGGCTGTGGAAAAAACTCGAAAATGGCATCAGCGTTTGGGTCGTCAACGGTCGCCTCGTTCGCAGCGTTTTTGATATCGACTTTACGGAAGGCGGCCACGACTATGTGTACGAATTCGTGCCCCAGAATGAAGTCTGGATTGACAACGACATCGAAGAGAAAGAGAGGGGCTATGTGCTTCTGCACGAGCTTCATGAACGGAATCTTATGGCCGGTGGCTGGCCGTACAACAAGGCGCACGCCGAGTCAAGCCGCCTCGAATATCGCTGCCGTCATCACCCCGAACAACTGCACGAGGCATTGGGAGCCGAAGGCTGGGAGTAAGGGGTTCTGTTCGTTTATGGTTTGAACGCCTCAACCAATGCATCCATATGCTCCCCTTTCTGGAGGAGGCGCACTTTAATGAAACCCGCCTGCCCTAAGCAAACCTTGATTTCATCGTAAGTATAAGTCCCGCCGGCAGGAGTGGAGACGAGCATATTGACGGCAAAGAGCGCGCCGTCCTTCGGCCGGGTGCGGTCGGGCTCCATGACATGATCCCGAATGACAACCCGTCCGCCGCGGTTCAGAGACCCGAACACGTTGCGGAAGAGACTGACGTTTTGTTCCGGGCTGTTCTGGTGAATGATCGCCGAGATAAACGCCAAGTCATGGCCGGCCGGTAGTTCATCCCGATAAAAATCGCCCTGAACCAAGGTGACCCGATCCAGAACCCCTGCTTTCCCCAGACGTTGACGGGCTATCTCGATGACCTCCGGTTTGTCGAATAAGGTCGCCTTCATTTCGGGAGCGGCCTGAAGAAGAGCGATGGTGTAAGTTCCGGAAGCCCCGCCCACATCGAGTAAAGCCCTTGATCGGCCGGGATAGACATCCGTAACAATCCGGGGAGCTAAGGGCTTGGCGATCACGTCCATGGCACCGATGAAGGCGCGCAGTTCATCGGCGTCGCGAAAGGAAGCAGCCATCTGATCTGAGACGTCAGCCCCCCGAACGATGTTCGTCAGGCCGGACCACCTCCTCCAGAGGCCGGCCATATGGAGAATCATGGGAAGAACCGAATCAGGGGCATCCGCGGAAAGAAAACGCGAGGCGGAAGGGGAACACTGATAGACCCCTCCTCGCTTGTCCAGAAGACCCATTGCCGAAAGAGCGTCCAGGAGGATCGTTAAACCCCGCGTGTCAGCACCGATTCTGCTCGCCACTTCCCGGGCGGGGAGAGGAGCTGGCGTAAGAATGGTGAAGAGGTTAAGCTCGGCTGCGGAAAGAAAAACTCGGCATTCCATAAAACTGCGAGCCAGCCCCAGGACATCTTGTAAATCGACATG
The DNA here is from genome assembly GCA_049684675.1 of Thermodesulfobacteriota bacterium. Lineage (GTDB taxonomy): Bacteria > Desulfobacterota > BSN033 > BSN033 > UBA1163 > UBA1163. The sequence continues at coordinate 15,247 of JBAVGF010000057.1, read as the reverse complement.
ACTCATCTCTTCTACCTCCTCCTCCTCCTCATCATCATCATCATCCGAAAAAGGACTGAAATGGCGTTGTTTAAGCGGAGTCTTCGGCAAAATATGTAAACACCTATCGTTAGTTACTTTCATTTTACATGATTTCCTCCGGCTCGCTACTCCAAAGAACTACTCAAAGTAGGGTATTTTTCTTTGGAAAATACCGAGTAGACCTAATTCATTTCTCCACGCCTTTTAGATAAGATGGTGACAGGTAGAATTCGGAAGGAGGGCAAAGGCGATGGCAAAGGTCTTTATCGGAATTATGGGACTGTTAGTAATATCCCTTCTTCTAAGGCTAAATAATTTTTCAAGGGAGAATAATATCGTGCAGCTTGCCATTGAAACTGTCAGAATCCAGGCGGATCTGCCTGAGGACGTGGAGGTTAAATTTGTCGAGAAGCGGGAGAGCTCAATTCCTGATTTTTATGCGGTTAAACTACTCGTCATAAGGACGGATAAGGAAGTTCCGATTGTGGTCTATGTAGATAGGGCTGCCGACAAAGTAATTCTCGGAAGTCTTTTCGTCAGAGGTGAAAACATAACTCTGAGGGAGGCGGGTGACTCCGGCATTCCGAAGATTGATGTAGGACATCTCGAAACCGGAAAGACCTCTCTTACTTACTGAATCTTTTGGCTTTAATCTTTTACAGCTTAAGTGATAGGAAATAGATAGAGAATGAAATCGTTTCTCATGAATCGGCGCAAGTTTTTGTTCATGTCAGGGATACTGGGGATCACTCTTGTTTCAGGTGAACCAGAGACTTCTATCGCGAAAACAGAAAAGGAGGAGAAGATGACGTACAATGCAAAGGACTACAACCGGCTCATAGGGATGGAAGGATTCAGTGACACACTTTTGAAAAACCATTTTACCCTCTATCAGGGATACGTGACCAATACCAATAAATTATCGGATGCCCTCACCCAGCTCCTGAAGGACGGAAAGACTGGAACCCCGGAATATGCTGAGCTGAAAAGAAGATTTGGATGGGAATTCAATGGAATGAGGCTTCATGAATACTATTTTGAAAACCTCGGAGGGAAAGGGAGCATCAATAAGACAGGAAAATTGTACAAAAAACTTGTTGAATCTTTTGGCAGCTATGAGGCATGGGAAAAGGACTTTAAAGCCACCGGGTCGATGAGAGGGATCGGATGGGCTGTCCTCTACCAAGATATCCTCAGCGGAAATTTCATCAACTTCTGGATCAACGAACATGACGTGGGTCATCCGTCAGGAGGAATGCCCATTCTCATCATGGATGTCTTTGAACACGCTTTTATGATCGATTACGGTCTTAAAAGGGCCGACTATATTGAGTCCTTTTTTAAGAATATCCATTGGGAAGAAACGGAGAAAAGACTCCTCCTCCATAAGGGATAAGATCCTCTATGAAATTATCGTAGAGTCAGGAAATAAGAATTCAGCGGACAACAGGGACTAAGGAGCCCAATGGGGAGGTGATTCGGAGGTGATTCGGACCGCACCGAATCAAAAACTTGATGGCGTTGAATGCCTGATTGTGGACAAGGAAGGAAAGACCATCATCTCGCCCGGGTTGAAAGAGCGAGTCTCATTCTACCTTGTTAACAAAGGCAAAGAAGGCCTTCTATCTTCTGGATGGGAATTTAGAAAAAAACCCGAGTGAATTAGTCCTCCTCCCGAATTCGTATAATCCGATCAGGGTTTCTCCTTTGTCACCCGGATAAAAACTTGTCCAAAAAGCCAATAAGGAAAAGAGTTATTGGGACCTAATTTGCACAGAAGTGTCCGAAACTGTGGCAAGATTGCAAATTCTCCCATTGGATACCTTGTCGGGTAAATGACAACATCAGTTTCCAAAGCCATGATGATCAAGCCGGCAAAATAAGCGAAATGACGATCCGGGCTGGGCTCGAACTCGAAAGAGGGCCCAAAATACATTGAAATAATTAATGGTTATAAGATTAATTCATCTACAACCCCATTTCACCTCTGGTCAGTTCACATTGCCCTGCCCTGTAAGAAATCCATATACCAATTGAGATCTGAAATGCGGTGGCAAGAAAATTGCAGTTGCTACTTCATTATCCCTGGAAGGAAGGAGACCACCCGTTTTGGAAGAGGAAATCCTGGAAATGCCGGTCGACTTTGAAAAGGAGAAGAAGAAAAATATCAGGCTTGCTATAGGCGTTGCATGCCTTGGCGTGGCAGGATTTTTTGCCGTATATATTTTCTCTTTTCTGATCATGATTTATTCCCCCGGATGGTTTTTTAATCTATTTCCCTTCCCTTCTTTTTCAGAAAGTGTCGTCGGTTTTAAAGGGAATCTGTTCCTATTTTCCAAATCAATTAAATTCAAAGGAAGAAGCTTTGAAAATCCTCCCGAAGAAAAAATGACGCTAAAAATATTCGATGGGAAATCCGTGTCAGAACCCCAAGAGATCAAAGACTTCGCCTCTCTTTATTCCACTGAAGATAAGATCTATTTTTTTGACAAAGGATTTTACAGGACTTTTGACGGAAAAAATTGGGAGGTTGTCAAGAACCCTGCCATCGGGAGTAATTCCAAGGGAGCTGTCGGGACGGAAGGGATATATATTTTAAGCACGATAAGAAAAAAACCCTGGCTCAAACTCATTTCAGGAAACGAGGTAAGGGAGATACCTCTGCCTGATGATGAAACGATAGAGAAGATGTATATTTGTTCTTCCAAAATTCTCTGGTCCGGGAATGAACTCTACCTTTTCTATAAGGCGGATGAGAACCTCATTTGCTACAAATACGATGGGAAGAGTTGGAGGCAGCCCGACAGGTTTGAAAACGAAGGGAGCTACAAACCTCTTTTATTCAGAGACAACATCCTGCTTTTTCAGATGGATTCTTGTAAACGCCAAAAAGTTACTCTTAGAGTTTATTCAAACAACTCCTGGTCGGAGCCTAAGGTCCTCGATATTCGAGGAACACCTTTCAACCTCAGTCTCGTCCCCGCCATTTTTGCAGAAAGGCCAATCCTCTATCAGCAAGGATTCTTTTCTGAGAAATATTATTTTGTAGATCAAGGCAGGCTTATAGGCCCCTTTAAAATAAGCAGTTCGTTCTTTTTCGCTCTAGGTATCTGGAAAATTGTTCTCATTACCATTTCATCGACAGCGGTTTATCTCCTCCTGGCTTTTCTTCTTTCCCTCTTCATCGGGAGGTTTAAAGTGAAGAGATGGACAATGAATTCAAGAGAATATGAGTTTGCCAGCCTCTGGAGACGCTTTCTTGCGAATTATATCGACACCGCAATCATGATGGCTCCTTTTGCTGCCGTTGCATATCTTCTTTCCAAAGACGATGCCTTCTTTGACAATCCTTTCAGGCTTTTCGCCCTCATTATCTTTTCCGCGGTAGGGATGATCTTGGTGGGCTACTTTTACTATTCCCTATTGGAAGGAATCTGGGGAAAGACGATTGGAAAAAGGATTTGCGGAATTGTCGTGTTGAAAGAAAATTTTACAAAGTGCACTCTCTCCAAGGGACTTTTAAGGAACCTCCTGAGGATTGTGGACTTTTTATTCTACTACGGGGTGGGACTTGTTTCGGCCGTGGCCACGCTGAAATGGCAGAGGCTCGGAGATATTGTGGCAGAAACAGTAGTGGTACGAGATCGTCGCGCCTCCGAAACTATTCCTTAGCTTCAGCCTACGTGTCCAAAGGATTTACTCAAACCTTCATTCTATAGTGCACTCCAAGATCTTTCCCTCTTATTGAGGCAGTTGCCGAACATCTGGGTTTCTATTATTCTACTGTAAACGAAGCAAAAAACCGGCTAGACAGCGATGAAAGGTATGATCGCAAGAACTAATCCTGCTGGATCAAAGCAGCCGCGATTCTATGGGTGGACGGCTCTCATCGGTGTCATGTTAGCCTATGGCGGTTTGTGCGGGGATATCATCTATGCCTATGGCATTTTCCTGCCGGCAATGGGCAAGAGTTTTCATTGGAGTCGTTCGGCTTTGTCCGGGCCGTACGCGCTCTTTATTATCGTCGGTGGAATGCTGGGACCAATTGCCGGTATTACGGTCTCCAGGTTTGGAGCAAGAAAAAACATTATCTTATGCAATATCGTTGCAGTCCTTGGTTTGCTGGGCATGTCCCAGGTCGGAGAACTCTGGCATGTTTACCTCTTTTTCGGTGTGATGGCCGGGATGAGCCTTGGCTTTGGTGAGTTTATATCGGTTACGACTGTGATCAATAACTGGTTCATACGGAGGAGATCATTGGCCATGGGCCTGCTCTTTGCCTCCGGCGGTATCGGCGGCTTTGTCTTCCCGCCACTCATCAGCTGGCTTATATCCGGCCTGGGATGGCGCACAGCCTGGGTCTGCATCGCCGCCATACATCTCCTGTTAACGGTCATTCTTGCCGGAATTTTCATCAGGAGCCGGCCCGAGGATGTTGGCCAGGTTCCGGACGGTCTTTCCGATGTCACCAGCCAAACCATCTCAAAAATACCAGCCCCAAGGAGAGTTTATCAGACCTCTGTGGACTGGAATCTCAAAGATGCCTTGCGTGCCCCGGCGCTGTGGTTGATCATCGTGTTGTTTTCGGCCTTTTTCTTCGCTTCGAATATGCTGACCACTCACCAGGTCGTCTATCTTCAGGACTTGAACTTCTCACCGATGATGTCGGCAACATCGTTTGGTCTTATGATCGGAATAAGCATTATCGGCAGGCTGCTTTCCGGAGCGCTGGGCCTGAGGTTTGAAGGCAGGCATCTCGCGGCAGTCTTCCTGACCTCAATGGGGTTGGGCATCATTGTGCTTATCTACGCCCGGGATATTTACTCCATCTACCTGTATTCGATACTGACAGGGATTGGATTTGGCGGTACGATTGTGCTGATGCCAAATCTTATTGGTGCCTATTTCGGGCGGACCCATTATTCCCGAATCGTCGGATGGACAACCCCGATTGTCACGCTGGTTTGTGCCGCCAGTCCGGTGATCGCGGGATTTCTCTACGACGTCACCGGGAAATATTTTCTTTCTTTTTCCTTAGCGGCCATTGTAATTTTTGCGAGCGTTACTCTTACCCTGCTGTCCCGCCCTCCGCGGCTGCCGCCGGCTATCGAGGCTCAGGGAGGCACGGGGGTACGCAGTTAAGTTCGTTAAATAGATACGAGTTACAAGCGACCCTGACCGGCAAGTGCCCCGCAATCCGCGCCTTGTAGGCGGGGTCAAGGGGCACAATTAAAACGATATTTCCTTACCGGGAAGCCCCGGCCTGTTGCCGGGAGCTTCACTTCACAGAATCATCTAAAATCCTTAACTGCGGTTCCGTGGCTATTCATGCTTCTACTATATATTGACTTTCCCATGAGGATAGATTATTCCTCAAAGAGGTTTAGAAATCCTGTCAATGATTCGGAAAGGAGGAGAATAACAATATGAAGGTTGTTGCGTTTAATGGTAGCCCCAGGAAGGATGGCAATACGACCATCCTCATTAACCACGTCTTCCGCGAACTTGAAAAAGAAGGAGTTGAAACAGAATTAGTGCAGCTTTCGGGAAAGAAAATTCATGGTTGTATTGCCTGTTACAAGTGTTTTGAAAATAAGGATCAACGCTGCGCTGTGAAAGACGACATTGCCAATGAGTGCATTGAAAAGATGACTAAGGCAGAGGGGATTATCCTGGGTTCGCCTGTCTATTTCACCGACGTGACGGCTGAAATGAAGGCCCTCATTGACCGTGCCGGGTTCGTATCCATGGCCAATGGTGGAATGGTTAAAAACAAGGTTGGCGCTGTTGTGGTCGCGGTGCGTCGTTCTGGGGCTATACATACCCTTGATACTATGAGTCACTTTTTTCTTGCCGGGCAAATGATCATCATTGGCAGAGGTATTGGTGTCGGAAGAGATAAGGGGGAAGTGGAAAAGGATGAAGAAGGTATGCAGTCCGTAAAAGCGCTGGGACAAAGGATGGCCTGGTTGCTTAAAAAACTATAACGAAGGAAAATTTAATTGGAGAAAAAAGAAGAGCTACAAATCTGACTTATCTCATTTCCGCAATGGGTAATGCCCAGAGGGCATGGTTAAGTTTGTTAGATAAGTACGGTTAACAAGCGCCCGTGGATTTCACAGAATAATTTAAAACAGTTAAGTACGTCCCTTTTTGGCCAGTTATTTGCAGCCAAAATGGTATGGGCGTTGGGAAAAGAAGAACAGCGGTTAGAGAATATTCTTTAACCGCTGTTCTTTTTTTTTAAAGATAGAGATGCACTATTTAAATATTAACGACCTTTGAAATTGGGTTTTCTTTTTTCCAGGAACGCTCTGGAACCTTCTTTGAAGTCTTCAGTGAAGACCAATGCCTGCGATGCGGCTCTCTCGATTTTCATAACACCGTCGCGGATGTTAGATTCCAGACCAAGCCTTACAGCCTTCATGATCTCGCGCTGTGCAACGGGAGCCCCGGCCGCCAGTTTCTTGGCCAGTTTCTTGGCTTCTTCAAGCACCTGAGCCGCAGGAACAACTTTGTTCAAAAGACCCAGCGTTAAAGCATCCTTAGCCGGCATAAAATCACCCGTCAGCATGAGTTCGAGAGCCTTGGTTTTGCCGATAAAGCGGGGGAGGCGCTGGGTTCCGCCCCAGCCGGGGTTAAGACCGAGTTTAACTTCAGGTAATCCCAAAGTTGCTTCTTCGGCCATGATTCTGAGGTGGCAGCAGCAGGCCAATTCCAGACCGCCGCCATAAGCGCCGCCCTGTATGGCCGCGATGATGACTTTGGGATAGTTTTCGATTTTGAAATATATTTCGTTGCCGTTATATTTTGGCACTTTTCCCGCTTGAATATCAGCAAATTCGGTGATGTCCGCTCCGGCGGAAAAAAGTTTGGGGCCGGAACCGGTAATGACAATGACACGCACATTGTCGTCTTTTTCGCATTTATCCAGCAGATCATTCAAATCTCTTAAAACACCCTGTCCCATCGCATTCGCCGGCGGGTGATTAATTGCCGCCACGACGACCATCCCGTCTTGTTCCACTGCCAACTTCTCATAATTAAAAGCCATTTTCAATCCTCCTTGATTATATATTCTTAAAAAATGTATAAATGCAAAAAATCTTTCTGGTGATCGGGAGTATAGAAAGAACGATTAAGCGTGTCACAAGAAAATGCCTACAATTTTTCCACAACAATCTTCATTGACAGATGCCGGGGGCCCCTGTGCAATTTGATTGCAGACAAGGACTTCCGGCGGTAGAACTTTTTTAAGATAGGAATTTCTTGGGAATATTTCTCAGAATTTCTTCTGCGTCTTTGACCATGACCTGGACCAAGTCGTTTACTTTGGGCATATCGTTGATCCTCTGCGCCGCTTCACCGGCAGCCATGAGGGCCTTTTCCTTATTGCCGTCGTAAACGGCCTTGATAGACTCAATCTCAAAGTTGATCAAGGACATGTCGATGGTTGTATAGTCATCAGGCGTGCCCAGGAAGACGCCGGGCGATTTCTGCAGGGTATTCTTGGCATGCTCATCACTCCGAGGGGTCTTCAGCCACCGGGCCGGTCCGACAAAGCCGCGCGCGACTAGGGTGCCCCGGTCTCCGGCAGCCACAACGCCTTCTTTCCAGATCTGATGAAAATCACTTTCTTGCGTTGCCAGGAAGCGGGTTCCCATCTGAGCGCCATCGGCGCCTAGAACCAATGCTGCCGCAAGGGTCTTGCCGTCGCAAAATCCACCGGCGCCACACACAAGCGTTTTTTCATCCGACACGGCTTCCACCACGGCGGGCAGTAAAATCATAGAATGTACCGGTTCCCAGGATGTATGGAAACCACCTTCGTGGCCCGAAGCAACGATCACATCAACCCCCGCCTTCTTGCAGCGCATGGCCCCCTTGACGGAAGGAACCACATGCATCCAGGTAAATCCGGCTTTTTTAATCTTGTCTTTCCAACCGACCGGGTCACCGGCGGAGGTAAAGATCACCTTGAAGTGCTTTTTTACATCGGCATTTTCTTCCCGAATCCGGATTGCTGTATCGACCATGATTTGCGCTCGATCGACCAACTCAGCCGACACCATGACGTTTATTCCGAATATACCGCCTTTATCCTTGACCAGACGATAAGTTCGTTTTATTACCTTCTCCAGCGCAGTGGCCACATCGTCATCCCTGTTCGCTTCACCACTATCCACAAAGGCGTTGTAAATCCAAGGTTGCGTGTCCTTGCTGAAAAGGCCACTGGTGGAAAGCAAGCCCAGAACCCCCGCATTGGCCGCAGCCACGCAAAGATTATTGTTGCTGAAAGGTCCCATTCCCGCCTGGATGATAGGATATTTCACCCCGAGCAGGTCACAAAGTCTCGATTTAATCATAAACATCCTCCCATTCTATTTTGACAGGTAGTGTCTTTTTATCGTTTAACTATAAAGTGAATTGGATTGTCTGTCAAAAAAAAGTGAACGCACTTTAACTCGAATTAACGCGGGGGAACAGAGTTAAATTTGTTAAATAAGTACGGTTTACAAGCGCTTGTGGATTTCACAGATTAAAGGGTTTTAAGCTCCTCAGACTTCCATTGTTGATTGCCCCCGACCAGACCTCCGCTTATAAACTTCTTCGTGAAACTTTGATTTTCCATTTTTGTTCCACAATTCAATATTTCAAAGTTTAAATCATCAATAAGACCTTTTAAAAACCTTGTCCTTGATTAAGGCGGCTAAATTTTAATAGAAACAAGAAGGCGTTGTTAAATTTTTCACACTACTTGATTTTTTTAGGAAGGATGGACATTTATGAAATAAGAGGACATGACGATGAGTCAGCAAGAAGAAAAAGAACTCGAACTCCGATGTAAGAAATTTGGTCTAAATTGCGACTATCTGATGCGTGCTAAAAAAGAGAAGGTGTTTGACCACCTTGCCACGTATAGAGCACACAAGACCATTCACAAATTAGGCAAAAAAAAGTAGTTGCCCTCCTGTGATATTTCTTGCGGACGGAAAAGAAGCCAAATTGTAACGGAGAATACTACCTCGAATCACGCTCATTATGCTGCGAGGGTGGCATTTAAATGTCGGATCTCTTCAAGAGAGAACCAACAGGACACGTGAAAGCTCACAGTGACGGAAGTTTGTCAGATCAGAACTCAAGTGTGTCTGGACTTCACACAATAATTTAAAATATCTAATCCCGTCCCAAGGCCTTTTCCCAAGGCATTTTCACTGGATTCACAGATTAAAAGGCTTGTAATCTCCTCAGACTTCCATTGAGGATTGCTCCCCGAACAAACAAAGGGGAGAACGATGATCGGCCTATCCTCCGTTATTGACTTTGAGATTAAATTTAGTAATATGAATTATAAAAAACACCAACCTTACGGAAATGAAGGCCTTTGTTTTAAATCGACCCGAAAATTTTCCCCGGTTAAAACGGGAAAAGAAATCTTCAACTATTGGAAGGTTTTCATTTTTTATGCTGCTTCGGTGGGTAGTTAAATATCATTAAAAGGAGGAGAAAAATGAAGAAGCTTATTTTTTTGAGTTTGGTGGTTAGCTTGGCGGTCATGTGCACCTTGATCACTACAGGGCATGCAGAGGAAGATGTGATCAAGATCGGAACGATTTTCTCAAGGACCGGACCACTTGCCAACCTGGGTTTGGAAAGCTGGCGGGGAGCAGAACTGGCCCGTATCGTTCAGAATCAGCAGGGGGGAATTCTGGGGAAAAAAATTATTTTTGTCAATGGGGATGCGGTCGATCCAAAAACGGCCGTCAGCGAGGTGGAGAGATTGTGTACAGTAGAGAAAGTTTCGGTGATTTTAGGCTCTTTTTCCAGTTCAATCAGCTTGGCCGCCAGTGCGAAAGCCGACCAGCACAAGGTTGTTTACTGGGAACTGGGAGCCGTTGGAGATCAGATCACCCAAAGGGGCTTGAAGCATGTGTTCAGGACCTGTCCTACAGGATCGGATTTGGGCCGCGATCAGCTCCGTTTTGCGGTTGATGTATTGGCTTCAAAAATTGGAAAAACAAAAGCTTCCATTCGCATCGCCAGTATCTATGAAGACTCGGCTTATGGAACAGCCTGCGCCGAGGGTATAAGGGATATGGCTAAAAAAATTGGGGTGAATCTGGTTATAGATCAATCCTACAATTTTAAGGCCAGCGATCTTTCTTCCCTGGTTATGCGAGTAAAAGCGACTAACCCGGATGTTATCCTGGAATCTTCCTATGAGAACGACGGTATTTTGTTTTTCAGGCAAGCAGAGGAGCTTGGTTTAAAAGCAAGGATTATTGTCGGGTCAGGGGGAGGCATGAATCTTCCGGGGTACCAAAAAGCCTTAGGTAATGCCATTGATAATAAAGTATGTAATGTCGGATATCCCGGGTATAACCTGAACCCGAAATACGCCAAAGGTATCGACACCTTGGCCGAGCTCTACGAGAAAACCTTCATGCTCAAACCGACAGCCGTCTTCTCGGTTATAAACTATATGGGGACCATGGCCTTGTGGGATGTCATCAAACGGTCCGGCTCAATGGATTCGGAAAAGATCGTCAATGAGGCCGTTAAAACTGATATCTCCGGGGATAAAACCCTTCTCCGTTACGGAATAAAATTCTATCCCCCGGGGAACGAAAAGATGGGACAGAATATGCTGGCCCGTTATTTTGTAACCCAATGGCAAAACGGCGAACTGGTCATCGTTTATCCGGCCGAAGCGTCTTCTCCCGGAAAGAACTTAGTAATTCCCAAATAAAACCTTCGAAGTGTCTTGGCACATGATTGGGGGCTATCGGTTCTGCGTGTCGCCTGATAGCCCCCAATAGATTTTGACAAAGAGCGCACTCCCACGTCACGGTCCGTCCAAGGCAAAGTGCCGGGAGTTTCAACCCAACGGTTTGATAATCAATGAAATCACTTAAGTTTGCATGATTTAATCTTCTCGGAAGGGAATTTTCCTGATGATTCTACTGCAGCTCATTGTGAACGGTTTACTTCTTGGGGGTATTTATGCGTTAATCAGCATCGGCTTGACCCTGATCTTCGGAGTGGTCAGAGTGATTAATTTTGCTCACGGCGAATTTCTGATGCTGTCCATGTATATTACCTATTTCAGTTACACTTTCCTGGGGATGAATCCCTACCTCTCCCTAGTGGTTGGCGTTCCCTTGATGTTCTTTACCGGGATGGCCATCGACCAGCTCATCATCAGGCCTCTCCGCGACGCCCCGGCCTACATGCAGGTTTTTGCAACCGTAGGCCTGTCGATCGTTCTTTTGAATCTGGCCCTTTTTCTGTTCACCGGTGACTACCAGAGCATCCATATGGCCTTTGCTGAAAAAACCTTCCGCTTGGGAAGTCTTTCTTTGTCCTATGCCAAGCTGGTTATCTTCTTTTCATCTATCCTTGTCTCAATAGGTCTATTTCTATTATTGCAATATACAAATATCGGCAAACAGATTCGAGCCATTGCTCAAGACAGGATGGCGGCCAAGCTGATGGGTATCAACCTGAACAGGATTTATATGCTGACTTTCGGTATTGGGACCGCGCTTGTCGCGATCGCCGGCGGCTTGATCCTCCCTGTATATTATGTTTTCCCCTCCGTAGGGGTCTATTTTGTTTTGACCGCCTTTGTCGTTGTGGTCTTGGGAGGTATGGGAAATATGGTAGGTGCACTCCTGGGGGGATTCATCATCGGGATTGCCGATTCGTTAAGCGGGTATTATATTGACCCTTCTTTAAAAGAGGTCGTATCCTTCATCATTTTTCTTATCGTTCTTCTCATTCGGCCTTCAGGGTTGATGGGCATCGTGGGTTCAGAAGAAATGGGGATGAAGTAATGGTGGCAGACAAACTTAAAGGGGCGGGAGGGCCAAGAATATATGTCCTGGGTATCACTTTGGTCTTTCTTTTTCTGTTGGTGCTTCTGACCAAGAATGCTTTTTATTTGAACCTGTACTTCATGGTTTTCATGTTTGCCGGAATGTCAAGCGCCTGGAATATTATCGGCGGTTTTGGAGGGCAGCTTTCTCTCGGACATAGTGCTTTCTATGGGATCGGCGCTTATGTTTGCAGCCTCCTGTTCGTAAAATACGGCATACCTCCGCTGTTTGGCCTGATCGCCAGTATCGGGGTTTCCATCGTGCTGGCGGTGATTATTGGATACCCCTGTTTTCGACTGAAGGGTCCGTTCTTCACCCTGGCCACTATTGCGGTCGGTGAGGTGATGCTGCTATTGGCGGTTTATTCCAGAGGGTTGACCGCGGGCTCTGAAGGTCTATCCATCCCGTTTAAGCCATCTTTTTTCAATCTCTGCTTTGAATCCAAGACCCCTTACGCCATTGAGGCCTTTTGTTTTATGCTTTTTGCCCTGGCCCTATCAACCTGGATTAAGAAAAACCGTTTGGGGTTTCAGCTCGTGGCCTTACGGGATGAGGATCAGGCCGCCGAATCTTTGGGCGTGAACACCAGCAAAGCGAAGATGGCCGGTTTGATGGTAAGTGGTGGATTGACGGCCTTAGGGGGAGCCCTTTTTGCCCAGTACGTCCTTTTCCTCGAGCCTCATTCGGAATTCTCCATCAATGTTTCAATAAACCTCGCCTTGACCTCAATGGTAGGTGGACTGGGCACGGTCGTCGGTCCGGCCATCGGCTCTTTCCTGCTAATACCTCTCCAGGAATTCCTCAGAGTATGGATAGGCAGTTCATTTCAGGGTCTTTACTTTGTCATTTATGGTGCCCTGCTCATCCTGGTGGTGATGTTTATGCCCAGAGGCATCATCGAATTTTTCTCCGGACCGTACCAGTCGCTTCTGACAAGGCTCCCGGTTTTTGGGGGTCGAACCGAAGCCGATGGAAAAACCCGCCAAACACCTTTGTCCTCTGTGCGGTTCGGCAGAGTTGAAATAAATCGCCGATCTGAGACACCTCCCATCATAGAAGTGAAAAATATTTCAAAAAGATTCGGTGGACTGTCGGCGATAACTGATCTCAGCTTTTCGGTGAGGGCCGGCGAGATTTTTGGAATAATCGGACCGAACGGCGCCGGGAAGAGCACCCTGTTCAATGTTCTTTCGAGGGTTTACAGGCAGGATTCAGGAACCGTCAAATTCCAGGGGAAGAATTTATCGAGTATCACTAAATCTCATTTGGTGTGCAGGCTTGGAATCGGTAGAACCTTCCAATTGGTCAAACCCTTTGATAACATCACCGTCCTTGAGAATGTCATGGTAGGAGCCTTCTGCCGGCACACCAAAAGCAGTGAGGCGTCAGGTTTTGCTCTCGATATCCTTGACTTTCTGGGCATGCTTGATAAAAAAGATGCTTTCGGACATACCCTGACCCTTGCCGATAAGAAAAGGCTTGAATTGGCGCGGGCCTTGGCTACGGGACCCGAAGTTTTATTGCTAGATGAGGTCATGGCCGGGCTTACTGCCTATGAAATCGGAGAAGCCACTGAGCTGATAAAAAAAATCAGAGATCACGGACTGACCGTATTGGTCGTAGAACATGTGATGCAGGCCATCATGTCTCTATCCAATAAAGTGATGGTGCTTGCGGAAGGCCAAAAAATTATGGAAGGGTCTCCCCAGGAAGTGATTCAGGATCAACGGGTGATCAAGGCTTATCTCGGGAGAGACTATGAACTTACTTAATCTGGAGAATGTAAGTGTACGATATGGGGACGTGGAAGTCATAAAAGATCTCTCCTTATCCGTGGAAGAAGGGTCCATCACTAGTCTGGTCGGTTCGAATGGATCGGGAAAGTCAAGCCTTCTTAAAGCTGTCTCAGGGATCCTTCCCAGCAACAAAGGAACGATTTATTTCGCCGAAAAGAACATCACCGGCCTGCCGTCCCATCAGCGTGTCGAGCTAGGTCTTGTCCAGGTTCCTGAAGGCCGGCACGTCTTTCCTTATATGAGTGTCATGGAAAATCTCGAATTGGGTTCCATACTACCGAAGGCGCGTGCCAAACGAAAAGAAAACTTGGCCAAGGTATTTGACCTCTTCCCCAGGCTTTCTGAAAGGTCCAAGCAGATGGCCAGGACCTTGAGCGGAGGGGAGCAACAGATGCTGGCTGTGGGCCGGGCCCTCATGGCGGAACCAAGGCTTTTGATGCTGGATGAGCCTTCTTTGGGTCTGGCCCCCATTCTTGTTTCAGAAATTTTTGCTGTTTTAGCCAAGATCAACGCCTTAGGGGTGACGGTTCTAGTGGTAGAACAGGATGTAAAAGCCTCACTGGAACTGAGCCGCTGGGGCTATGTTTTGGAAAACGCTCACATCGTCCTGTCGGGCGATGCAAAAGATATATTGAAAAGCGACCGAGTCAGAAAGGCTTACTTGGGTTTGTAGAACACCCAAGCAGACAGGACCACGTCGCTATCGGAAAATATTTTTCAATGGGTCAGTAAATTATTGAAAAGGAATAATGATGCGGAATGAACCAAGGACCATTCAAGAAGCCTTTAATAGAAATTTAGAGGCCTTTCCCGACCGGGAGGCTTTATATGCCGTCAATTACCGTTCCGGACTCTGGGAAAGGCTCACCTGGCGAGAAATAAAGGAGATCATGGAGTGCCTAGCCAAAGGTCTGGCCGATCTCGGTGTCAGGAAAGGTCAGAAACTGGCCTTTATGAATTCCTCTTATTTGGAAAGTGTCTGCTTCTATCTGGCTGCCCGTAAGGTGGGTGCGATTTTTATACCCGTCAACGTCCGCCTGGTCGCCCGCGAGGTGGAGTACATTGTGATCAACAGCGATACGGAATATCTTGTTTACGGTCAGGAATACGAAACGTTGGTGGAACAGATAAAGGGGAAGGCCCCGCAGCTTAAAAAAATAATTTGTATTGAAAAAGAAGGATTCCCTGTTCCGGAGTGGGCCGTTCCTTACGGGCCGCTCCTGGAAAGCCGCGGTTCTGCTCCCGAAGTGGAAATCAAACCGGAAGATGATGCGGATATTATTTATACCAGCGGCACCACCGGACGCCCGAAAGGCGTGGTCCTGACTGAAGGCAGCAAACTGGCCTGTGGCCGGTTGCACGGCAACGCTTGGGGTTTTCATCGTCTGCATTACGGATATGTGAAACACCAGACTCCTTTTCCCTTTTTCACCTCGACGGGCGTGAGCTCCCATATCATGACCTGGCTCTGGTACGGGTATTATCTTATATGGGAACCGGTGTTTGACGCGGTGCAATCCATGAAACTTATTCAGCGGGAAAAGACGACCT
>JBAVGF010000056.1:0-39835 GCA_049684675.1 Thermodesulfobacteriota bacterium | reverse complement strand
TGTCTATAACTGTATCAGGCCTCATCAGGCTCTCAATTACAGAACGCCATTGCAATTCTTAAAAGACAATGGCATCGTTGGTTCCGACTACTCCTCGAATCTGTCTCATATGTAGTGGACGAGTACAACTCATTGACAAGAATGTTCGCTAATGATAGATTTGATCTACAAACTACCGAGGAAAATGCCGGAAGAACGGTGCCATCCATGCATTGGGCAAGCATGGAATATTAAAAATGAAAGGAGGTTGTTCACTATGGCAAAGATTTTGACTCAAGAATGGTGCGATCTTTACAAGGAGGAAATCAACAAAAGTGCGGCATATGAGGAAGCGGCCAAAACCTGGGAGGGCGATTTTTACTTCATTTACGAGGCGGGCGGTCCGCTTAAGGAAACAGTGTACGTACACATAGATCTTTATCATGGAAAGTGCCGGGCCTGTGACCTGGTTACCGACCCCAACAAATTCAAACCTGCATTTACCCTTACAGGTCCCTATGCTATTTGGAAACAAGTTTCCCTCAAGAAGCTTGATGCGACAAAAGCATTGATCACTAAACAATTAAGAATGACTGGTGACATGGCCAAAGTCATGCGCTATACCAAGGCCGCCAACGAACTGACCAACTGCTCTATTCGGGTTCCGACCGAATGGCTGGATTGATGGTTTAACTGCCCAAATAAAAAAATGAGGGAGGGTAATATATGTATAATTTTGTCTGTCCCTTTATTGTTTATGGGGATAATTCTCTTGATTACATCGCTCAAATCAAAGGTAATAAAGCATTCATTGTCACCGATAAGAACATTGTCAAGCTGGGATTGATAAAACACGTTACCGATCAATTAGACGCAAAAAAAATTAAATGGGAAATATTCGATGAAGTAGAGCCGGAACCTTCGACAGATACAATCAGAAAAGGTGGTGTGGCGGTGGGTAAATATCAACCCGACTGGGTAATCGGTATTGGCGGCGGTTCTTGCATGGATGCTGCGAAAGCGGTTATCCTCCTTTTGGCACGACCGGAATTGAAGCCGGAAGATCTATCTGTAAACTTCGATTTTAATTTCAGGGAAAAAGCCAGGTTAATGGCCATTCCCACCACCAGCGGAACAGGCTCGGAAGCTTCATGGGCAATAGTACTAAGTGACACTAAGGATAACTACAAGATCGGTCTGGGCACTCCCGAAGATATGCCGGATGTCGCCATACTCGATCCGGTCATGGTTATGGGTATGCCTCCGCAAGTCACGGCAGACACTGGGATGGATGTCGTGTGTCAGGCCATTGAGGGATACATTTCCACCTGGGGCACAAGTCTGACCGCCGGACCGGCGTTGATCGCCACAAGACTGGCCCTGGAATATCTGCCCAGAGCGTATAAAGACGGGAATGATCTCGATGCGCGCAAGGAGATGATGAATGCGGCTATGATGGGCGGATTGAGCGGCAGTAATTCCATGTTCGGGCTGGGCCATGGCACCGGACACGCTCTCGGCGCAATTTTCCATCTGCCTCACGGGCGCACGGTGGGCATCTTTTTGCCCTATACCCTGGAGTACATCATAAACGGTTCCGAGGAAGCAACGACAAAAATTGCTGAGATTGCACGCTACTGCGGTCTCATAGCCGGATCCGACAAGGAATGTGCCAAAGCCCTTATTGCAAAAATAAGAGCTCTGGCCAAAGAAATTAAACAGCCGCTTTCAGTCAAGGATTGTGGCATCGACAAGGCTAAGTATGAAAAAGAGATGCCCGGGCTGATAAGTCGGGCATTGAATGAGATCATGACCATGACTGCCCCCCGCGTGCCGGGGACTGAAGACCTGGACAAGATTTTCCGCTATGCATATCAGGGTAAAAGCATCGACTTTTAATTAGTAGTCCATGGCCGAGACCACCCTCGAAGCATGAAACTTTTATGAGTTACGGATACGTGGCACGCCTGCCTGCCGGCAGGCAAGGACACGGTCACGCTATTTTCTACACATCCGAAGGAGGAGACCATGAACGGATATCAGGGCAAAATACTCATCGCCGATCTGACGAAGGGAACGCTCCAAGATGAGCCGTTGAATGAAAAATACGCGCGCGATTTTATCGGTGGCACCGGTTTGGCCGCGCGCTACCTCTATGACATGGTCGATGAGAAGACCGATCCCCTGGGACCGGATAACCCTCTTATCCTCATGACCGGTCTCCTCAACGGCACAAGTGGCCCCAGCGTTAGCCGCTGGGGCGGCGCCACCAAATCACCCTACACCGGGCATTACGGAGATGCGAATGCCGGATCGTGGTTCGGAGCGGAGCTCAAGAATGCAGGCTACGACGGCATCGTCCTCAAAGGCAGATCAGCCAAACCGGTGTACATTTACATCAAGGACGGTGTTGCGGAACTTAAAGATGCCAGCCACCTGTGGGGCAAGGATACCTACAAGACCCAGGAGGAAATCAAAAAGGAATATGGAGATAATCGCATTCAGGTCGCCTGTATCGGCCCTGCCTCGGAGAACCTCGTGCTTTACGGCAATATCATGTCCGAATACGGCCACTCCCTTGGCCGGGCAGGGTTGGGATGTGTCATGGGCTCCAAGAAGGTCAAGGCGATTGCGGTTCGCGGCAAGATCAAGCTTCCCATGCAGGATCCGGAGAAATTCCGCGAAGCTGCACGTAAAGCTATGACCGAAGTTAAAGAAGGTTTCATGACCATACTCTGGCATCAAAGCGGTACGGCCGGGTGGGTTGATGGTGCTATTTCCTTCGGAGACAGCCCGGCTAATTATTATACTGCGCCCTCTTTTCCTCCACAGGCGAAAATAAGCGGCGCGGAGCAATTGGAAAAATATCAGACGGACAGCACCGCCTGTTATGGCTGTCCGATACGCTGCCGCAAGATACTCCAGATTAAAGAAGGAAAGTATTTATATGATAGGGTCGAAGGCCCTGAATATGAAACCTTGATCGCCTGGGGCGCGATGATGGGGCTGGACCTCGATATGTCCACTGCCGTCTACTTTAACGAGATGTGTAACGCTTATGGGTTCGATACGATCAGCAGTGGCGCAAGCGCCGGCTATGCGTTCTATCTGTTTCAACTTGGAGTCATTACGGAGAAGGACACCGGCGGTCTTAAGCTCACGTGGGGAAATATCGACGCTGCGATCGGGCTTTTACACCAGATCGGCAAGAACGAGGGCTTTGGCGCGATCCTGGCAGGTGGAACTAAGCGGATGGCGCAAAAATACGGCCGCCCGCCCGGAGAAGCCGTCCAATGCAAGGGGCTGGAGTTCCCCATGCACGATCCGCGAGCTTATCATTCCATGGGTCTCGTTTATGCGACTGCTCCGCGTGGAGCGGATCACAATAAAAATGATGCCTATCAGGTGGATCTTGGAACAGGTCATCCTGACGTTGATATCGAGATAACTGACCGCTGGAATGATAATAAGGCTGCGGGTGTTGTCAAAGGGCAGAATTTCAGAAATATGACTGATTCAATGGGAATCTGTCATTTTGCCGGGATACCATTCAATATACTTATTGACATGATTAATGCATCCACAGGCTGGAACACAACCATGGATGAATTATTGAAGGCCGGGGAACGTACCTTCGAGATGCAGAGGTCCCTGTCCTGCAAGCTTGGAATTACCGCGAAAGACGATGTACTGCCGGAGCTGGCTATGAGGCCGATAACTGAAGGTGGAACGGAAGGTCATGTACCCAATATGGGAAAGATGCTGCCGGAGTATTATGCTCTCCGAGACTGGAACAAAATTAGCGGCAAGCCTTCGAAAAAGCGCTTGGAGAGCCTTGGTATACCGGAAATCGCCGCATCCATTGGGGCGGTATAGTTGCAGCATCAAGTTCAGTGATCATAGCAAAGGCTCCTGGAGCCATTATTAAAGGGTGACGTATTTGCCTAAAATTAATATAAACTTCATCGGAGTGTGGAGAGGTTTACTCGGCGCGCGAACCGTAACGGTCAATGTGGAAAATATTGACGAAGCCAGGGATTATGTGGAGAATAAATTCGGTCCTGTATTTGAGAAAAAGATTAAGGCCATGAAAGTTGGTAAAAAGGAATCCATTTGGGATAACAGTAATATCCTGCTTAACGGCACAAATATAAAGTTACTGAATACAATAAACTTTAAAGATGGCGACAAGATCGATCTCTTGCCCAGAATCGCCGGCGGCTAAAAAAGGAGGAACACATGAAATTTACATTTTTGCTTTTTATTCTTTATCTGAAACTTAAAAAAGCGGCCAAAAAAGATCTTAAATTTCAAGAATACATTAAAAAAGAAAAAACAAGGGTGTTGATTAAAACCGCTGATGGTAAGAGAGGAAGAATGTTTATTTTCGACAACGGGAAATTTTCGTCAGTGCCCGGCGGCGATCAAAAACAATTTGACGTGGCCCTGGTCTGGAAGGATGCCGATACCGCTTTCAAGGTCATGGCATCGGCAGATCTCAATCAATCCATGGAAGCTTCTTATGATGGAAGGGTTGTTTTTGAAGGCGATGCCCTTCAAGCTCTCTGGTTTACAGGAGCAACAACATTTTTACCACAAAAAAAATAATGGCAAATCGGCCAATGCTGAATTTTATTTTTGAATTCATAAATAAATATGACTACAGGTCCACCTGCCGATAAACTGATTCACCAGCTGAGCAAGGCATGGGTGAGCCCCGGCAAGCAGAAGAGGCTGGTGATAGATCTCCAAAGCGTACGATATATCGCCTCCAAGACAAAAACCGCATCCCGGGAAATTGAGATCACCTGCCTGGAACACGGCGTCGTTCCCGCCAGATATCTGCGTAACATCGGTACAGTAGGTATCGAGGGGCAGCTAAGGCTGCTTCACTCCACGGTTGCCGTCTGCGGAGTGGGTGGCCTGGGTGGAACGATGATCGAACTCCTTGCAAGGCAGGGGATCGGCCATTTAGTTATCATCGACAAAGGGAGGTTTGTCGAAAACAATCTCAACAGGCAGATCATAGCCACTGAGGCAGACCTGCGGAAATCCAAGGTCAGGGCGGCAGCGGATAGGGTTAAAAAAATTAACTCTGCTGTGGTAGTGACCCCCATCAATAAAACGATTAATTCTCAGACCGTTACGGGATTTATTAAAAAGGCGGGCGTGGTGCTTGATGGCCTGGATAATGTTATGACCCGGCAGATCGTGGCCAATGCTTGCAATAAGCTAAAAATCCCCTTTGTCCACGGCGCCATCGCAGGTTTTTGCGGCCAGCTGATGACCGTCCTTCCTGGAGATAAAGGGCTTAAGGCTATCTGCGACATTTCCGGCACGGAAAGTGGTTGTGGGGTTGAGACCCTTACCGGAAATCCCGCAGCCACTCCCGCAATCATCGCAGCCTGGGAAGTGCAGGAAGCAATAAAAATAATTACAGGGATGGGCGACTTGATACGCGACCGGCTTATTTTCCTCGACTTTCTTGACAACACGGTTGACCAAATATCCTTATCACATCGGGGGCAGACCAAATCTTTCCATTTTAAGGGAAGAAAGCCATTCCAAACTTCGATTCAAAAGAAGAAGGACCCAAGAAAAGAGCGGAGTCAAAGCCAAGATTAGTTTAACCGTCCTGGTGAATAGAAGGATGGTCTTAACCAGCCTGGGTTCGGTCCAGGCCAGTGCTTTCCAAATTTTAGCCGGAGGGCAAAAAAGAAGATATGACAGAAGGAAAGCATCACGAAGTATGCTTACCGAAAACGTGGAAAAAGCGTATCTTGGGGTGTAGAAGCGATTGGACGCGAGTGACCAGCATCGGAACCACTGCCGGAAGTTAATAACACATCTTAAGGAAACATTAGTATGAAAGATTATCCATGGCTAAAACACTATGACGCTGGCGTGCCGCATTCGCTGCAGCCCTATCCTGAGATCACCGCGCTCGATGTCCTTGCGGATTGCCTGAAGCAGAGACCGGAGCATCCCTTGGCCATCTTTCGGAACAGGCAGGTTTCCTACCGCGAGGTCGAAGATCACAGCAGTGGACTGGCCGCCGCGCTCACGGCCAGGGGTGTGAAGAAAGGCGACCGGGTGGCGTGTCTTTTCCTCAACTGCCCGCAGAGCTTTATCGCGTTCTTTGCCATCTGGAAGGCGGGGGGAATCGTGGTGCCGCTCAATCCGATGTATACGCCGTTTGAGCTGGAGCGGTCGATCAACGATGTTGAGGCAGAGGTAGCCATCGTAGGCTCGACGTACTATGGGGCGGTCAACTCGTTCCAGCCTCGCACCAAGCTGCGCCTGGTAATCGCTTCAGACATCGATACATACGCCAGGTCGCCGATGAAAAAGGAGGGTGATTCGGTCAAGCTTGAAAAAAGAGATGCCTGGTGGAGTGACCTGATCGATAAGTATAGAAATTCGCCGCGTCCTGCCGTCAAAGTAAACTCATCGGACACGGCCGTCATCCTGTTCAGCGGCGGCACGACAGGCATTCCCAAGGGAGTGATGGGTAGCCACCATTCGATTATCATCACCGCCATCGTCCATAAGGCATGGTATGAGTCGGTGACTGTCGAGTGGGAGGATAAGTCGCTGGTGCCGCTGCCCCTGTTCCATTCCTTCGGCGTCTATGTTTCTTTCGGCGTACTTCTGATGAGCCATATGCCCCAGGTGCTCATCGAGAACCCGAGGGATATTAAGAATGTCGTCGATACGATCAGGGACCATAAGATATCCAACGTTCCCGTTACTCCCGCCACGCTGATAGCCATACTGAATTATCCCGGACTGAAGCCCGATGATCTGCGGTCGCTGACACGTGTCGGTTCAGGCGCAGCTCCGCTGATGAGTGAGACCAAGCACCAATTCGAAAAACTTACCAGCGGACCTGTTGTAGAGGGATATGGTTTAACGGAATCAGGAATTGTTGGCGCAACCTTCCCTGTCAAGGGAAAATGGAAGCAGGGATCGGTGGGCATCCCCGCGCCCGATGTCGCGGTTCGCATCATGGACATCGAAACCGGCACGAAGGAGCTGAAGCAGGGAGAGACAGGGGAGATCATTATCAAAGGGCCGCAGCTGATGCAGGGATACTGGAAGCGGCCGGAGGAGACGGCAGAGATTTTACGCGATGGATGGCTCTACACGGGCGATATCGGCTATATGGATGAAGACAGCTACCTCTTCCTGACATCGCGAAAAAAGGACCTCATCAAATGTGGAGGCTTTCAGGTGTGGCCCCGTGAGATAGAAGAGGTACTCACGATGCACCCCGCGGTCGCAGAGGCATGTGTGGGAGGGATCCCTGATTCGCGGCAGGGCGAGGCAGTGAAGGCATGGGTGGTCCTCAGGCAGGGGACCCGAACAACACGGGAGGAACTGCAGCAGTTCTGCAGGGAGAAGCTTACGGGCTATAAGGTCCCCAGGTTCTTCGAGTTCCGCAAGGACCTACCCAAGACACTGGTAGGCAAGGTGTTACGCAGGGTACTGCAGGACGAGGAGAAAGCGAAACAGTCGAAAACGGACTAATTTCCCAAAATCTGAAGAAGGAGGTAATGTAACTTGGAAACAAAACCCTGGCACAGACACTATGATTACAATGTGCCAACGAGTGTTCGCGTGCCCCGCCTTCCGATCCATGAACTGATCCAAATTCCCGCCAACGCCTACCCGGACAAGGCCGCCCTCAACTTTTACGGGACGGAAATAACCTTCTGGGAGCTACGCCAACAGATTTTACGCATGGCCACCGCCTTAGGAGCCCTGGGTGTTCAGAAAGGGGAGCGGGTGGGAATCCATCTGCCGAACTGTCCCCAATATCCAATCGCTTACTATGCGGTGTTATCGCTGGGTGCGATCGTCGTGAACCTCAACCCCATGTACACGGCTGAAGAGCTTAAGTTGATGGCTAACGTCACAGGCCTGACAACCCTCATCACCTTTGACATGGTGCTTCCCACCGTCCGGGTCCTGTGCAAAGAAGTTCCTATCCCTCGGGTGATCGCAACCAACGTTACGGATTATATCAAAGGGATGGGTGTAAGCACGGCAGCCAGCTTGGATCTGGAAAAGGGATGGCATCATTTCTCAACTCTCATCGACAGCGTCCAAACCACCAAACGCCCCCGTGTCCAGGTAAACCCAGAAGACCCAGCCTTGATTCAGTTCACAGGCGGAACCACGGGAATTCCCAAGGGAGCCGTCCTCACCCATGCCAACGTGATTGCCTCAACCTTTCGATGCGCCCTCTGGGGGAACCCCACAATTACCCTCACTTCTTACGAAAGACGGAACGTCATCGCTGTCCTGCCCTACTTTCATGTCTACGGAAACATTGTGGTGATGAACTGGGCGATCTTCAGTTGTGCCACTCAGATTATGGTCCCCCGTTTCCAGATTGATGAATTCATGGGGCTTCTGGCCAACTTCAAAGAGATCACCTTTTTCCCCTCTGTCCCCACGATGATTAACGCCGTGATCAACCATCCCAAGGCTGCTGAACTGGACCTGGAGCGAAAACTGGGCATGTTGAATTCTGGAGGGGCGCCGATGCCAATGGAGCTCATCGAGCAGGTTAAGGATATGGGTATCCCTTTCGGTGAGGGATATGGCCTGTCCGAGTCCACGGCCCTGGGGATTTCCAATCCGATTCTGGGTCATAAAGTGGGCAGCATCGGGGTCCCCGTACCGGACAATGACGTGCGTCTCGTCAGCATCAAGGATGGGGTATCGGACGTGAAGCAGGGCGAGCCGGGAGAGATCATCATGAAAGGTCCTTTGATCATGCAGGGGTACTGGAACAACCCCCAGGAAACCGCCGGGCAGCTGAAGGAGGGATGGCTCTATACCGGAGATATTGGCGTGCAGGATGAAGACGACTATTTCTTTATCGTGGACCGCAAGAAGGACATGATTATCGCCGGAGGGTACAACATTTACCCCCGGGAGATCGACGAGGTGATTTTCCAGCATCCCAAAGTGCAGGAAGGAGTGGCGGTAGGCATCGCAGATAAGTACCGGGGTGAGACCGTTAAAGCGTTCATCGTTCTGAAGCCGGGAGAGACATGCACGGCGGAGGAGATCATCGCCTTCTGCCGGGAGAAGTTGGCTGTTTACAAGGTCCCGAAGCAGGTGGAATTTCGATCTTCGCTTCCAAAATCGGCAATCGGAAAAGTTTTGCGTAAGATCCTCCGGGAAGAAGAAACCGCAAAGAAGGGGAATCTCTCTTAGAACCGCTCGAGCCCAAAGCCCTGCACCGCAATGGTCCAGTGGGAAAGAAGACAAAACAAGAATGATGCATGCCTGTTATTTTTTTCTTGACTTCATGCACACCTTATAATATGGTTTTCGCACTCGCAGATTTTTGCCACCTTCCAACCAAGCTCAATGATGAAAAAGAGATACTCGGGAAATTGCCCTTACAAATTCCTCAGGAGACCTCTTTATCTCCCGGGAGCTATTCTCTATTGGCGCCACCCTCCCACGGAGAAGCCCATCAAATTCTGCTGAAGCTGCCCCCGGCAGGAAAAAGGGGCTCTGTTGGGGGCGCTAAAAATCCTGGCTCAAAGAAATCAGAAATGCAAATTCGTTATTGTAAGAAGGAAGGAGGAGGACAATGAAGAAATTAGGTTGTTTTTCAATTGCTGCATTATTGTTGTTCTTAGCTCTACCCATCGCCAATTCCTTTGCATCAGGAAATGAAGAGTGGGGGGATAAGAGTTGCTTCGATGGAAGCCGGATACCCGGATACCCGGATGTGATCGGGGAGTACCTGCAAATTCCCGGGACGGATGCACCCGGAACTCCCCACGTTCTCAACACGGCGGCTTTCTTGCGCGTCCGCACCGCCCTGGATGGGGACCGTCCGAAGCCTGCAAACGCCATCGTGGTCGCCCAGCCGGGCTTCAGCAGCTTGCCAACCCACTGGCTCTACCTCGCAGCCCAACTGGTAAATAAGGCGAGTCAGCGGACCTGTGACGGCGCGCCCTGTCGCGTCGAGGTCTGGGTGATGGATCGGCGCGGAAGCAATCTCGAGGACACCGTCGGTCTGCGACAGGCCCGCGTGAAGTATGATCCTGAAGTGGCTCTCGATTACTATTTCGGACCCTCCGTTCTCACGGATCCCACACTTTTGCGAGCTCGACCGGGCAACTTCCCGCTGATTGCATCCCAGCTTTTGGTGGGACGGCCCGACGCGAAATGGAAGCCGCTCCTCCAAGCGGACTTGCCATTCATGGCCGATTGGGGCTTCGAAGCATATGCCGGAGACATCGAAGCAATGATCAATTTGATTGCGAAGACATACCAGCCTAAGAGCGTCTTCCTGGCCGGTCATTCCCAGGGAGGAGGGTTCGTCGCGAACTATGCAGGCAGACGCCAAAAGGATGGCAGCCGAGGCTATGAGAATCTTGCTGGATTGATCTTTCTCGACGGAGGTCCTTCGGCCGGCACCAACCAGGGGGCTCCCACGCCAACCGCTCTTACCAGCTACTTCGATCACGTTAACCGCTTACGAACCGGGGTAGACCCTGTTTACACAGATGCCACCGGGGCCATAGGCGCCTTGTCAGGTCCGGCAGCCGGTGCCAAGACTTCTACGGTTGGTATTTACCACGCCCTGACTCCGGACGCCGAGAGCATCTTCGCACCCCTGTGGGGGTATGGTTCACCGCCGTGGTCTTGGAATCCCCCAGATCCGTCCAAACCTGCTCCTGGCATGGCCTTCCTCGCCGCCTTGCGGCTCACCAACCTTGCGTTTGCGGGAATGGGTTTCGACGTGGATCCTTATGTGAAGGGGAGTTCCCTTCAGATCCCCGTCCTCAGCTTCTTAGGCGAGGGCCTGGGGCAACTCGACTTCACGCCCATGCCCGGTACCGAGGGACTCTGCGACATTATCACACCGACAGGAGTTTGCATCCCGTCCGCAGCCCAGGTCGATCCCAATAAGGTCTACGGCTGGCTCGAAGCGGGCGGAGGTGGGCACATCCTAACAAAGGTTGGGAAAGCCAAGTTGTGGCAGGCTTCCAACGGATACGCCCCGGCCCTCACCAACGTGAGACCAGTGACCGTGCACTTCCCCGTGAGCGGCAAGAAGACACTCGACGCAGGCGACATGAACCCTAAGACCTTTTACCCTTCGGAACGCTACGAGAGTGACATGACATTCCTAGGGGGGTATCACATCTACAATATTCACGAGCAAGGCGTGAACCTCGACATCAACAAGGATGAGATCGCAGGGATTCCCGCCTACGTGGCGCATCGAACCAATAACACGGCTGTCGTCAATCCCTTCCCAGGCGTGACGGACTTCACCGAGATCAACAATAAAGGGGTGTTCCAGACTCCTGCGGCTGCGGCGATTACGCCGTTCGATCCCAAGATCAACACATCGCTTTACTTTCACACTGATTTCGTGTCGTCGGACGACTCGCTCGCCGGTTCCTTGATGCCCGGCCAGCCGGGTGCCAGCGTCGTAGCCGACACGCTGGTCGACTGGATGCTCGCCCGCAGCGAAGGCCGCGCTCATGTCCCCACGCCGAAACAGCTCGGCGTCTACAATGCCCGCTGAGGGAGCGCCGCGGACGAGGAGACAAGATGATCAAGCGACTGCAGGTCAGCTCCACGACTGAGAGGTTTCTTAATCTCCTGGGAGCTATTCTCTCTTGGCGCCTTCCCCTGTGGAGAAACCTAAAAGATGCTGCTTGAGTTGCCCCCGGCAGGATAAGTGATCTCTGCCGGGGGCGCAAAGAATCCCAGCTCAGGGAAATAGGGAATTCAAGAACGCCAATTCACTATTATTAAAAACAAGGAGGGGTGTGATGAAGAAATTAGCTTACGTTGCAATGGCCGCAGTATTCTTGTTTTCTGCAGTGCTGGTCACCAATTCCTTAGCTTGGGACCAAGAAGGGGGGCCTTGGCACCATAAGTTTTGTAGAAACAATTCCGTACCAAGTCCGACTGTAACCAGGCCGACTTGGACGTCCGATAAGATTGGCGACGTGTCCAAAAACTACCCGTTCTTCAGCCCCTACGCCGATTTGGCTGACTATGGGTATATCCAGGAGGAGTTCTTTATTGAAGGCACTGCCAATCGCTACAACACTCCGGCTCTACAAACAGGGAGCATCATCGACGGGGGCCATCCATACAAAACCCGAATTGTCGTCCGCCGGCCGGTCTCACCCAAAGACTTCAACGGAACGGTTCTGCTCGAATGGCAGAATGTTACAGCCGGCTACGATCTCGATGCTCATTGGATATCCTGGAAGCATTTTATGCGGGCAGGTTACGTTTGGGTAGGCGTCTCGGCCCAGCTAGTGGGCGTACAGGCGCCGGTAACGGGTCTTAAGGATTGGAGCCCGGTTCGGTACGGAACTCTGGATGTGACCGCCGGGGGCACAATCATGAATGATTCACTGTGTTACGACATTTTTTCCCAGGCTGCCCAGGCCGTCCGCTGCCCTAAGGGGATTGATCCCATGGCAGGCCTCGACGTGAAGCTGGTTCTCGCCATCGGGGCTTCGCAGTCCGCCAGCAGGCTGACGATCTACTTCAACTCGATCCACCCACTGCACAACGTGGTGGATGGCTTCTACCTGCTCGTAGGGCGCTTCTTTGGCAACGTCCTTCGCACTGATCTTAGCACGAAGGTGTTCCAGGTGGTCTCGGAGTTCGAAACCAAGAACGGCGCCTACCTTCGAATTCCCGATTCTGCCAATCGTCATACCTGGGAGATAGCAGGGGCTGCCCACTCTGGTTACGACAGTTATCTCTACCGGAAGCCAATCGTTCTCCGCGATGGCATCGCTCCTTCAAGTATTGCATGTACACACACACCCGTCTTTAGCCGAAACCCAACCTTCTATGCATTGAACGCAGCCTATGACCACCTCGTCCGTTGGGTAAAGGACGGGACTCCTCCGCCAAGTGCCCCTCTGATCCAGGTTTCTTCGGTAGGTGGACCAACTACTCCGGCCGTCATCGTCCGCGACAGCTACGGCAATGCGCTCGGCGGTCTCCGCCTCCCAGCTTTCGAGGTACCCATAGGAACCAACAACGGCGCGGATAATGGAGGCCCTTCCTTTTGCCTGCTCTACGGCTATTTTACGCCTTTCGATGATGCTACACTTCATTCCCTCTACCCCACCCATGACGCTTATGTCCACGCTTTCAAGCATGCGACGTACGAGGCATTGAAGGCTGGCTATATCGTCAAGGAGGATGCTGACGAAATGATTGCAGAGGCAATCAGAGCCGAAATCCCTTAAGTAAGTCCGTCCCAGGAGCCCGGCTTATGAGCCGGGCTCCTGCCTTCCTATCAAGATGTAAAACAATCGATGCTCGATTGGATGAATGACAGATTGAAATAGTGGGCTACAAAAAGAATATGGGCAGGGCCAGCAATGGCCCTGCCCTTTTATTTGAAACTGGCCAAAGGCGCCCCGCGTCTTGTGGACTTTTTGCTGACGGTCGCTTGACAGACAACTTCGTTTTTCTTATATTGAAGCTTCCCGCCCAGAGGGCGAGGCTTCCCGGGCACGAAGTGGCGAGCGTGATGCGAGCAAAGGAACATGTTTTCTAATTGTGCCCCTTGACCCCGCCTATAAGGCGGGGCTCCGGGGCACCTGCCGGCCAAGCCAACCGGAAGCAGAATCGTATCATTTCATTACGAGGTGTGGTCATGAATGTCAGGGAGATGTTCGATTTGAAGGGCAAAGTAGCGATCGTTACCGGCGGAGGAAGAGGTATCGGTTTAAAGATGGCTGAAGGCTTAGCCGAGGTTGGAGCGAATATTGTACTTTGCTCGAGGAAGATCGAAAATTGTCAGAAGGCGGCTCAGGACCTGTCAAAATTGGGAGTAAAGACTTTAGCCATGGCTTGCGATGTAAGATCTTCGGCGGAGATCCAGGGCGTGGTGGATAAGACTTTGAAGGAATTCGGACGATTGGACATTTTGGTCAACAACTCTGGAATCACCCGGGGCGGATCGGCAGAGGACTATTCTCTGGAAGGTTGGGAAAAAGTCATGAGCACCAATATGACCGGTGCTTTCCTCTTCTCCCAGATGGCTGGACGGGTGATGATCCAGCAGAAAAGCGGGAGTATCATTAACATTGCTTCGGTCATGGGAGTCATTGGAATCCAAGATGCAGCAGATGCTATTGCCTACAGTACCAGCAAAGGGGCATTGATTACCTTTACCAAAGACCTGGCTGCCAAATGGGCCAAGTACAACATCCGTGTCAATGCGATTGCTCCAGGCTGGTTTCCCACGGACATGACCCAATGGGTTTTGGGCCATCACGGTCAGGAAATCCTTGGTCTAATCCCCATGGGCAGATACGGCGAGCCGGAGGAGCTGAAAGGAGCCGTGGTTTACCTGGCCTCGGAAGCTTCGAGGTATGTCACGGGTATTGTTCTCCCTGTGGATGGGGGACAGCTCGCTGTTTGATCCAGCCCATGAACCCGCAGATATTTCACCGCAGGGAACCCACCTTGTCCTCTTCCTGCCTGAAGCCCTTATCCCTTGCAGAGGGTTACGGATCAAGAGATGGGATCGCCTGCCATAGGTCCGGCAAGAGGGTATAAGAAAGGGAGGTTAAGGTAAGTTCGTGAATATTTCTAACCTTCTTATTGCGAGCGCTGAACGGAGGCCTGAACATCCAGCGATTCGTTTCCTGGAACGAACGGTAACTTATGAAGAATTAAACCGACAAGTGGATCGCCTATCCCATGGTCTCGTTCATGCAGGACTCCACCCTGGAGATGTATGCATATTGATGATTCCAAACTCCATAGAGTGGGTCATCGTTTACTATGCGTTAGCGAAGATGGGAGCCGTTGTCGTGCCGGTAAACTTCCTGTATCGAACGGGAGAGCTCGACCATATTTTTAAGGACTCCGGTGCACGGGCCTTCATCGGCCACAAAGACTACCTGGAGCACCCTCGCCAGGTCATGGAACATCTCCCAAAGATGGATCTTCGCATCGCCCAAGGCGTACTGCCCGGCCAGGGGTTCCTCCCTCTGGAGGAACTCTTCGTTGATAATGGGGCATTTCATCCATATCCAACGCGGGATGACGACTCCTGGGCCATCGTCTACACCAGCGGCACCACAGGTCATCCCAAAGGAGCCATGCTCACTCACTACAACCTGGCTAACAATGCCATGACCGTCGCCAACATGCGATCTACCGGACCCGATGATGTGGTTTTCGGCGTCCTGCCTTTTTACCACATTTTTGGCCAGACGAGCGCGCTCAACGCCTCTCTCTATCTCGGTTTGACCATCCGGCTTTGGTCCGCTTTCAATGTCGAGGATCTGTTTTCGGCCATTGAGGAGGAGGAAAGTTCGATCTTAATCGCGGTACCCACTATCTTCAACCGCCTGGTCGAGTTAGCCGATCTATGTCCGCCGAGGCGATCTGGACTTCGGTTTTGTGTCTCAGGTGGCGCCTCTCTTCCAGTCCAGGTGCTTCGCCGATTCGAGGATCGCTTCCATACCACCATCTACGAAGGATACGGACTGACCGAGTGCTCCCCGGTGTGCGTGGAGAACCCCTTCGGTCGCCAAACCCGTCCCGGATCCATTGGCCTTCCTATTCCCGGATTTCAGGCGCGGATCGTAAACGATCAGGATGAAGAAGTACCCCCGGGAGCCGTAGGAGAGCTTATTATCCTTGGACCCGGTGTCATGAAGGGATATCTTCACCAACCCGAGGCCACCGCCGAAACTCTCCGTGGAGGATGGTTACATACAGGCGACTTAGCCCGGATGGATAAGGACGGATACATCTACATTGTGGATCGAAAGAAGGAAATGATTATCCGGGGAGGGTATAACGTTTACCCACGAGAAATTGAGGAGATTCTTTACACCCATCCGGACGTGATGGAAGCCGCGGTGGTGGGAGTTCCGCATTCCGATCTGGGGGAAGAGGTGGCCGCCGCCGTCGTGCTTCGCCAGGGAGCTTGCGTTACTCCAGAAGAGTTGAAACAGTTTGTCAAAGAACGAGTGGCGCCCTATAAATATCCGAGAAAAATCCATCTGGTGAAGGAGCTACCCAAGAGCCATACCGGCAAGATTCTCAAGCGCACTCTTCGATTGGAGGATTAAGGCTTTCATTTTCAGTATACTTAGGAAAACTAAAAAAAGCGAGTGGACATTTTCACCTCACAATGTGGGGGAAATATTGATTCTGCTTAAACAATTACTTAAAAGAGACTTAAAAAAAAGCTTGACAATATATACCCCCAAAAATATAGTATTTACCGACTTTCATGTTGAGTCTCACAGAATTTTAAATTCAATCAATAACTTTTCAGAGGCTTAAAACTTCACAAAGATAATTCTTCATGGACATCAAGCGCAATTATTACGAAGACATTGAACTTTTTAAGAGTAACACCATCCTCGTCTGGTCCATCCTATTCCTCATTTTTCTGGCTATCCTGCCTTGGCTGATCACAAAATATCATCTTTTGGGGATGTCCCTTTATATGGTTAATCTTATCACCATCAATGCTATCGTGGCCATCGGTCTCAATATCCTCGTCGGATATACGGGTCAGATATCAATGGGACACGCTGGATTTTTTGCCCTTGGAGCCTTCACAACCGTTATCCTCGTATTGAACTGGAGCTTCCCCCTTTGGATTGCTCTTCCCATTGCAGGGTTCACTACATCCGTCTTTGGATTTATTTTGGGGCTTCCAGCCCTTCGTTTGAAGGGTCCCTATCTCGCCATCGCCACCCTCGGTTTCGGTATGACCATTACCACAATTATCAAGCATATGGAATTTTTTGGGGGAAGGATGGGACTTCAAGCTCCAAAACTCTACCTCTTCGGAACTCCGATGAAGGATATCCATTATTATTACGCCATCGTGATCATCGCCGTTTTGATGGTGATCGGCGCAGTGAAGTTAATCAAGACAAGGGTGGGAAGGGCCTTCATCGCCATTCGAGATAGCGACATCGCTGCGGAGGCCATGGGAGTCAACCTGACCTATTACAAGACCCTGGCTTTTGCAGTGAGCGCCTTCTATACAGGAATTGCAGGAGGACTCTTTGCTTTTATCCTTGGTTTTATCAACCCCGAGAGTTTTCATCTCATTATGTCAATCACCTTCTTAGCAATGGTAGTCGTGGGCGGACTAGGATCCATCATGGGCTCCATTGCGGGGGCTGCTCTGATGACATTTCTCGACATTAAACTTCAGGCCATTCAGGACATTCCAGCGATAGGACCTGCGTTGGTCACCTTTTCCGAGAAATATATGAGCGTCGCAGGAATTTCTAATGTCGCTGTTATCGTTTACGGATTGATCATGATTTTGATCGTCCTCTTTGAGCCTTTAGGAATATTTGGATTCTGGATTCGTACCAAAAAGTACTGGAAGACGTGGCCTTTTTGATTTCGGAATTCGGAATGTGGAATGCGAATTGAATTCCGAAATCCGCAATTCGAAATCCGCATTTGGAGAAAGATATGCTGGGTCAACTGATTGTGAGCGGTCTGGCAGTTGGAGCCTGTTATGCGCTTTTGGCTATTGCCATGGTCATCATCTATAAAACCTCTGAGGTTCTAAACTTCGCCCAGGGAGAAATGGCCATGATCAGCACCTATGTGGCCTTTTCCCTCCTGGACAGTTATCATGTACCTTTCGAATGGACAGTCGTTTTCACATTTTTATTTGCTATCCTTCTGGGTATGTTCTTTGAACTTGTTTTTTTGAGACAAGCCAAGGACCCAACCGTAATAGGATTGATCATCATTACTCTCGGCTTTGAAATGATTCTCATGGGATTCGCCGGATGGAAGTGGGGTCCTGATCAAAGGTCATTTCCTTTTCCTGTTTCCAATATCGAGGCCTACAACTTCCATGGTTTAATCATTAGCAAGATCAACTTCTGGACCATACTGGTCACCTTGGTCCTGATGTTTGTCCTCTTTCTCTTCTTCCGTTATACGAAATTGGGCACGGCGATGAGAGCCACTCAACAGAATCAATTGGCCGCTCGAGTGATGGGCATCCGTACCAAATGGATCCTCTCCTTCACCTGGGCGATCAGTTCTATGGTCGGCGCAGTGGCCGGCATGCTTATTGCGGCTCTTGGCGTGCTCGACCCTCCCATGATGATGGACCCTCTTCTAAAGGGATTTGCTTCTGGAGTCTTAGGAGGAATGACAAGTTTGCCTGGCACTGCGGTCGGTGGGGCAATGTTAGGGATCATTGAAAATCTTTTCGGCGGATATGTTTCTTTAGCCTTTAAATCGGCTGTGGCTTTTGCCATCATCGTGTTAATGTTGTGCATCAAGCCAAGTGGACTCTTAGCGAAACATTATGTGAAAAAGGTTTAACCTATCCCCTCACCCAACCCTCTCCCCAGTGGGGAGAGGGCAAGGGTGGGGGAAAAATCTTAGAAAGGAGGAGGATAAGAAAATGTTAAAAAGAACTTTGGTTTCTCTGTCATTATTGCTTGTGGCTATTTTCTTAATGTCGGCCCCAGGGTCAGCCCAGCAACGCGGTGTGACGGACACCGAGATCCTCATCGGGCAGTGGGGGCCACAAACAGGACCTGCTGCTCCATGGGGTGCTGTGGCCAGGGGCACCGACCTGTTGGTCAAAATCATTAACGAAGAAGGGGGAATCAACGGAAGAAAATTCAAATATTTTCTCCGTGACGACTCTTACCAGCCGGCGAAAACAAAAGCCATTGCTAAAGAGTTTGTAGAGCAGGTCGGGGACCGCGATCCGCGGGGCGTATTCGCAGTGGTAGGAGGTGTAGGGGTTGCTTGTGGGATGACAGCAAGGGATTACCTTATGGAAAATAAGGTTCCTTGGTGCGGTCCCGTCACCGGGGTTTACGAATGGATCACTCCAATTCAAAAATACCTCTTCGCCATCTATCCTCTCTATGATGACGAGGCGTTTAACCTAACTGGCTATCTTTATGAAAAATTGGGCTATAAAAAGATCGCCATGTTCTATCAGAATGACGACTATGGAAAACAAGGAGTCATGGGGGTGGAACGATACCTTTTAAAGAAAAAGATCAGTCTCGTTGCTAAGATCTCGGCGGAAGTCACTGACCGAGACTTGAGCACCCATGCGCTGAAGCTTAAGAATTCGGGGGCAGAGGCTGTGATCATGTGGGCAATGCCCACCCACGGTGCATTAATTTTAGCTGAAACGGCTAAAATTGGCTTTAAACCTCAATGGGCAACCAGCAATACCCTCTCTGATTCGGCTCTGATGATTCAAATCACAAAGGGTCTGTGGAGCGGTATGATCAATTCCAACTTTGGAGAATTGCCTGATTCCAATCACCCTTTAATGGTGAAATATAGAGAAGCCCATAAAAGGTTAGCACCTCAGGAGAGATGGGGTGTCTTTTACTATGCGGGCATCATCTTTGCTGAACCCTTCTTTGAAGGCGTAAGGAGAGCGGGAAAGAATTTGACCCCGGAAACTTGGATCAGTGCCATGGAAACTCTAAAGAATTGGCAAGGGATCGGTCCCCCCATTACTTATAGCAAACCTAAAACTCCTATGGATCGACAGGGCGGTAAGCATGTCTTTTACGGAAAGGTGAAACCAGACGGAACTATTCAGAAACTCACGGACTGGATACAGATCACGAAGTAGGTCATCGGAAGATCGCAGAGCGCCTGCCTGCGGCAGGCAGGCATAGGCCAGAGCGCATAGCGCAAACAGCGAAGGGAAGGGGCGACTTTAGTCACCTTTAAATCGGGAGGCTAAAGCCTCCCTTACCCTATCCAATTTTTTCAGGGAAATATGAACCCCATCCTCAAGATAGAAAACCTGACGATATCATTTGGCGGCATCAGAGCACTGGGTAATGTAAGCTTTGAAGTGGAGAAGGGATCCATCTATTCGATCATCGGCCCTAATGGGGCTGGCAAGACGACCATTTTTAACTGCATCACCGGGATTTATCCTCCGGATTCCGGGAAGATCCTCTTCAAAGGGGAAAAGATCACTTACCTAAAACCTTACCAGGTTGCCAAAAAGGGAATTGCACGAACATTTCAGAATATCGAGCTTTTCTCTCATATGAGCACCATGGATAACCTCATGTTAGGCCGTCACATCCACATGAAGACAGGGGTCTGGAGAGGTGCCACCTTCATTTACAAGCGTTCAAAGGCAGCCAAAGAAGAGATCAAGCACAGAGAGAAGGTGGAGGAGATCATCGATTTTCTTGAATTGCAGGTCGCAAGAAATCAGTTTGTTGTAAACCTTCCCTATGGGACTCGAAAACTTGTCGAACTTGGCCGTGCATTAGCCTTAGAGCCACAACTTATTCTTTTGGATGAACCTTCAGCTGGAATGAACATGGAGGAAAAAGGGGATCTCATGTTCTCGATTCAGGATATTCGGGATGACCTCGGGATCACCGTTATCCTTGTCGAACACGACATGAACCTGATCATGGACGTCTCCGACAAAATCTTAGCCTTAAATTATGGTGAGAGAATAGCGGAAGGATTACCCGAGGAGATCCAGAAGCACCCGGAGGTTCTTAAGGCTTATCTGGGTGAGGAGGAAAAGGTTGCTTAAGGTCAAGAACATCGAAACCCTCTATGGACTGATCATGGCAATTAGAGGAGTCTCTCTGGAGGTTCAGGAAGGGCAGATCGTCGCCATCCTGGGGGCCAATGGTGCAGGAAAGACCACGATCCTGAAGACTATTATGGGACTTCTGGAAGATCAACCCGATAAAGGAACGATCGAATTTCTGGGAAAGAGGATTGACCGAAAGGATGCAGAGGAGATCGTTCACCTGGGAATTTCTTATGTTCCAGAGGGAAGAGAAGTCTTCCCTGAATTGAGTGTCGATGAAAACTTGAGGATGGGGGCTTACACCCGGAAGGATAAGAAAGGGGTGAAGGAAGACCACGACAGGGTCATCACCCATTTCCCTGTTCTGGCTGAGAGGAAAACCCAGTGGGCTGGAACACTGAGTGGAGGGGAACAACAGATGCTCGCCATCGGCAGGGCTTTGATGACGAGACCCAAACTTCTGATGATGGATGAACCCTCGCTGGGGCTATCTCCGATCCTTGTTCAGGAAATCTTCAGAATCATCAAAACGATCAATGCGGAAAGGACAACCATCCTTCTTGTTGAGCAAAATGCAAAGATGGCATTGAAGATCTCCAGTTACGCATTTGTGCTCGAGAATGGAAGGATTGTCGCCGCAAATACCCCGAATGTCCTTTTGGAAGATGAAGATGTCAAGGAGTTCTACCTGGGTATTCGATCAGAGGAATCGATGAAAGGATATCAGAGGTGGAAGAAAAAGAAACGCTGGCGCTGATCAAGAGTGCAAAGGGGATGGAACAAGGCGCATAGCGTTCAAAATCCAAAATTCCAAATCCCAAATCTCAAACAAAATCCAAGCACTAATTCCAAATCCCGAATCAAAAACAAGTGGCAAAAAGGCATTTAACGCTATGCTCTATGCGCTCTGCTACTCTGCCCCTGCGCGGTACATCTTCTCAATAATATCCTTATAAGTCTCGTTGATGAACTTTCGTTTCACTTTCATCGTGGGCGTCACTTCACCGTCCTCCTCATAAAGTTTCTTAGGGATGATGGTAAATTTCTTAACTTGCTCCACCTGGGCAAGCGTCTTGTTCACCCTATCCACTTCTTTTTGAATCAATTGTTTGATCTCCGGGGCCTGCGTGAGGCTGCCGTAAGTGCCAAATTGGATCTTGTTATCCTGAGCAAATTTGATCACATTTTCTTCATCAATGGCGATGAGAGCGGCCAGAAACTTTCGACGATCCCCAATCACGATCGCGTCATTGATATAAGGGCTGAATTTGAGCTGATTCTCAATATTTTGAGGAGCAATATTCTTCCCTCCAGCAGTAATGATCAAATCTTTCTTCCGGTCGGTGATCTTCAAAAACCCATCCTCGTCCAGCTCTCCAACATCTCCTGAATAAAGCCAACCATCTTTGAGCGTCTCCGCGGTGGCCTCAGGGTTCTTAAAATAACCTTTGAAAATACCTGGGCCCTTAACAAGGATCTCCCCATCTGGAGCAATTTTCACTTCCAATCCTGGCAGGGGCTGTCCGACCCTACCGATCTTAAGATGGCCTTTTCGACTCACAGTGGTGACACCCGTCCCCTCTGTCTGGCCATACCCCTCAATCAGGGGAAGGCCAATGGCATTGAAGAACTTCAGCACATCCGGCGAAATAGGCGCTGCTCCAGAGTAGGCAACCCTCACACGATCGAACCCCAACCGTTCCTTGAGCTTCCGAAAGACAGCCGCATAAGCCGCTAAATAAGCCAACTTTAAGTGTGGAGGAATAGGCTTAAAATTCAGTTTCAACCCTGCATATTTCATCCCAATTCCCATACAGGCCTTGAAAACCATACGCTTAAACCAGGTGGCATCCGACATTCGAATCATAATCCCTGAGGCGTACTTTTCCCAGATCCGAGGGACACCACAGGTGACCGTTGGTGAAACTTCTTTCATGTTATCCATAACCGTATCAGGACTTTCAATAAAATTGACGACCGTCCCGTAACGGATATTGATCATCACAGTGTAGAGTTGCTCAAAGATGTGACAAAGAGGAAGATAAGAAAGGGTCTCATCACCATCTTTAATCGGATTGGCATCGACCATCGCCTCACTCATATAGAGAAGGTTCTGATGAGTGAGCATCGCCCCTTTAGGAGGACCTGTCGTGCCAGAAGTGTAGATGAGAACAGCCAGGTCTTCAGGTCCGACCTCCTTCACCCGTTTCTCAAAAAGTCCGGGATTTTTTTCATCGAACTCTTTT
This sequence comes from Thermodesulfobacteriota bacterium, assembly GCA_049684675.1. Classification (GTDB taxonomy): domain Bacteria; phylum Desulfobacterota; class BSN033; order BSN033; family UBA1163; genus UBA1163. The sequence continues at coordinate 17,014 of JBAVGF010000056.1, read as the reverse complement.
CCCAGCTTCAACAGGTCATCGAAGCTCATCAACAACGGATCTTTAAATCGTTTCAAGCCCTCCATCTCCATGACAATGACTTTTTCCAGATGGGGGGTGTCTTTTCTGAATTTCAGGGTCTTATCGAATTGCTCCTCATTTTCTGCAATATAGAATCTCGATCCAGAGTTTTGGACGATATATCCACACTGTTCTGCCGCATTGGTCGTATAAACCCCTGCCGTGGTTCCACCGACGAACATAATCCCAAAATCAGAATAGACCCATTCCGGTCGATTCTCACTGATGATGGAAACGCACTCCCCTTTTTTGAGACCGAGGCTGATCAATCCCATGGAGACCTGTCTCACCTTTTCTCCGTATTGGCCCCAGGTAACATCGTGCCAAATCCCATATTCTTTGAACCGCAATGCCACGCGATTGGGCTGCTCCTTAACGTTTTTTTGAAAATAGGTTAAAAGGGTTTCACCACTCATTCCGTACTCTCCTTTAACTTGAGACTTCTTATATTTGAGAACTAATTCTCCGGTCCCTCTTCTATTCTTGATGTGGAACAAGGCCCAGGCCCAGCAGACTTCCGCCATCGATCACGATCTCAGCGCCGGTCGTATAGCTGGAGGCATCGGATGCCAGGTAAACGGCAGCGCCCGCTATTTCATCGGGCTCACCGATTCGCCCCATGGGCGTGAAATTGGCCATTGCTTGCTTCTGCCTCTTGGCCTCTTCGGGCGGAAGGTGGAACCAGTGTGAATCGAGCATCTTCGTGCTGATCGGCCCGGGAGCAATCGCATTGACCTGGATATTAAAGGGGGCCAATTCTAAAGCGAAGGCTTTCGTGATCATTCGGACGCCAGCTTTGGAAATACTGTAGACGCTAACCCCGGGTTCCGGTTTGAAGCCATCGACGGAAGCGATATTGATAATCTTGCCCCTGCCCTGCTTCTTCATGACCTTGGCGACCGCCTGGCTGGTGAAGTAAAGCCCTCGGAGGTTCAGGTTCATGATGGTTTCCCAGAGACGCTCATCGGAATCCAGCACACTACCCATGGCAGGACTGGCACCGGCATTGTTAACCAGGATATCAATCTTTCCGAACTTTTCCATGACGGCGCTGACCATCCGGTTGATCTCTTCCATCTTGCCCAGATGCGACTGCAAGGGGAATGCTTCCCCTCCAAACCCTTTAATCTCTGCAGCAGTAGCCTCCAGGTCGTTCATCTTGCGGCTGGTCACCGCCACCTTCGCACCGGCCTTGGCCAAGCCCAGTGCCACCCCCTTGCCGATACCACGGCTGCCACCGGTCACAATCGCCGTTTTACCCTTTAACGAAAACTTGGAAAGATCAAACATGTGTTAAACCTCCTATCCCCCCCACCCTGACCCTCCCCCTCCAGGGGGGAGGGTGAGGGAGAGGGTGACGTCAATTTATTTAACGCGTTCTTATCAAATCAATGCCAGATGTCCTTGAAATTATTAACTCATAGAACAAAATGTGTCAAATAAAAATTCTATCTATTGCCCTATTCCTAAGACAGAAATTCGGAGAACAATGCTGAAAATCTCCTTGTGATAAGGGATAAAAAATTGCCCGAAGGATACATAAAGAATTGGGAGGAGCATGAGAGGCATTTGGAAGTGTATATAGGGAGGGAAAGTAGGATCCCTCGCCTTCTTCCTGTAATTTTCCCTTCCCTAATCCCTGAAATGGGTGTATATTACAACCACAAATGAACAAGGGATAAGGCCGAAGGTCTCCAGGAAAAACCAACACAGCAACGTAAAAAATTCGGTATTTTTTCACTCTGTTTGAGATGTACTTTGGCAAGAAGGTCTGCAGGTCAAAATGGCCTAGGAATCAACAAGCATATCGATGTTTGAATTGCGGTTTAGTAGTATTTCAAGGGAGATAAATACAAACGAACCTCAACCAGCGGCTCCACCGGATCGCCGATAAATCCGGCTCCCGGTGAGCCGCAGCGTTTAGGCCGGAGGAAGGAGGGCTTATGAAACAATGCTACCTATGCGGGGCAAGCTCAGATATACAGGAAGAATCCGACGGTTTCTTCGTCAAATGCACAGGCTCTTGTGGTCCATACATCATCACTCGGATAGCGCTGGGCGACCTCACCAAAATTTTTGGAAGGAAACAAAGCGTCATCAACGGGGTCAAGGCACTGCGGGAACAAGACAAGGTGCGTCGGATCAGAATTAGTCACGATTCAGAATCATTCGTTCCCTGATCGTGGTTCTCGAAGACGCAGTTGAATAAGGTCATTACCCTCTCTTTCAACTCGTAACCTTCAATTCCTGAATATGGTTGCCAGTAATGACTTGTAGGTGTAGTCAGCAGTTCTAATTGATTATTTATCTGAGGCTTTATGTCTATGGTCCCCTGTGTTGTCCACTGAAAAAGCTTCAAATCCCCCCCTGCCGGCAGGCCCTGAACCTAATATGGTACAGGGCAGGCTACCCCTCCTCATTCGTCCTGATCGGAGATTGAGAGGCCCTGGTTTTCATACGCAATCACGACCGCTCGCAACAACATCTTCTATTGACAGCAGACCTGAGGTGGTTTATGTCTTTGGGACGGTGTTGCCCCGGCATGACCGGAATATATTTTTGTAAAGGAAAGATGCCTCTTATGAAACGTGGCGCAGATCTCGATTTTCTATTTCATCCCAAAACAATCGCCATCGCCGGCGTGTCGGAGAAAACCAAGCAATTCAATGCCGGCCTGAAATTTCTCGAGGCCCTGACGCAATTCGGATTCAAGGGGAAGATATACCCCATGAACCCTTCCGGCGGCGAGGTCATGGGCATGAAAATCTATCAAAGCGTGAAAGAAATTCCGGATCAGATCGATTTCGTCATCTCCGCCATCCCCGCCCCCTATACACCGCAGCTCGTGGCGGATGCGGCTGAAAAAGGCGTGAAGGCGATCCATTTTTTCACCTCGGGTTTCGGCGAGATAGAAAATAGCGAAGGCGAACGCCTGCAGGCGGAGATCATCGCCAAGGCAAAGGCCGGCGGCATCCGCGTGATCGGGCCGAATTGCCTGGGCCTTTACTGCCCCGCCGGCGGCCTCACCTTCAATGCCGACTTTGAAAGAGCGAGCGGTCCGGTGGGCATGATCTCTCAAAGCGGGGGGAACTCCGCGCACTGTGTCCGGGAAGGCATGGGCCGGGGCATTCTTTTCAGCAAGGTGATCAGCATGGGCAACGGCGCCGATCTGAACGAGTCCGATTACCTGGAATACCTGGCGCAGGATGACGAAACAAAAATCATTACCGCTTATATCGAAGGCGTGAGAGAGGGCCCGCGATTCTTGAAGGCCCTGAAATCAACCGTGAAGGACAAGCCCGTCATCATCTTTAAAGTCGGGACAACCAAATCGGGGGCCGAGGCGGCGAAATCACATACCACCGCCATGGCCGGCTCAGACCGGGTGTGGGAAGGCGCACTGCGCCAGGCGGGGGTCGTCCGCGCGGACAGCATTGAAGAGATGATGGATATCACCATGGCGCTGCAGCGCCTGCCGGCTCCGGGAGGAAGGAAAACGGTTATCATCGGGATAGGCGGCGGCGCAAGCGTGATCCTGGCGGATGAATTTACGCATGCCGGACTGGTCCTGCCCCGGCTGAGCGACGGACTTCGTAAAAAGCTGATTGACACTTTTCCTTCCGAGGCCGGACGCATTTTCAAAAACCCCGTCGATATCAATAATTTCGAATCGGCCGAGATCTTCATGAATATAATGAAAACGATCGACCAATGCGACGAAGCGGACCTGCTGGTCATGCACATTGCATTCGACCATTTCGGCCTCATTTCCACGGAAGACAAGAACCACCTGTTGAGGATCTATCTGCGGCTGATCGGCGAGGTCAAGGGGGCGCTCCGGAAGCCTCTGGCCGTCATCCTGCACAGCTTCGCTTCCGCCGCCATGAGGCAGTTTGCCTACGAGGCAAGAAAGGAGCTGATTGCTGCAGGATTCGCCGTCTTCCCTTCGATTCAGCGGGCGGCCTCGTCCCTGAGCAAGTTTGTGTCCTATCATGAAAAACGCAAAGCGGCAGGTCGGAAGAGCTGATGGAGAGGGGCGAAGGGCGACCAAGCGCTTCTATCTGACCCGATTCCAACTATTGTCGGTGAAAAAATCACGGAAGATCTATTGCGCCGCTCTCCAGTAAAGCTATTGCCTCGGCATACATGCCCCGCTTCAGGGTTCCATAGATATCCCGGCCCTTGTTAGCCATTGAGTTAGCCCGGGCGATGGCCCGCGGTAGCACCTGTTCAGCGGCAACAGCTTCATCGACAATGCCCAACTCCTTCGCCTCGGCACCGCCGATTCGCACTCCCGTAAGAATGGAGGTGCGAAACACGCTGGGCGAGAGCCGGCTTTTGATCAGGGCAGTCATACCAGGAGCCATTGGGATGTTGATATCCACTTCAGGCAGGCAGAAGAAACCCCGGTCGGCTCGCATCACCCTAAAATCATGGGCCAGCGCCAGCATCGCTCCAGCAGCAAAGACATGCCCGTTCATCGCAGCCACTGTGGGTATAGGAAAGGCCATAAGCCGTCCGAGGAATTTCAGGACTGACGTGACAAACTGCGGTCTCTCTTTCTCACCATCGCCCGTGAGCCAGGCCAGGTCGAGTCCGTTTGAGTAGAATTTTTCCTCCCCACCGATGGTGACGAGAGCTGCCGGCCCGCTGGATTTTTCGACTGTATCCAGAGCCTGATTCATGGCCTCGATAAAGGTACGATTCAATCGGTTCTCCCCGCTCTGCATAGTAAGAATGAAAATATCGCCCTCCTTTTTAAGATCCACGATGCCCATGGACATTTCCTCCTTTTTGTATCGTTTTTATCAAAATGCTCGGATCCCAAGAAATGCTGAGTTCAGACCGCAACCCACGCATGCACAAATTTCAGAAAGAATGCTGGTCCTGCCCTGGGCCTATCTATCAGCTCGTTCTCTCACTCTACGTCGGATCAGAAACAGCCACTACACACTACACACCTACCGAACCGGACGAAGGTGACGAGGAATCAACATTGGCACTTTGCGCTGGTACTCACGATAGGCGTTACCAAATTCCAATACAAGATCACGTTCTTCAAAGATTGAACCGATAGCGATCCAAACCGTCCAGAGACCATCGAACAGCAGCCTGTCACTCGTCAGATCCGGGCAAGACCAGATCATCAATATCATAAAGAGATAGAGAGGGTGGCGCACCCAGCGGTACGGGCCCCTGACCACGAACAACATGGGCCTTGGCTTCCTACCGCTCAAACGACCCAAGATCGGCCTTAGCCCATACGGATCGAAGGCTTTCAGTGCTCTGGTACCCCAGATAACTCCAGTGAATGACAGCAAATAGACTGCGCAGAACGACCAGCGGAATACGCCACGAGATGCCGTAAAGACAGGGAATGATTTCTGCCAAAGAACAATCAGGGCCAATAAGACGATACCCGAGGCGATCGCGTAGACAGCGCCTTCATACTCCTCTGGGAGGAAGTGAGCCAGCCTTTGGCGGAACGACCTTCGAACCATCCCGCTATGTTGAATGAAGAAGGCCATGGAGAGGCCAGCATCCCACCAGAGCACTTCGTTTGTACGCAACTTAAGGTTTATTAGCTCTGGCGAGCCGGCCAGAAGAAACACCAAGAACGCCATCAGCGAACCGCCGCCGAGAAGGACGGCCAAGGACAAAATCACATACGCAGTAGATCTCCTGAAGGTCGCCATCTCAACATCCTCCTGTGCCCCGACCCTGTGCACGACCGGCGGTACCTGACTGTTGAAGACTCACCTTTTGTAGAACGGACTCGAATGGAACTCATATTTTTACCTCATTCGCCTTCTTGCGATCTTCGACTCGTAATTCCATCACAACACGCCCCCATCCCCCACATTGTAACCCTACATCGGAGCAACCTACTCTCTTAAACCGCATCTCGTTCGGGTCAACACCGGCGTAGAAGAGTTCATGTGCCATCGAAATCAATGGCGGCATTGAATTCAACGCCCCGAAACAGATTCTTTTGGGGCAAAGTTTGGTTAACAGATTGCCTGACCCGTCGAAATAGAATTTGTCACCGACTTTATGCTGGCTGTTACAGCCTTGTGAATCCACGACTTCTACAACAATCGTCTTATTCATCAATGCGGGTGCTTTGGAAATGACATCTTCATTCCTTGGATTTTGCCTAAATGTCTTCATCTCGTCATCGGTGTAGTCTAAATGTTTTTGGTAGAAGGTCCATACATCTTCGCTAATTTTCATTTTGTCTCCTCCTTTTGCATTTATTTATCAAAGAAAAACCTGTAATCCCGGAAGCATTTGCCGTCGGTGTGTATCATACATCCTGTCACTTTGGGTTCCACTTCATATTGAATGCCCAGGGTGTCGAGCCAGGTATCGATCCTCAGCATGATGCCGCACTCATAGCGGTCGATGACTCCAATCGCTTTCACTCCCTCATAAGCGAAACACGAGTCCCATTCGCCATGCATCATGTTGTTTGCGGGGAAGCGGTATTTAAATTTCATAAATTTGCCGGTTGCGATCTCCATGACTATTTCAAAAAACTGTTTAAACTCATCAAACGTATCAAGTTTCCCTGCACCTACGGCCTTTTGGATGCGTTTGATCTCTATTGCTGACATGGCCCTGATCGCAGCCTTGTTGATCCTGTTCGACTTCTCGATCCCACATTCCTGCAGGCAACTGTAAAACCACATGGCATCGTGGGTCATCCAGCCTTTGATCAGAAGCTCTTTAAGTTCATCTCTCCCAGGTAAATTCATATTTACGACCCCCCTTTAGCCTTTCGACGATGGCCTCATCCATGTGCAAAATAATTTCAACGGAGATGGCACAAAGGGTTCGCAGTGGTGCCATCCAGATTCTTGGTGGACACGGATATATCCGCAAATTACCATTGGAGAAGTATTTAAGGGACGTAAAAGCCCTCCAGATATGTGAGGGTACCAGTCAGATTCAGAGAATCATGATCAGTTCCATGCTTTGAAATTGATTGGATGAGTTTACGGATGTGTGGAGCCCCGGCAAAATCGCGGGGCTCCACTTCTTGAATTTTTATCTCGGCGGTCTCTCGAGTGAATATTCTTATTTAGCTACTACGTTTTCCGGAAGTCTTCGGGTCAGGATATCCACCGCCTCCTCCACCATTCCCTCGAGCACCTGGCGGGCGGGTTTGATCTCTTTGATGAGCCCCGAGACCTGGCCGGCGAGGCCACCAACATAGTCGTCCTTTTCCCCCTTGACGAAACTACCCAAGAGAGCTGAAGAGATCAAAACCTGAGTGGGAAAGGGAAGCGGCTCCAATCCCGAACCATCCCAGAGGTCGTGAAACTTGTTGTAGCTCGCCCGCAACGTCTTGCCGGTGTATGCCTTACTCACCCGGGTGTCTTCATCCGTAGAATCGATGATATGCTTCTTGTTGACCGGCAGGGCTCCTCCTTCGTCTGTGGCCAAAAAGCGGGTCCCCACCCACACCCCGATGCAGCCCATCGCCAGGGCTGCGGCCAGTCCCCGGCCATCGCCGATACCTCCTGCTGCGAGGACGGGAACCGGATAAGCGGCATCGATGGCCTGGGGCAGCAAAGCCATGGTCCCGATGCGGCCCGTGTGCCCTCCCCCTTCGTGTCCCTGGGCCACCAGAAGATCGATTCCGGATTGGGCCATCCTGCGGGCATTTTTAGTGTTCCCTGTGATGGCGAGTACTTTCATTCCCGCCGCATGAGCTTCTGCCACCATGAATCCAGGGTTGCCAAGCCCCGCGCAAAAGAGCGGGACTTTTTCCTCGATGCAAGCTTGAATTGCTTCCTGGGGGCGCATGGTCGTCGTGTCCATCTTGACCATGATCTCCACATCCGGAAGTTGAAGCTCATCTTTCACTTTCTTGACCCAGTCCTGATGCGGCTTGGGCAGAGTCTGCAGGATCATGGTTAAGGGCATTTCTTTTATACCCGCCTGACCCAATCTGCCCGTTGTGTCGAGTTTCTGGGGTAAGAGAAGATCCACTCCGTAAGGCTTTTTTGTTTTTGTTTTAATCTGTCGGATGGCTTCCTGCAATCCTTCCACGGTGAAACCGCTGCCACCCAGAACTCCCATGCCTCCGGCTTCGGAGACAGCCACCACCAGCTCTACGGGAGCTCCCGTAGTTTCGCCAATCAAAGTTGGCCCCATTCCAGCCGCTATGATGGGGTACTCAATCCCCAGCATGTCGCAAAGTTTCGTCCGAAGGATCCTCTTGCCCATAAATTCCTCCCTAAAACTTTAAATTTTGTAGTGGCCCCAATTTGTCAGGACAAAAATGATTTAAAATGTCGGGAACCATTTTTCAATCCCCAACCTCAATTTAACAGAACCGGCCAGCCCCGGACAAGGCTTCTGGCGTCACGGCAACAATATCACTCTTTCTCTTATACCATTCTGCATAGACCAAGACAACTCTTTCAACTTCAGAGGTAAGCATCTCCTCTTCCGTGATGGATCTCACGGGACGTACCGCTGTCTCGAAAGCAGATAGGTCGGCGACCCCGATTTCAGACAGACTAACCCCTCGTGGATATCCGCTCCTGACAGGGAACAAAAGGGGCCGGGCTCCTCATCTTACTCTTCTTGTTTTGGGCCACTGGAGACTTAGCTGGTTGGGAAAAGCGTCGTCAGGCGCTGGGCCAACATAATGTCCCCCGTGGTCTTGAGCTTGCCGGTCATGAAGGCAGTCATGCCGTTAAGCTGGCCGCTGACCATAGCAATCCAGTCCTTGTCTGACATCTTCATCGTAAGGGTCGGGCTGGAATGCACTCCCTCGGATACAGTGCATTTCTGATCTTTGATGACCACGTACCAGTTTCCGCCATCCGCGCCCTCGATGTTATACTGGATTACAGCATTCAGTCCGGTCGCTGCATTAGGGTTGAACCTTCCGGCCATCCCCGCAAAAATCTCTTTTACTGAACTAAATACCTGCGCCATTTTTTTCCTCCTTTCCTGACTGAACAAGTTTATTAAAAAAAATTGTCCACAGACTTGCCAGCAACTGTCCGTTTTCGCCTTTGCGCTTTTAATTACGCTTTATAAAATGTTTTACTTTTGTCCGCCATTTCTTTGAGAAGGTTGCAGGGCCTCAACCTCACCCCAAGCTCCTTTTCGAGTTTCAGCAGGTGTTGATACACGTTTCCAATTCCCCAAGCGTCGGCATATCGGAGAATTCCACCCCGGTATGGAGGAAATCCCGTCCCATAAATCATCGCCAGGTCCATATCCTGAGGCCGGTCGCAGATTCCTTCCTGGATCATGTAGGCAGCCTCATTGACGGCTCGAGCCATCATCCTGTCCATAATCTCCTTCGGGGTCATGGATTTGGGCTTGACCCCTTTCTCTTTCAAATAATTCTGGACAACCTCCACCACTTTCGGGTTCGGGACAGGTTTTTCTCCACTGTAGTCGAACCATCCAGCTCCAGTCTTTCGTCCGTAGCACCCGGTTTGATAAACGCGTTCAAAAAGAGGAGACATCTTACATCGTTCTCCGAATGCCTTTTCAAAGTTCTTTCCCACGTGATAACTGATGTCGATTCCCGTGAGGTCGTTCAGAGTAGCAGGGCCCATGGGGAGTCCAAAATCTAACACGGCCTCTTCCACCTTGGTCGGATCTACGCCCTCCGAAAGCATGAAGGTAGATTCTCCCATGAGAGCGCCGAGCTGTCTGGAGACATAGAAGCCCGGCCCGTCGTTCACCACGATGGGAACCTTGCGAATGGCCCGGCCAAAGGCCACGCTCGTAGCCAGCGTTTGATCTGAGGTCTTCTTGCCGCAGATGATCTCCAGAAGTTGCATTCGCTCCGCAGGATTGAAAAAGTGGAGTCCGATCATGCGGCCGGAGTCCGAAAGGACAGAGGCTATCTCAGTGATGGGTAGCGCCGAGGTGTTGGTTCCGAAAATCACGTCCGGGCGACAGATCCCTTCGAGGCGCTTCCAGATATCCTGCTTGATTTTTATGTTTTCCAGAACGGCTTCGATCACCAGATCTACGTCCTTCAGAGTTTCCAGTGAGGTGGTGGTGATGAGGTGCTCCTTCATTAGTTTGTCCAGCCCCTCTTGAGTCATCTTTCCCTTCTTGATCGGGTAGGCAAATGTTTTACGAAGGGCCTCTAGGCCCTTCCGAATGGCCTCATCATTGATGTCCCAGAGAATGGCATCAAACCCATTGTTCAAAAGCAGGTTGACAATCCCCGATCCCATCACGCCGCCGCCGAGCATGCCCACTTTTTTAATTTTTTTTGGCTCGATCTTTTCGATGCGGGGCAACCTTCCCGCAGCTCGGGTATTCAGGAAGATGCCGATGAGGTTTTTGGCTACGTCCGAGACGGCACAATCAGCAAAAAGCCCCGCTTCAATTTTCAGGTCGGCTTCGAAATTATCCGTGAGTCCCCGCTCCATGGCCTCAATGGCCTTAAACGGAGCGATATATCCTTTGGCCTGTTTGGCAGCCATCCCTTTGGCAAATGCGACGATCCCCGCCTTCTCTTCCGGCTTCGGCAGCTTATCCTTCTTATTCTTGGTGAGGCGGGCCTTGTGATTTAGCTCTCCCGAGATAAAACGGCGGGCAACCTTCAAAGCCTGCTCAAGGAGCTGATTGGCCGGAATCACTTCATCGAGGGCTCCTTTTTTCAGACCCTCTTCGGCTGAAATGGGGTTGCCGGTCGTGATCATCTGCAAGGCATCGGCAAAACCAATCAGTCGGGGAAGCCGCTGGGTGCCGCCGGCTCCGGGAATGAGGCCGATTTGCACTTCGGGCTGCCCGATCTGAACACCCTGGGCGGCAACTCTGTAATGGCAAGCCATGGCGATTTCCAGCCCGCCTCCCAGACAATTGCCGTTGATGGCCGAAATCACTGGTTTAGGCGCATCCTCGATCGAATTGATAAAACGGTGATTTTCCATCACCCTAGGCAATAGAAAATTCTTGTCCTTCACCGTCTGGATTTCAGTGATATCCGCCCCGGCGATGAAATTTTTTCCAGTGCCGGTAAGGATCACAGCCTTGATGGCCTTGTCCGATCCGGCCTGGAGGAGTGCATCGGCCACCTCCTGCACAAAATGCGCAGAAAGCTGGTTCACCGGAGGATTATTCAAAGCCAGAACGGCGACATCGCCTTTCACTTCCACTTTCACAGTCCTGTAATCCGTCTTCATGATGTTACCTCCTGTTGGAATAAGCGCCAAGCGCGCTGGTCTTCACTTAGGGGGGGACTTCACATTGTTGCGCTTTTGTGATAAATGATGGATAATAAATTCCGAGCCTTTTGTCAAGAGAAAAATGGTAGGCATAAGATTTTTATTGACTTTTATGTATAGCATTTAGTAATACTCATTAAGAACTAAACAGCCCGATCGGGGCAAAGGTGACGGTCTCTCCCCCAGGAAGGCCCACCGCCTTGAGAAAAAATTAATGCGTATTACGACGATAGATGTTCCAACGGCTGCGTAATAACAAGGCGAATAAAGCCGATCGGGGGGGCAATGGAGCCCTGTGATCGTCCAATGGTCAAACCTCTGCAGGACGGAGAGGAGGATTTTTGAAGATCCGAGATCTGGTTCAGCATACCAGCGTATCCAGGGAGACCGTCCATTTTTACATTAGAGAGGGACTCCTTCCCAAGCCCCTCAAGAGGGGAAGGAACATTGCAGAATATGATGACAGCTATGTAGAACGCATCCGCTTCATCAAAGAGCTTCAGGATCGTCATTTCCTTCCTCTTGCTGTGATCAAGAATATTCTGAAAAAGCAGAAAAAATCCTCCGAGTGGCAGTCTCTCCTCAATCTGCGAAAAGAGTATTTCAGGCCCATAGACCAGTTCCTGCCGAACGAGATATCAGGCGAAGAGCCTTTCCTGGAGGCGACAGGCTTGGGAAGAAAATGGCTGGCCAGGATGGAAGAATGGAAAATCATCACCCCGGAGGTCCGCAGTGGCCAGAAGGTCTATTCTCAGGACGATATTGCCCTCGGCAAATTGATCGTAGAAATGGATAACATCGGCTTAGGCGGCAGAGAGGGGTTCGACCCCGAAGCCTTGAAGCACTTTCGGGATAAGTTCCGGGAGATCGTCGTCATGTCCCACAAATATTACTTCGAAGGAGCGCTGGGAAAGCTTTTCCCGGAAGAGTTCTCGAAAAGGGTTGTCCAGGGAAGAGAAATCATGAGCATTTTCTTCTACCATCTTTACCGTAAGCTCTCCCGGGAGGAATATAGGGGGATTCTGGCGCTGCTGGAATCGGGCGCCAAGGAACCAGAGGAAGGGGATCTTGATCCGGGAGACCATCCTGATCAGCAACGGGGAGGTGCCTGTAATTCATTCTAATCCTGCAGGCTATTATCTCATATATGGAATTAAACGGGACCCTCAGCGGTAGACCTGAGATCGCCACGGGCATCCCACGGCAGGAAACGGACGTAAAAAATAAACCTTCATCTTACATTGAATGACTTGCTTTTAGGGACGCCGAATCTTTGTTAAACTTTGATAAAATGCTTACCATAGGTTATAAAAGGGGTAAGAAATCCTTGGGCAGAGAGACCGCCATTCTTATGAGTTTTCTCTTGAATGCTTTCTCCGATGCTTTGATAAAAGAACGCTTTTCACGGAAAAGGCGCTGTCTTGAAAACACACAGGGCTCAGGTTAAGTAATTTCTAACGGCTCCTTTTGTTATAAGGGCACTTTCCCGATGACCGGTTAGTTCAATTTAGCACGAGACTGATGAGTCGCGCCAAATTCATATAATTAAAGAAGGAAGGAGAAAAGAAACATGAGGACGAAACAACAGTATATCGAGGGGTTGAAGAAGATGCGGCGGAATATTTACGTTGATGGGCGAAAGATCGACCGCGATGACGCGCTGCAGATGACGACGATCAACACCATCGGGTTGACCTTCGACTTTGCCGGGGACCCAAAGCATCAGGACCTCTGCACGGCAACTTCGCACTTGACTGGCGAAAAGATCAACCGGTTTACCCATATCCATCAAAACAAAGAGGATTTGCACAAGAAGCAGGATATGACCCGACTGCTCTGCCAGGCGGCCGGGGGATGCATTCAGCGGTGTATGGGGGTTGATGGGGCCAATGCGATCTACAATGTTTCTTACGAGGCGGACAAGCAGAACAACGGGGCCACCCAGTATCACAACAACTTCAAGAAGTGGCTGGAGCGATTCCAGAAAGAGGACCTGGTGGGCTGCTGTGCGCAGACGGACGTGAAGGGTGACCGTATGAAGCGGCCTTCGCAGCAGAAGGATCCGGATATGTATGTGCGCGTGGTGGAGCGGAAGAAGGATGGGATCGTAGTGCGGGGTTCCAAGGTGCACAACTCGGAGGCTTCTGTGGCCGATGAAATCCTGGTGGTGCCGACCCGGGCGCTTTTGCCGGAGGAGAAGGATTGGGCCTTGGCGTTTGCGGTTCCCGGGGATTGGGAAGGGGTCAAGCAGGTGGTGACGGTGCATAATCTTCGGGACAGGGAGCATTTCAAGAGAGGGTTTGCGCCCGGGGCGACGGATTCGTACACGATTTTTGACGATGCCTTTATTCCGTGGGAGAGGGTCTTCCTTTGCGGGGAGACGATTCACGGCGGGGTCTGTGCGCTTTTGTTTGCCCTTTTTCACCGCCATAGTTATTCGGGGTGTAAGCCGGCGTTAGGAGATTTGATGCTGGGGACAGTGGCTTTGGCGGCGGATTACAACGGGATTGGCAAGGCCTCCCATGTGCGGGACAAGCTGGCGGAGATCATCCGGGTATCGGAGCTGGGCTATGCGGCGGGATTTACCGCGTCGGAGTTAGGGAAGCCGGAAGTATACATTCCCGGGATGGGGTTTAGTCCATACGGCCCCGGGAGTTATATTCCACATTCGATTTATGCGAATGTGGGGCGTTGTTTGACCGGCGAGGCGGTCTTCCGTGAGGCGGAGATTCTCTGTGATGTATCCGGGGGGATGCCGGCGACCTTCCCTTACGAGGGGGATTTTGTGAACCCCGAGACCAAGGATCTTCTTTACAAATACATTACCCGGAATCCGGACATTCATCCGGAGGATGCGGCGCAGTTGTGGCGGTATGTGGGGGATGTCATTTGTTCGGCGACCGGGGGAATTCATCTACTCGGGGCCTATCATGGAGGCGGGTCTCCGATCATGGAGGCGATTGCGATTACGACGCAGTATGACATTGAAGGCAGGAAAAAGATGGTGAAGAAGCTGGCGGGAATTCAGGATCGCAAGCCAAAACCGGAAATGTCCAAGTAAAAAAAGTTTACCGGTCATGACTCATGGCTGATAGCGGACGGCTTATTAACCTTCTTTAAAAAACTAACTAAACCCAGGAGGGAAAAAAGAATGAAGGGAAAAACAGTGAAGGGAAAAACAGCAAAAGAAAAAACAATGAGAGAAGTGGTGATTGCCGGATATCTCAGGACCGCTCTTTCTCGGGCCAGACCGAATGATCCGGCCCGAGACTGGTTTCATAAACTTAGGTCAGATGAGCTTTTGGCTAAGCTTCTTCCCGAGGTGATTAAGAGGGCGGGGATTAAGGCTGAAGAGATCGATGATTTCATCGTGGGATCGGCCATGGGAGTGAGTGAGCAGTGGACCTATGGCGGCCGTTACCCCATCCTTCTGGCCAATTTGCCTCAGACGATTGCCGCCAAGTTTGTCGACCAACAGTGTGGCTCCTCCATGGCCGGCATTCAAATCGGGTTCATGGAAATTGCCACGGGCTTTGCCGATATTGCGATGGTGGGTGGCATGGAACACATGACCCGTGTTCCCATGGGTGGAGTCCTTTTGGAAAAAGGGGCCATCTCTCCGAACATGCGTCTTTTTACGGATGAGGCCTTCAAACACTGGGACATGATGACGACCACCAATATGGGGCTCACTGCGGAAAAACTTTTCACCCTGAGAGATTTTACTAAAGAGGATATGGATCGCTGGGGAACTCGCGCCCATCAACTGGCCTCCAAAGCTCAGAAGGAGGGATTTTTCAAAGATGAAATCCTTCCGATCGAAGCCGAGCAGGCAGATGGAAAGATGCTGGTCGTGGATCGTGACCAGGCGGTCAGGGATGATGCCACGTACGAGGGTATGAGAGACCTCAAGCCGGCCTTTAAACCCGATGGGGTCATCACGGCCGGGAATTCCTCGCCCTTGAACGCCGCGGCAACCTCCATGATCCTGATGTCCAAGGAGACCGCCAAGAAGAAGGGGATCCAGCCCATGGCGACCATCCGCTCTATCGGATTCGCCGGAGTGGACCCCACCATCATGGGGGTGGGTCCTGTGCCCGCCAGCCGCATGGCCTTGGAGAAGATCGGCCTTCAGGCTAAAGACATCGACTACTGGGAGATCAATGAGGCCTTCGCTATCGTGGCCCTGAACTGCATCAAGGAGCTGGGTATCGATCCGGACCGAGTGAATGTGATGGGCGGGGGCACAGCCATCGGCCATCCTTTGGGAGCAACCGGGGTCCGTCTGGTAGGCACCCTGGCCCGGATCTTAAAAGCTAAGGGTGGACGCTATGGTCTGGCCAACGCTTGTGTCGGCGGCGGTCAGGGGATAGCCACCATCATCGAGAGGGAGCCGTAAGCTTCGGCCGTCCAAACTCGAGAATCCGCAAAAAGGTAGAATTCCCCTCCCTGTCTGATAGGACTCAGGGAGGGGAATTTGACCGGCAGGTGCCCCTTAACCCAGCCTTGTAGGCTGGGTTAAGGGGACAATTAAAAGACGATATTTCCTTTCCGGGAAGCCCCGGCCTGTGGGCCGGGGAGCTTCACTTATTACAGAAAATTCCCAAACCACTGAAAAGGAAAGGACCAAGGGAGGCCATGATCCTCAACGATATAAAGAACATCTGCGTCGTCGGAGCGGGGAACATGGGTCATCAGTCTAAGGGGCCGGACATCCCATGGGGCCCTTCCGCCTGATGGATCTGACGGGGATCGACCTCAACTACATCATGTCCACGGAGAAGTTTAGAAAGACGGGCGACTTCGCCGACCTTCCGGCTCCGAGCGTCGTGGAGAAATATGTTCAGGGATACTACGGGGAAAAGACCGGCAAGGGCTGGTACGACCACTCTAAGAAATAAGGACCACGAGACTGGAGCGGGTGTCGAAACATGAAAAAGCATCGACATTGTCGAAATGCCTCAGTGGAGTAAGGGGACAAATAAGGTTGGAAAACAGGGGATTTCAAGCGCTTGAATCTTGCGTCATCCAGAAGGATCTTTGCACCTCCTGCGGGGCGTGTCTGTCCCTGTGCCCATACCTGCAATCCTGGCAAGGGAGATTGGTGAAATTGGACAATTGCGACCTCGCCGAGGGACGCTGCTTTGCCCATTGCCCCCGTACCCAGGTGGACCTGGAAACCATACACCGGAAAGTCTTCGGACAAAGCTATCTCAACATTGAGATGGGGTTGTTCAAGCAAGTCAAGATGGCCCGCGCTTCAGCTCCCGGCCTGCGAAACAAAGGCCAGACTGCTGGAGTTGTCTCTGCCCTGATGGAATTTGCCTTGAGAGAGGGATTTATCCAAGGGGCGGTGCTGACCCACCGGACTCCGGATCATCTTCCCCGTGGAAGAGTGGTCCGCCGCCCTGATGAGATTCTCTCCTGCGCGGGCTCCAGCTATGTGGCCGGTCCGACTCTTCAAGCCCTGAATCAAGGCCCCTGGGAGGACACGGAAAGGATCGGTGTGGTGGGAACTCCTTGCCAAGTATTGGCCATGCGAAAGATGGGCGTTTCATCTCTCAAAAAAACCAGCCTTATGGATCGGGTTACGCTGATCGTCGGACTCTTCTGCACATGGGCCTTGACCTACGAACCGTTTATGAAGTACCTCAAGAACCGGGTCAATGGCGCCCGGATTCGGAAGCTGGATATCACTCCACCCCCCGAGAGGCTCCTGAAGGTGATCACAGACG